>DATIYI010000041.1:0-150556 GCA_035517695.1 Streptosporangiaceae bacterium
GGCCGCACCACCATCGTGATCTCCCACGATCTGCTCACCGTCACCGACGCCCAGCAGATCCTCTACCTCGACCGCGGGCGCGTCACCGAGACCGGCACCCATACCGAACTGCTCGGCCTCGGCGGCCGCTACGCCGACCTCTACCGCCTGCACCACCCAGCGCAAGCCCCCGAAGCCCGGGAAGTACCGAGCGACGTAGCGATGTGACATGAGGACCACCTGCGCCAGGGGCGGACCGGCAGCGTCGTACCTCGTCATCTCAGCGAAGCTGCGCGGCGGCGCCCGGCACCCGAGCGGGCGAACGTAGACGGCTTCGCCGGCAAGGAGCCGGAGAAGGCGTCGTCGACCAGACCCTGCAGTCGCCGCGATATTCGCACATCCCTCTGTTGGTGAACGTCGCCGTGGTCCCTCCGGAGCAGCCCAGCTTGACAAGGCGTAGCCGGTGGTCCCGGAACCTGAGCAGCCGGTACCAACTGGTCCGGGTAGCCCGCACATGTGGCCACGCCCGTGCCCTCGCGGTTGGGGTGGATCCCGACGGAGCGCAAGCCGCCGAGCGCGACATGGACCCATCTGCAGGCATCGCGGCCAATCGGAGGTGCATCACGTCGAAAGTCGCCGGTGTCGAACCAGGGCAGCGTCATCTGAACGGCCCGCAGACTACGGGACGGGAGTACCGCAACTTGTCGGCGGCGCACGGGCTACGGTGCGACCAAGGTGCGACCAGCCGCGGCGATCTCCGCCATGTCCAGTCGTCCCGCTTGTCAGGCCCCCAGTTCGATCTCGTCGCACTCAAGCCCGGCCTCGGTCTGCGCTTCGGCGTTCTGCTGCCACGCCGCGTACCGACGCGCCGTCCGCACCTCCACGTCGAGCACCTTCTGGGCCTCAGCCTGCGTGAGGCCGTGGCTGCGCAGCTTCCTGTACGCATGCGTGCGCTCCGCTACTTGCGCCATTGAGCGCCACTTGGTAGCATTTCCGGCGGCTCTGCAGAGATGCTGGCGGAGCGGCTGGCGACGCTGGCGGCCATCAGCGCGTAAGCGGATCTCGGTGCCCAGAGTCGCGGCGGGCTGGTGGCGGGTGAGGGCTTGATCGGTGGCCGTTGCGCTGTCGCCCCGGGCTCGAGCCAGATCGTCCAGGTAGCTCGCGATGCAATCGGCGTGGAACCGCGGTAGCTAAACGGCAGATGGCCCCCACCCTCGACTGCGGGCCAGGGCAAGGTGCGGACGAGAAGCACCGCTGGTCGTTCGGCATAAGAGGTCTTAGTTCTTATTTACGGAACGAGCCGTGGTGCATCATCCGCGTCAGTGACCTGGCGCAGCAGCCAGCGCACGGCGTCGCCGGGTGACGAGCAGTCAGCAACGTCAGCCAGCGGCGGACGGCGGATCATGACGACCGGTATGCCGAGCTGTCTCGCGGCTGCGAGCTTGCCGGATGTCAGCGCTCCGCCGCTGTTCTTGGTGACCAGCACGTCGATCCAGTGCTGGGTCATGATCGCGCGCTCCGTATCAGCATCATAGGGCCCTCGGGCGAGGATGATGTGCCGGGCGGCTGGCAGCGGGCCAGCCGGGGGACTGGCGCAGCGGATCAGGAACCACATCTGGTCGAGCGCCGCGAAGACCGGCAGCCCCTGTCGGCCAGTGGTGAGAAACGCGCGCCGTCCCGCAGATGGCAGCAGATGCGCGGCGGCCTGCGGCGAGCTGACGTCATGCCAGTCATCGCCCGGGCCGGCGGTCCACGGCGGCCGGAGGAGACGGAGTAGCGGTGTCTGCGATCTCGCGCATGCGAGGGCGGCGTGTGCGCTGATGGCCTGCGCGAATGGGTGGGTGGCATCGATCACGGCCGCGACATGCTGGGCGCGAAGCCAGTCGGCCAGCCCGTCCACCCCGCTGAAGCCCCCGATCCGCACCTCGCCAGCGGGCAGCGCCAGATCAGCTATCCGGCCGACCAGCGAGGAGATCACGCGCAGGCCCGGTCGTATGGCCAGCCGGGAGGCCAGCTCTCGCGCCTCTGCGGTCCCGCCGAGGACCAGGATGGTGGTCCGGGTCACGTGCTATCCGGTCGCCTGAGCAGGTAGGTGTCCATGATCCAGCCATGGCGACGGCGGGCAGCCGCTCGCGCGGCCGTGATTTCTTCCCCGACCTCGGCAATGCGGCCGGAGATCAGGACCTCGTCCTTGCTGCCGATGTAGGCGCCCCAGTAAATTTCCAGGTCGCCGTCGCCTACCTCGGTAAACGTGCACCCGGCATCCAGCATCACGACGACGTCGTCGGCGTCGCTGGGAAGGCCCTGCGCGAGCAGCCGGCCGGTCGTGATGTGCACCGGACGCCCTGTCCGGGTCAGGCTGGTCTTGTGCTGGGCCGCCAGCGCCTGGACGCTGCTGATTCCCGGGATCACCTGTATCTCGAAGGTGACCGCGCCCCTGGCCAGCACCTCGCCCAGTACGTGCACGGTGCTGTCGTAGATCGCGGGGTCGCCCCAGGCCAGGAACGCGCCGCGACCCTGCTCGCCGAGCTCGCTGGCTATCAGCCGCTCGTAGATCACCGCGCGCCGCGTGCGCCAGTCATCCACCGCCGGCTCGTAGGCTGCCGTGCCGCGATCACGATCGGGGTCGGCCGCAGTTACGATCCGGTAGGACGAGCCGGTGATGTACCGCTCGCATACGGCCCGGCGTAGCTCGGTGAGCTCGGGCGCGGCATCGCCCTTGTCCGTCATGAATACGACGTCGGCGGCGTTCAGCGTGCTGATCGCCTGCACGGTGATGTGCTCGGGGTTACCGGCTCCGATTCCCACCACGGACACCGTTCTCATCAGCGTGCGTCCTTCCTGCGATCCGGCGTGCATCGCGCAGCCGTTCGTGCGCAGCCAGTCAAGACATGCCGCCCGTCCTCGCCGATTCCGGCGACGGTCGCGGGCCCGGCACGGAGACGCTCACCCACTCATATGCGCCTGGTGCCGGATGCCCTGCTCACGTGGAGGCTGGGCAGGCCGTCAGGCATCCCGTCGCTTATTAGCTGGCGGACCAAGGTCGTATTGAGTCCTTCGGCGACCAGGTCGCCCAGCGCATCGAGCCAGTTGTCGCGCACCTGCGCGAAGCACACCTCCGCAGGAGCCCACCGGCGTCCCGCCTGACTTGCGACCTGGGCCAGGTAAGCCCGCCGGAAGGCGTCGTTCTCGAATATCCCGTGCCAGGACGTACCGCTGGCCGGTCCGGCCACGCACCCTTCTCCAGAGCCGTCCTGGACAATGATCAGCGGCTCCCCGCCGTCCGCCCGGACCTGGCCGTGCCGGATCTCGTAGCCGTGCACGGGCATCCCGCGCACGCTACCGGAGGACTGCCGCAGCGTCTTACTGGGGATGAACTGGGTCGTGACCGGCAGCAAGCCAAGTCCCGGTACCTCGGCAAGGTCACTTTCCACTCCGTCGGCGATGCGGCTGCCGAGCATCTGATAGCCCCCGCAGATGCCGATGACGGGCAGCCCCCGCATGGCCCGCCGGCGCACCGCCTCGGCCAGTCCGCGGTTACGCAGCCACTGCAGATCGTGCACCGTGGCGCGGGTGCCCGGCAGGATGACCAGATCCGCGTCGGCGAGGTCATCCGGCCGCGTCGCCAGGCGCACCAGCACGCCCGGCTCGCAGGCCAGCGGATCGACGTCGGTGTAGTTCGACAGCCGCGGGAAGCGGATCACGGCGACCCGCAGCGCCTGGTCCGCCGGGTCGCGCATGGCCCACGGCTGGCCGTGTTCCAGCCGCACGCTGTCCTCGCCATCGGGCCAGGCACCGGGCAGCCAGGACAGGACTCCGGCGCATGGCCGGCCGGTCAGCTCGGACAGCCAGTCAAGGCCGGGCTTCAGGATGCCGCGGTCGCCGCGGAACTTGTTGATCACGTAACCGGCGATGTGCCGCTGGTCGGCGGGATCAAGCAGGGCCAGGGTGCCCAGCAGCGACGCGAACACGCCGCCCCGGTCGATGTCGCCGACGATCAGGACCGGAAGATCCGCAGCCCGCGCCAGCCCCATATTTGTGATGTCCCCGGCTCGCAGGTTGATCTCGGCCGGGCTGCCAGCACCCTCGCAGATGACGACGTCACAGCGGGCACGCAACGTGGCCAGGCTATCCAGGACGACATCCAGCAGCTCCCGTTTGAGCTGCTGGTAAGTGCGCGCGTCCGCGTCGCGCCAGGGCTTGCCGAGCACGATCACCTGGGACCGCTGGTCGCTGGCCGGCTTCAGCAGGACCGGGTTCATCAGGTGAGTAGGGGCGATCCGGGCCGCTGCCGCCTGCATGGCCTGGGCTCGGCCGATCTCCGCGCCCTCGGCCGTGACCATGCTGTTAAGCGCCATGTTCTGCGCCTTGAACGGAGCGACCCGCACACCCTCACGCGCCAGCCACCGGCACAGCCCGGCCGTGACCGCTGTCTTGCCCACATCACTATGCGTGCCGGCAACCAGCAGCGCCCCCCTCACCTGCAGCTCCGTTCCGCCGGCGGCTTGAGTCGAGTCAGGAACCGTCGGCAGGCAGGCCGAAGGCGCTGGAAAACCGCTCTCAAGGCCTTCGCCATCACCTTCGGCGACGGGTTCCCGGCCGCCGAGACCTACCAACCCAAACCGCTGGAAACACCGTTAGTGAGGTAGACCACCTCCCATCATAACGGCCAGCTGTATGGAAGGCCTTGCCGCCATCGATGCTGGGTGATCAGTCGCCATGGCCCTCGCATTGTGATGGTGACCGACCCGTCGTCCTCGGTGAGAGCAGATGGCGCTCGTCTCCATCGCGTTCGGTCAGCCGCGGAGGGCGGCCTGCCACTGCTGGCGCCGGATATGCTCCGGCGTCAACACGCAGTCACCGCATGTCCCGCCGCCCGGCACCCGGTAGTACAGGCAGCAGCTGCGGCGGACCAGGAAACGCCTCGGCTGCGAGGCGTCCGGCTGCACGAGTTCCCCGGTGCCCCGCAGCGGTCCGAGAGCGAGGACCCTGGCCGTCAGCTGGCCGGCGGTTTCCGCCCGGTCCGGAAAGCTCTTGGCCAGCATCCCGGCGGCGCCCGCCAGCGCGGACGCGATGTTGCCCCGCAGCACCAGCGGTGAGAGCCGGAACAATGCCTGGAAAGCACCGGCTACCGGATCGGCCATGCCCTGCACGCAGCCCTCCGACAGCAGCGCGGCAGCGTCGTCGAGCTGACGGCCGGCCGCCGCGTCGCCGATCTCCCGCCCGGTGACCGGGCCGGCCGCCAGCGGCACCGGGCCGCCGTCAACCGGGCGCCACCACAGGTTGTCCAGGGTCAGGTAGGGGACCATGCCGCCGAGCACCGCCGCGCCCAGCGACGGTGACACCAGACGTGAGGCCAGCCCCAGGAACACGATCGAGGCGGCGACCCGCTCGGTCACCTCCGCAGGCGCGATGCCGGCCCGGCCGGCGATGACGGCACGGGCGTGAGTCACCCGGTCGGCCAGCACCGCCGGATCAGATACCAGCAGGCTCGCCTGCCGCCAGCCCGCGTCCTCGGCCCAGGGCTCGAGAGCGAAGTACGGCCCGGCGCCGGCGACCGCGGCAAGCGCCTCAGCCGCATCCACGTCCGCCGCCAGTCCCCGCATGAAAGTCACCCCGGTTCCAGTCAAGGTTAGCCGTCACGCAGCTTGCGGATAGAGTCGGGTTTGTGCTGGTCCGGCCGTTCACCCCAGGGTGGCTGTCGTAAGAGGGGAACCTGGTGTGAATCCGGGGGTCGGCAACGGTAAGCGGGAACGGACGCATCAGCAGGGTGGCCGGCGCTGGCTGCAACGGCCCTGCGTACCGATTCGATCCCCGGTCGAGGAGCGGTCCTGAGTGCGGATCGCGGCCTGGATGCATGCGATCAGCTCGCCGCGGGCGGCAGTCAGCGAGGGGCCGTACCAGGTCAGGCTCCGGCCGGGGACGAGCGCTACCGCGATGCCGGGGAAGGCCTCGGGCCCGTCGCTGGCGGTGAAGGGGTAGGGCTCGTCGGGCAGCACCGCCAGCTCGGCTCCGGCGGCCATGAGGCTCGTGAGCTCGTGCCTGGGGTAACGATTTGTGGAGTCGGCGAACACGTGCACGAGGCCTAGCCGCGTGAGTATGTCTCCGGTGAAGGTGCGGGCTCCGACGACCATCCAGGGTTCTCGCCAGATAGGGACGACCGTTCGCAGGGCCGGGAGTGCGGGCGGTCCGGACCACTGACTGGCCGCGGAGCGTATCCATTCGGGTTCGGGGACGGACAGGACGTCGGTGAACAGGCGGCGCAGCGAGCGCAGGGCTGCCTCGACCGTCTCGATCTCGGTGACCCACACGGGGATCCCAGCCGCCCGCAGGTGCTCGACGTCGTGCCGGCGGTTCTCCTCGCGGTTGGCGACGACAAGATCAGGGCGCAGCGCGGTGATCGCGGCGCGGTTGGGGTTCTTCGTGCCGCGGACCCGCGGGACGTCGAGGCCGGCGGGGTGGGTGCACCAGTCGGTGGCGCCTGCCAGCCGGCCGGGGACGGTGACGGCGAGGGCTTCGGTCAGCGACGGGACCAGCGAGACGATACGCTGCGGGGGCCTGGTCAGGCTGAGGGGATGCCCGAGGTCATCGCGCAACGTCGGCATAGCGCCCTTTCGATGTGGATGTCAGGCGAAGTCGCCCGCCTCGCGGCGGAGGTCGCGGATCACCGAGAACAGCGTCCTGAGCAGCTGCGGCGGGAGCCCGAGTTGGGTGAACAAGGCCGCGTTGATGTGCTTGGTGGCCTCTGCGGCCAGCGCGCGGCCCTGCTCGGTGATCTGGATAAGTACCGCCCGGCCGTCGCTGGGATGCGGCTCGCGGCTGACAAGCCCGGCTTTCTCGAGCCTGCTCACGGCGTTGGTGATGCTGGTCGGGTGTACCTGGAGCAGAGTGCCGGCCTGGGCCATCGGCAGGGTGCCGCGCCGTGTGAAGGACAGCAGGGTGAGTAGTTCGTAGCGGGCGAAGCTCAGCCCGAGCGGTCGCAGCACGGCCTCAGCTCGCGCGAGCATGATCGCCTGGGCGCGCATCACGGATGTGACGGCGGCCATGCCGTCCGCGGCGTCGGCCCAGCCGTGAGCCCGCCACTGCCGGGCGGCCTCCTCGATGGGATCAAACGTCAGCGGAGCGGTCGTCACAGCCTGTCCCCCTCACATTCCGGTGCTTTAAGCCTACTGTGGCAGGCCGATAGCCCCTGTGGCCGTGATCCGCCGGGCAGCCGCGCTTCGATGCATGGCTGGCGGGAGTCCGCTCACACGTTGCGCCTGTACTCGCCTCCCGCTTCGAAGAAAGCGTCGCTGATCTGCCCGAGCGAGCAGTACCGGACGGCATCCATCAGGGCGGCGAAGACATTGCCTCCGCTGATGGCGGCGCCCTGCAGCCGGGCGATCGCCTCCGGCGCGGTGCCTGCGTGCCGGGCATGGAAGTCGGCGAGCCGCTTGAGCTGGGACTGCTTTTCCGCGTCGGTGGCGCGGGCGAGTTCCACCGGTCCGGCCGGAGTTTCGCCGCGGTGCGGGTCGAGGAAGGTGTTGACACCGACGATGGGCAGGCTGCCGTCGTGCTTGCGCTGCTCGTAGCGCATCGACTCGTCCTGGATCCGCCCGCGCTGGTAGCCGGTCTCCATGGCGCCCAAGACGCCGCCGCGTTCAGCCAGGCGGTCGAACTCCGCCAGCACGGCTTCCTCGACCAGGTCGGTGAGCTGCTCGATGATGTACGAGCCCTGCAGCGGGTTCTCGTTGCCGGCCAGGCCCCATTCCTTGTCGATGATCATCTGGATGGCGAGCGCCCGGCGGACCGAATGCTCGCTGGGGGTCGTGACCGCCTCGTCGAAGGCGTTGGTGTGCAGGCTGTTGCAGTTGTCGTAGATGGCGCACAGGGCCTGCAGCGTGGTGCGGATGTCGTTGAAGTCCATTTCCTGAGCGTGCAGCGACCGGCCGGAGGTCTGCACGTGGTACTTCAGCTTCTGCGCCCGCTCTCCCGCACCGTATCGTTCCTTCATCGCCACGGCCCAGATCCGCCGCGCGACCCGGCCGATGACGGAATACTCCGCGTCCAGGCCGTTGGAGAAGAAGAACGACAGGTTGGGGGCGAAGTCGTCAATGTCCATGCCGCGGGCAAGGTAGGCCTCGACGTAGGTGAAGCCGTTAGCGAGCGTGAACGCCAGCTGGCTGATCGGATTGGCCCCCGCCTCGGCGATGTGGTAACCGGAGATCGATACCGAGTAGAAGTTCAGCACCTGGTGGTCGATGAAGTACTGCTGGATGTCGCCCATGCACCGCAACGCGAAATCGGTGGAGAAAATGCAGGTGTTCTGGCCCTGGTCCTCCTTGAGGATGTCGGCCTGCACGGTGCCGCGGACATTGCTCAGGACCCAGGCCCGCATCTCCTGCGCTTCCGCCTCGCCGGGCTCGCGGCCGTGCTCGTCGCGGAAGGCATCGAGCCGTTGGTCGATGGCGGTGTTCAGGAACATCGCGAGAATGGCCGGGGCCGGGCCGTTGATCGTCATCGACACCGAGGTCGTCGGTGCGCACAGGTCGAACCCGGAATACATGACCTTCATGTCCTCGACCGTGGCGATCGACACTCCGGACGTTCCCACTTTGCCGTAGATGTCCGGACGCAGGTCGGGATCGCGGCCGTAGAGTGTCACCGAGTCGAACGCTGTCGACAGCCGGGTCGTGTCACCGCCGCGCGACAAAAGCTGGAAGCGCCGGTTGGTGCGGAACGCGTCACCCTCGCCGGCGAACATCCGGGCCGGCGCCTCACCTTCACGCTTGAACGGGAACACCCCCGCGGTGAACGGGAAGAAGCCGGGAAGGTTTTCCGAGCGCAGGAACCGCAGCAGCTCCGCGTCATCCTGGGTGCGTGGCAGCGCAACCCGGGGCACCCTGGACCCGGACAGCGTGCTCCTGGTCAGCGGGGTGCGGAGCTCCCTGCCGCGTACGGTGTAAACGAACTCGTCGCCGGCGTAATCCTCCACCCGGGCCGGCCACTGCCCGAGCAGATCGCGGACCTCAGGCAGCAGCTCGTTTTCGGCGGCGCCGAGCAGCTTGCGGACTTGCTCGGCTCCCTCGTCCACGCCGAGCAGATCGGCCGCGGTGCTCAGGTGCTGGCGGCGGCGGGCGATCTCGGCCTGGGCCCGCGTCAGCTTATGGTAGCCGCGCACGGCGTCGGCGATCTCCGCGAGGTACCGGCTGCGGGCGGAGGGGACGACGCTGCGCAGCGCGGTCGAGGCCTTGACGTCGACCCGCGGGAGCACGCCCTCGCCGGCGGGCAGTCCCTGGTCGGCCAGCAGGGTCTTCAGGTGCTGGTAAAGCGCGCTTACTCCGTCGTCGTTGAACCGCGCGGCGTTGGTGCCGAACACGGGCATGTCCTCCCAGCGGACCCCGAATGCCTCGCGGTTGCGGACCAGCTGGCGGGCGACATCGCGGCGGGCGTCTTCCGCGCCGCGACGTTCGAACTTGTTGACGGCCACGACATCGGCGAAGTCGAGCATGTCGATCTTCTCCAACTGGGAGGCGGCGCCGAATTCCGGCGTCATGACATACAGCGAGGTGTCGCTGAATGGGACGATCGCCGCGTCACCCTGCCCGATGCCCGGCGTCTCGACAATGACCAGGTCGAACCCCGCCGCCTTCACCGCCATCAGGATGTCGCCGAGCCGCTCCGGCAGCTGCGCGCCGGCTGACCGGGTGGCCATCGACCGGAAGAACGTCCGATTCCGGTCCCCGCTGTCAAGGGCGTTCATCCGGATCCGGTCGCCCAGCAGGGCGCCGCCGCCGCGGCGGCGGGTCGGGTCGATCGCAAGCACCGCGATGCGCAGCTTGTCCTCGAAGTCCAGGCGAAAGCGCCGCAGCAGCTCGTCGGTCAGCGACGACTTACCGGACCCACCGGTCCCCGTGATGCCGAGCACGGGCACCGGCCGGGCTGGCAGCGCCTCCCGGACACCCTGCGCCAGGTTGACGGACCGTCCGGCCTCGAGCACGGTGATCGCGCGCGCCAGCGGAGTAGAACTGCCGCTGAGCACGGCGTCCAGGCTCGGCTCATCCGCGCATAGGTCAACGTCGCACGCCGCGATCAGCTTGTTGATCATGCGGGGGAGGCCCAGCCGCTGCCCGTCCTCCGGCGCAAAGATCGTTACTCTGCGGTCGGCCAGCAGGGCGATCTCTTCGGGCACGATAACGCCGCCGCCTCCCCCGTACACCTTGATGTGACCCGCCCCGAGCTCCGCAAGCCGCTGCACGAGATAGCTGAAGTACTCGACGTGCCCGCCCTGGTAGGACGACAGGGCGATGCCCTGCGCATCTTCCTCGATTGCGGTGCGGGCCACCGTCTCGACACTACGGTCGTGCCCGAGGTGGACCACCTCAGCGCCCTGGCTCTGCAGGACCCGCCGCATGATGTTGATCGCCGCATCGTGGCCGTCGAACAGGCTCGCGGCGGTGACGAACCGCACGGAGTTGACCGGCACGTGTAGCGCCGGGGAGTCACTGGGCACTGCCGCCTCCGCTATGGCTGGAGAGGAGCTGTGGCTGTAGGGGAAGGGCCGCGAGGACCGGCCACCGAAAATAGTTGGACATCCTAACATCTTAGCGGCAATTTACTTGGACGTCCATGTAAAATTGCGTGGTGACACTGCCGCGGGCGTTGTGATGAGCTGGTCAAGCGGCAAGGACAGCGCGCTGGCGTTGCACGGGGTCCGCTCCGCCGGCGGGGTCGGGGTCGGCGGGCTGCTGACCACGGTGAACGCGGCCGCCGGGCGGGTGGCGATGCATGGCGTCCGCCGGGTGCTGCTCGAGGCCCAGGCTGCCGCGCTCGGCTTGCCCTTGCACGTCGTCGAGCTGCCGTGGCCCTGCCCGAACCCGGTCTACGAACAGCTGATGTCCGCGGCGATGAGACGTCGGCTTAAAACGCGTCCTGTGCCTGCGCCGGAGTCAGCGCAGGCTGGCGCGGATGTCTTTCATCCGCCGGTAGAGCCGCAGGGGGTGGCCGGGAGCGGGGATGAGGCCGTAGTGGACGTAGAACTCATGCACCATGGGCCGCCAGCACGGCGGGACTTACCGCGGCCGGGGTTGACCACGCGGCGGTCTATCTCCTCGGCACGATGCCCCGACGCGGCGGGCGTCGAGGCACTGGCGCTTCGGTTCGGCCTCTCGGTTGGACGTGGCTTCCTGCGTCAGTCTGTCGCGGCGGTCATCCGTCGGGCACGTTTCGCCTGGGCGAGCAGTGACAGCGCAAGCACGGCTCCCACGCCCTCGCCGGCACGCATCCGCAGGTCGAGGAGGGGCTCCAGCCCGAGCGCATCGAGGACGCGCAGATGCGCGGGCTCGGCGCTGCGGTGCCCGGCGACCAAGTGGGCCTGGACCTCGGGACGGTGACGGACGGCGGCAAGCGCGCTGACGGCGGTCAGGAGGCCGTCCAGCACGACCAGCCCGTCGGCATCGGCCACGCCCAGGCACACCCCCGTGAGGAGGGCCTGCTCGGGGCCGCCGACTCCGCCGATCAGGTCCTCGACACCGGAGCGGCTGAGTTGGCCGGCCGGCGGAAGCCTTTCGCCCATCCGTGCCAGAGCTTGCTCCACGACGTGTTGCTTGCGGGCGACGATGGAGGTGTCGCTCCCCGCGCCACGCCCCACGACGTCTTCGGCAGGCACTGCCAGCAGGGCAGCCGCAAGGGCTGAGGCGATGGTTGTGTTGCCGATGCCGACTTCGCCGAGGGCAACGGGGCCGGCTGGCACGAGCTCGTGACCTAGCCGGTTGCCTGCGGCGAGCAGCCACGCCACGGCATCCCTTTCCAGCGCATCCGCGCCGGCCAGGTCGCCTTGCCTGCCCGGGGGACGCAAGTCCCGCCAGCCCTGGATGTGGTCACCGTCGATGCCGCAGTCGGCCAGGCATACTTGCAGGCCGGCGGCCCTGGCCGCAGCGGCGCCCTGGCCCTCGCCGGCCGCGAGCGCGCGGGCGATGAGCCGGGTGGTGCTACGCGGGAACGCGCTGACTCCCAGGCTGGCGACGGGGTGATCGGCGCCGGCGATGACCAGGGTTCCCGCAGCGTCGCGCGCGGCAACCGACTCGACCCGCAGCAGAGTGTCACCCAGCAGCCCCAGCGACCCGGGCGCCGCTAGCAGGCGGTCCTCACGGTCGCGCGCCAGGACCCGCGCCCCGCCCACCGCTGCGGACGCGCGGTCACGAGGCGCAGCGGGCTCCGTTTCGCGCGGCCAGCGGTCCCGCAGGATGACCTCGTTGAGCGGGAGCCGGCGCGACCATCCGTGACGCTCCAGCCCCGGTGCTGGCAAGCGCTCGTCGGGCCAGCCGAGGCAGAGCCAGCCGAGTGTCACCACACCGTCAGGCAGGCCGAGAAGAGCGCTCAGCTCATCAGGATCGAAGAGGGTGACCCACCCCAGGCCGAGCCCGTGGGCACGAGCGGTCAGCCAGATGTTCTCGACCGCGCAGGCACAGGACCAAATGTCGGCGTCGGGGAAGGTGGCGCGGCCCAGGACACCAGCCGACCGGGCGCGCCGGTCGCAGCAAACCACGACACCCACAGGGGCTTCGCGGATCCCGTCCAGCTGCAGGCTGCGCAAATGCCGTGCGCTGTCCGCGTCCAGGCGTCTGGCCTGGGCGAGGCGAGCACGGTCAGCCATGACCGCCGCGCTATCCCTCAGGCCCGAATCCGTAACGACGATGAAGCGCCATGGCTGGGAATGCCCGACGCTCGGCGCCGCGTGGCCGGCCGCCAGAACCTCGTCCACGATGTCGTCCCCGACCGGGTCCGGCCGGAAGCGCCGCACGTCTCGCCGGGCGGCGATGACCTCGGCCAGCGCCGCGCGCGTCCTCACCGGGAGCGCCCAGCTCATGGGGTCCCCGGCCCGCTCGGCGCTGCTGGTGGTGTCCCCGATCAGCGGCTGCGGCCGGGGCCACGGCTTCGACGCCCCGGCGCTCATCGCGCACAGCCGCGCGACGCCGTGCCGAGTGACCCGCTGACGAGACCTTCAATCACGAGCCCGGCGCCCTCTCCATCGGCGTCCACCGTGACCTCCGCGACAAGCGATCCGAACATCCCCGAGCACCACATGCTCGACATCCAGCAGCTTCTTCCATAGCTTTGACCTGCGCACGCCCTCCCCCGTCACCAGCGAGCTGTCTCTCGACAAGCCAGCACGCGAGCTAGCGGGGGACGGCGTATCCTCTTTGGGCCGACACGCCAGGCGTCGCTATCAACACCCATTAGAGAACGGCACCAGCGCCGCCACGGGTCGCACCCTTTCCTCGTTGATTCGGTCTTACTGCCGTCGCACGGATGAGCAATTCCGCTCGCGACGTGCGCGCATGTCCGCCAACACCTCGGTGTCGATTAGGTCATCATCTCGGATACGATTATCATAGTTTTCCCAGCCCATGAACATCTGCATCGACCGGATAGCATCTGACTCCCAGCGACCATCCAGCGGCCCCCGGTAGAAATCGCGCTCACGCATCAGCTGCTTGAGTTCGTTAGCAAGCTCAGACCCTATTGCTACAAGGTTCGTCGAATCGCTCGGAAAGTATGACAATTTGTGAATTTCGTAGCATCGCTCGAGTTCGTCGATGGGCTGTCTGTGGTCATAGATAGAGATTGCTACATGCCGATCATCGAGCCCCCCATAGCCGCCATTCTCTCTGAGGACCAACAATGCAGCTGATTGTTGACCTCGAAGCTCCCCTCCTGCCGTCTCGCCAGCTGCCAAGGCCGTGATCAGCCTTTCTGAAAGAGTGCCTGTTCCGTCCTCGAACACACATACCATGCTGTCGAGAACTTCACCGCCCGCAAGACCGTTTCCGAGCGCCAGACAGTGATTGCCGGCGCGATCGCCAGCCCATCCATCCCACTCGTACACTTCAGCACCTGTGTGACTGGCCGACCGCCCTTCGGCGTCGAGCACGGCGAATTGGCGCTGCTCATGAGCGGTGTCTGCCTGCAATAGAATATCCACGACCTGGCGAGGCTCGGCGCCACACCTTAAAAGCTTAAGCCCTATACTTCCATGACGCGGGTTCGCAAACGCCTGCGTTGCCAACACGCCGACTGTCGCCCGACCGTACGGAACCAGGCCTCCGACATTCGGAAACTTCGACTGGACAGCCACGCCCAAGTCGCCGTTTGACGGGTCATGACCCATGATGGAATAAGTCACCTGTGCCGGTACCTTTCGATCTCTGGTCCTCTTCCGCTTGATGGACGATCGGAAAAGCCCAATACTACAGGTAACTGGTCACGTCCAGGGATCGCAGGTGCGCGAAGATGACGCTTTGGTGCCGGTGGGGCGCGTGGCGGCGTGGCGAGGGCTACGCCCAGCGCCGTTGAGGCTCATGGTCATCCGGAATGGTCTGGCGGTCTTCTTGGCTTCGGCGCGCAGTTGGCGTGCTGGGCGGCCCAGTGCCGTCCGGGCCCCGGAGCGGTGGCGAGGATGTCTACGGCTTCGGTGGCGCCGATGCCCATGACCCAGCGGACGATGCCGCGGAAGTCCAGGTGCTCGATGGCGGCGGCGTGCATGTGGGCGCGCAGGTAGTCCGAGGCCTTGGCGGACCAGAAGCTGCCTTCTTCGACGCCTTCCACGGACACGGCCTGGCTGAACGCGTCGGTGCGGCGGATCGCGACCTGGGGGTCCTGGCGGCCGTCGAGCGGGTTCCACCAGAACGTGGACGGCACCCCGCCGACGCCTTGTGGGCCGCCCGGCCAGTGGCGAGTCCCGCCTGGGCAGGCGTGTGCGCGTGCTCGCGCGCGAGCGGACGGCGTTCAGGCCGGCGGATCTGGCGCTACTACATGGCCCAGTTGCGCCATTACATGGCCCGGTTGCGCCGCACCAGTGATCGTGCTGCAAGTGCAGCGGAAAGGCGATGTCGAGGAGGCGTTAGAACCAGCGTCCAGGGCGTTAGAAGACCGACAGGATCGTCGACATCGCGACAGACTTCGTTCACGATCAATTCATGTCTCGTTCACCGTTTTCCACTGCGATGTCGGCCATCCACCAAGACGAACCGGCGGTCAGATCCGCCCACCGAGCGCATCGGACGGCGTCCTCGGCGAGGCGCGACGACATCTGGAACGCCGGTCAACGAAGCGAGACGCCGCTGAAGCGGGCCGACCGCAACTTCGCCGAGCTGCTACAGGAACTGCGGGTCGCACAGACCGGCGTGCAGATCCTGTTCGCGTTCCTGCTCAGCCTGGCGTTCACCCAGCGATTCGCGACGCTGGGTGCCACGGAACGCGGTATCTACATCGCCACCCTGGCCGCCTCCGCCTTGACCGGTGCCCTGTTGGTTGCACCGGTCATGGTGCACCGTCTGCTGTTCCAGCGCGGGTTCAAACGCGAGCTGGTCCGGATCGGGCACCGGTTCGCAGTTGCCGGGCTGTGCGGGTTGCTCGCCGCGGTCGTGGGCGGCCTTCTGCTGGTGCTCGAAGTGTTCTTTGGTGGCTCCGCCGCCGTAGTCACTGGTGCGGCGCTCGCCACGCTCTTCGCGTCGCTGTGGGTCGGACCCGCGCTGTGGGTAGGACACCGCCACCCCCCGGCGCGTCTTCGTGGACAGCCACGGACGGTGGCCACGGCGCCTTCGGTTGCCACGAGCGGCGACCCTCCGGCGGCGCCCCGGCTGCGAACAGCGCATCCTCGCGGACCGGCAGCCCCGGCTAGGAGGGATGCACCACGACACCCCGGCCTCGCGGCACGACCTCGCGGCGCCGGCGCGCCGGCGGCACGGCACCGCCAGGCGATCGCGTTGTATGAGCGCGGCGGGGGAGAAGCAGCTGCGATACAGGATCACGATGGCGTCCACCTATTGTGAGAACTTTCTCGACGGCTTCGAGGGCACGCCTTCGGCGCGCCAGCTGTCCGGCCCGGCTGGGCTGGATCGGGCCGGTTACCTGGGCAGTCTCCTGCCCGCAGCGCCGAACCGGAAAGGCTCGCGCGTAAGTGATGCAAAACGGCTGCCGCAGCGTGACACGGCCACGGTTGCCGTTATGAAAAATGATCCCTAACGGCTGCAGCGGGCTGCGCACTCAGCGATCGGGCGCGTACGGCAATGAATGCACCCCGATATGGATCCGTACGGGAATGTGTGCGGCCAGCATCTCGTCCGCGGTCGGCATTATCGAGGTGCCGCTGGGTTGACCCAAGTGAGCCCCGGGAATCGAGCGAAGTCGGAGTCCGTCGAGCAGACGCCGACGCCGTGCTCGATGGCCAGGGCAGCCAGATGGGCGTCGGTGACCAAGTTGCCGCGTAGATCGCCGTCGACGATGAGCCGGTGCAGTATCTCCGCGTGCTTCGCTCCTGGCGTCGGCACCCACGCCGCATCGGTGTCGAGCCAGTCGGCGATATACGACCACGCCTGCCCCGGGCTCAGCGGGCTGGCCGAGGCGCGCGCGTGGGTCGAGATCCGCTGAAAGGCGAGCAGGGACGCCCACGGCAGTCCGACCCGGGCGGGCCCATTGAGTGTCTCCTCCAGCCAATCCCGGGTGGCCTCGTGAAAGGTACTCTGGGCGTCCACCGCGTACAGCAGGACATTCGCGTCGATGATCACTCAGGCGTGCCCCGCGCCGTCAAGAAGTTCGAGAGCCTCCGCGACGTTGGACACATCCACCCGCAGACCCAGCTTGCTTGTGCGCTGCCGAAACGTCCGCCGGGCTGGATGATATGCGCGCAGTCCGGCGCGCGCGAGACTGTTCACCGCTTCGCTCAGCCCAATATGGCGTTCGCGGCGGAGCTGTTCGGCTGCCGCGGCCACATCGTCATCGAGCCTGATCGTCGTGCGCATACGACAATCGTAGCATCAGTGATGTTCTGCAACCAGCATCATGATGCTGCCTCGGCCGTTGCGATGCCGCAGGACTCTGCAGGGCACAAGGGCCCTCATAGCGCGACCGCTAACGTAGAGAACCTTTGTCAGCATCTCCGTCTCCGATGCGGGTCACGAGCGACCCGGCGTGCCGGGTGGCATCTTGCCGTGCCCGCGCCTTGGCCGCGCAGCCGTTCGGGACCACTGTCTGCTGCACGGCCAGGAACGTGATTAGCCGGCGATCACAGGGTCTCGGCGGCGCGGGCCGGGTCGGGCTGGGGCGGCCCGGCGGGCTCCCAGCCGCCATCGGTGCGTGCGTACGGGTACCACAAGAGGTCACGCCCCAGCCGAAGCTGTGCGCGGCCCGCGGTGACCCGGTTCCCCGTGACCTGAGCGGCTGCTGCGGCCACCTCCCGCAGCGCCACTCGCGCGGCCTTCAGCAGCCCCGCTACGCCTGCCACTTCCGCAGCGGGGTCCCACTCCGCTTGGAGCACGTCGAGCCCGTCCGCGCCGCCGTGGCGCCAGGCCAGCGCTTGGCGGGCCAGGTCGCGCGCACCGATCCCGCAATGCTCGGCGAGTGCGGAGAAGGCCGGTGTGCCAAGCACCCGTTCGGCCCGGCGGGCAAGGTCGGCGTCCGGGCCGAGGCCCAGCCCGCCGTCGGCGCTGAGGCCGACGGCGAGTTCCCAGGCGCGTCTGGCTGCATCGGCCGCAAGCGACAGCAGGTCGTCGCGGAGCCCCGCGCGCCACGACGGCGGGTCGACCGGGAGCGCCGCCGGGTGCCCGGGCCGGTTCGGTGGCATCGGCGGGACAGGGATCGGCGCCGCCGACCGGGCCGCCGCAAACACGGCGCGGGCATCCACGCCCTCGTCATGATCGCCTGCCCGATCCGAGCCCGTGCCAACGACGACCGGGTCGGCCAGGACCCGCGATGGCGTTGCCGCGGCGCGGTCCGCGCCGCGGCGCCTTGCCCGTAGCCCGGCTAGCACCTCGCTTCGGGTCCGGCCCCGCAAGAGCAGCACCGCGAACGGGTCGGCGTCCAGGGCGTCGGCGACCAGGTAGCAGACCGCTGCCGAATGTTTGCACGGATCGGCCTCATCCGGGCAGGTGCAACGAGGTCCGACCTCCCCGGCGCCGGGCAGCAGATCCAGGCCAGCAGCGGCGACGTCGCCAGCGACATCAGGCGGCAGCTCGCCGTCAAGCAGCGCTGCGGCGCGGCCGAGCTGCGCGGAGATCGCGTCGATTACCCGGTCCCACTCCTCGTCGGCGAACGGCCGCACCCGGATCCGGACATCGTACGGCCGGGCCCGGCGCCCCTGGACCTGAGCCCGTACCTCACCCGGGGCAAGAACGAGCTCGCCGACGGCGCCTTCACGGGCGTAGTCCTGGCCGCGCGGCAGCCGGTTGGGATCAAGCCGGGCCCGCTGCTCCAGCGCATCCACCCAGGCCCGCCCCCACCAGGTCTGGCCAGCAACCTGCGCGTGGCTGGAGTTGGGCCCGCCATCCGCGCGGGTCATGTGGCGTCTCGCAGCGACACCAGCTCGGTGAGCTCGCCGTCTGACAGCTCGGCGATCCAGCCCTCGCCCGAGCCGACCACCGCATCCGCGAGTTCCCGTTTCTTGTCCAGCAGGGACGCTATGCGATCTTCCAGCGTGCCCTCCGCGATCAATCTGTGTACCTGCACGGGGCGGTCCTGCCCGATCCGGTACGCCCGGTCGGTCGCCTGGTCTTCTACCGCCGGGTTCCACCAGCGGTCGTAGTGCAGTACCTGGGTGGCGCGGGTGAGTGTCAGCCCGGTGCCGCCTGCTTTCAGCGACAGCAGGAAGACCGGTGCCCGCCCGGCCTGGAAATCGAGCACCATCTCCTCGCGGCGGCGCACAGGGACTCCGCCGTGCAGGAACAGTGACCCGATCCCGCGGACGTCCAGATGCTGCTGCAGCAGGGTCGCCATCTGCGTGTATTGGGTGAACACCAGCATTGACTCCCCGCCGGCCAAGATGATGTCGGTCAGCTCGTCGAAGGCGGCAAGCTTGCCTGACCGGCCAGCCAGCGGCCCGGTCTGCTTCAGGTACTGCGCCGGGTGATTGCAGATCTGCTTGAGCGAGGTGAGCAGTTTGAACACCAGGCCAGCCCGCTCGATCCCCTCCTTGTCCTCGATCGCCGCCATCGTCTCCCTGACCACTGCCTCGTACAGGGTTACCTGCTCGGCGGTCAGCGGAACGATCCGGTCGGTCTCGGTCTTGGGTGGCAGTTCGGGCGCGATGCCAGGGTCGGACTTGCGGCGCCGCAGCAGGAACGGCCGCACAAGGGCGCCGAACCGAGCGGTCGCCTCGGGATCCTTGTACCGTTCGACTGGGACCGCCACCCGCCGCGTGAACGCCTCCAAGTGCCCCAGCAGGCCGGGTGTCGTCCAGTCCAGGATCGACCACAGCTCAGCCAGCCGGTTCTCCACTGGCGTACCGGTCAGGGCGATCCTGGCTGGCGCGGGCAGCGTCCGCAACTCCCGCGCGGTGCGCGACAGCGGGTTCTTGGCATACTGCGCCTCGTCGGCGGCAACGAGCCCCCAGCCGATCCGGGCGAGTTCCGCCGAATCCCGCAGCACGACGCCATAGGTGACTAGGACCATCTCGTCGGCGGCCACGTCCTGCAGGTGCCGCCCGCCGCCGTGGTAGCGGCGCACAGGGATGTCCGGGGCGAACCGGCGCACCTCCCGCTCCCAGGTGCCAAGGAGCGACGCCGGGCACACCACCAGCGTCGGCCCCGCCCTCGCTGCCCGCCGGTGCAAGTGCAGGGCGATCACCTGGATCGTTTTGCCGAGTCCCATGTCGTCGGCGAGACAGCCGCCGAACCCCAGGTCACACATTGCGGCCAGCCATGCCACGCCGCGCTGCTGGTAGGGGCGCAGCGCCGCGGCCAGTCCGGGCGGCGGCCCGATCTGCGCAGGCTCCGCGGCAATGCCCGCGATCCGTTGGGCGAGGTCGGCGAGCGCGCCCTCGGCAACGACCGTGACGGTCTCGCCGTCGATGTCCGCGGTGCCGGCGAGGACAGCGCCGAGCGCCTCCACCGTCCGCATCCTGGTTCGCGGCGGGCGGCGCAGCCTCTCCAGCAGTGCCGGGTCGAGGGTCACCCAGCGACCGCGCAGCCTGATCAGCGGCCGCTTCGCCTCCGCCAGCTCGGCAATCTCATCTGGATCTAGCCGATCCCCGCCGAGAGTGAGCTGCCAGCGGAACTCCAATAGCACATCGAGGCCGAAGCCGGCCTCGGTCAGCTTCTCCGGTGCTGGCGTCGCGACCGCCTGCAGCTTAAGCCCGTCGGCCAGCATGCTCGTCGGCCACAGCAGCTCGACGCCTGCGCCCGCCAGTTCCTCGGCCGATGGTCCGAGC
Source organism: Streptosporangiaceae bacterium (assembly GCA_035517695.1). Lineage (GTDB taxonomy): Bacteria > Actinomycetota > Actinomycetes > Streptosporangiales > Streptosporangiaceae > DATFVJ01. The sequence continues at coordinate 20,162 of DATIYI010000041.1, forward strand.
AGGCTGGTGATCGCGTCATCGCCCAGATCCAGGACCGATGGGCTCGCCTGCGTCAGGAGCGGAGCCAGCGGCGGCCATACCGCCGCGCCACGGCGCAGGGCTAGCAGCAGGTCTGTCTCGGCTTGAGCGCCGAATCTGGCTAGGACGCTCTGCGGCTGGTCCCACAGGGCGATCGCGTCAACGATCAGGCTGGGGTCGGCGGAGCTGCGTAGCTGCAGCACCAGCCGGAACGCGGGCGCGATCTCGGCCGGGCTGATCTCGGCAGGCCTGATCTCGGCAGGGCCGTCGAGATCCGCAGCGGCCACGCCGTCCCGATCAGAGTTGACAGCGCGATCAAAGCTGCCATCGGTCGTGGGCATGTGCTCGTCCGTGTCCTCACCCGGTGTCGCGGGGACGGCCTCGATCCGAAGACCCAGGCAGGCGCCCGCGGACAGGCCGCCCGTCGCGTCGGCAAGCCACTCCGCGAGGTCTCCGACCGGTGTCGCCTCGGGCCCGGCGAACGCTGCCGACGCGACCGAGCGTGGCGCCCCTGCGGTCCGCGCGAGCGTGTCCGCGATCGCATCCCATAGCGCACGGATCAGCGACTCGGGTGAGCGGATGCGCATAGGGCGCGAGCCTGGAACGGCAAGGGCATGCGCGGCCGGGGGGAAACAGGCAGCAAGCTCGCGCAGCCAGGTGAGGTCGGCCGGGTCGAGCGGTCCGGCTCGCCAGGCGTCGATGCCGTCCATGCCGACCGTGGGCAGCAGGCGACCTCGCGCTACCAGGCCGACTCCAGCGGCCGCGGCCGCCGCCCACACCCCGGCAGAACGCCGCACCGCCGTCGCCGGGCCGGCCGCATTCGGATCGATCGCCAGCAGCGACGGCAGAATCTCGGCCACCGGTACAAGGTCCGCGGGTACCAGGCGCTTGCGGATCCCGTATGTCCCGCCGGCGAAGACAAGCTCCACCTTGCCCGATCCCGAGCCCGTGCCCCACAGGGAGAACCGGCCCCGCCGCGGGACCGCATCAGGGACGAAGACCACATCGCCATCCAGCACAGGACGGCACGATACCCGCCCGACGGGCCGATCCGGGCGGGTATCGTGCCGATCACCCAGCGGTGCGCATGCTTCTCCACGTGCTCGCTCCCACCGCCGGGGCCGAACTGGCCCACAGCGAGGCCATCGAGGCCTGGCTACACCAACGAGGCCTGGCTACACCAAGGTGGGGCCGAATTGGAGGCAGGCGAGCCGGAGTTTCCCGAGCTGGACGGGACGGTGTTCCTGCTCGGCACCTGCGCGCTCGTGGACGCGACATGGGCGGTGGTTGGTGAGGATCCACTCAGCGAGGCGCTCGCCGTGTTGTTGCCGGTGTGGACGTCGCCGTCCCGGGGCTGGAGGGGCGGGGGGGTGGAGGGGCGGGTCGTGGCGGATGCGCTTATTGGAGCTTTCGCCGTGCACTACCGATGCGAACTGCCGGGCGATGGCGATGTGCTGGAGCGCACCGGGTCCGCGGTCTGTGGCGATGCGCTTGGCCGGCCCTGCCCGGCGCCGAACGCGCTCGGGGGTTAGCGGCCTGCACGGTTGCAGAGCCAGTCCTCGGTGAGCGGCGCCTCGGGTGGCCCGTTGAGCATCCGCGCATGGATTGCCTAAAACAGGGGAGCAGGGTTCTTCCTTGACCGCGGCAAGGTGCGGTTACTGGTGTGGACAATTCCCGTGGCGCTGTCGTCAGCCTGTAGCGCCCGCAGCAGGATGGGCCGAAAGTCTTTGACGTTCTCGGCAAGCAGTCAGCAGCCCTGAGACGTCGCCCGGGTGAACGCGTCCTCGTCGCTCATCGCCCGGGACCCGCGCTCGTCCACTTCACCCAGGAACTTGATGGCTTCCCACGTGTCTCTCGCCCGTAGCCGAGGGGAGCCCGGCGACCGAAGGACCGTCCTTAAAGATCACCCTGGGTGGTCAGCCATCCGCAGGCCCTCGTCTGCTGGGCCAGCGCTGCGGCAGCTGAGCCGATCGTGGCAGCCGCGTCGCCCAGCTTGTCGAAACACTTATGTCAGATATGTCAGAGAATGTTTCCGGTTTGGTTTCAGCGCATTGCTCCCCGTTGATAGGATATCACGTCCGAGATAAATCTAGCAGTCCGGGGAAATCGCAATGGTCCGGCTACGAGTCGGACCTGTCGCCCATGCGGCCGGCGTAGGTCCGAATTGTTCGCAAGGAGTGCGGCGTAGAGAATTACCTCGCGCTGGGGCACTGCCAGGAGACACAGGTCTGATCAACGGTGACCGCACGTGGCCGGCTTGGTCGGTCGTGCGTGCGTAGGTGCGCTGCGCAGGGAACCTGAAGGTAGCCTGGTAGCCCAAACATGCCTTTTACGGAGTGTCGTGAAGCGAAACGGAATCCGAATCTCGGTATGGCGATTTGCTGAAGCGCCGCGCGCGGCGAGCGTCCGAACCAACGTGCAAGCTCGCCTGCTGGCAGACAGGCCGGGTGCCAATTGCGGACGGCACACCTGGCCGCGATGGGGATGCGGCAGCCTGCCGCGTTGGTTCCGGTTACGCACCGGTAATACCCGGCTGCGGCCAGTCACTGTTGTCCCTCCGCCGACCTTTGCTGCGGCCCGTTACCTAGGCAGCAGTTTCTCGGTCGGCGCCGCTGCGAACAACGCCGCTCTGTGCACAGACGTGTGGATGACTTGTTCAAACAGCTAGCGAGTCTGTGTGCAATGTGGGGATAACACTGGGGATAACACTGGGGATTCCCGGGCATCAGCACTTCTGCCGGAGCAGTTACCTGCGAAAACGCTATCCAGGCCCTGTGTACAAAATGAACGTTGAACGTATCCACATCCAAATGTCCCATTGGCTCATAAATGAGCTGAACGTTTACCGTATGTTTATCCGACCGTGATTCGTAGGCAGGACTGTGGAGCCTGAGGGCCCGGAAGATGAGCCTACGCGCTCGAAAGGGAGGAGAAGCCTCATGATGGCGCACGCGCAGTCGGAGGAAACACCGTCTGTCTAACGGCAGATTGCGTTTCCCCCTGTTGGAAACGATCCGCGGTCTGGCGTGGCTGCGGTCGGCCGCGCTGGGACCTGCCTCCGGTACGCATCGGAGGCGAAGTCCCCTGTCCGGCGCGTTATCCCGGCGCACGTACCTGTTCCCGGGCAGGTCACGTAGCTGTACGTCAGCTCACCCCTGGTTGAACTGGAGGCCTGCAATATGAAGATCAAGATCCGGCCAGATGACGCTAGCCTGCTGGAAACGAACGGCTGGCTTGAGATGAACGACTGGATCGCCGAGTTGCGTGACGACGGCGGTGCTGGGCCGGCGGGCGATGGCGGTGCTGGGCCGGCGGGCGATGGCGGTCCTCAACTCGAAACCGCCATGGGTGCGCCGCCTGCGAACGGGCTTGCCGCGAGCGCCGACATCGGCGCCGGCGTTGAGAGTACGGAGCGGGCTCCGATCGGCGACCAGCTACGGATGCCGATCGCCTGGTGTGAGATGGGTTCCTGCATCTCACACCATGCCGACCCCGCAGCGCTTGGCGAGGCCGACATCCGCACCAGGGCCATCTCCTCCGGCTGGCGCGTTGACGCCCTCGGCCGGCTTTCGTGCCCCGAATGCCAGAGCCGTCCCGGCTTCTGGGCTTCCCACCCAGTAGCGCTGTGGGACAGGAATACGGCTATCGCCCGAACCTTGTTGCTGGCCACCGCCACCCGCAACGGCCGCACTGCCAGCAACGCATCCGGCAGGCAACCGGCCTGACCCAGCCGTTCAGCCCGCGGCCGCCGGCCGCGCAGGCTGGCCGGATCCCGTGCTGAGATATCCGCCGTGCTCGCGCTGGAAGCGGGTTTGGCCGCACCGCAAGCCGGAAGCAGGCGCTCGGCGCATCGGCCAGCCGCGGGTCAGCAGTGGGCCGATTCGCTGATGTCAGCTCGCGATAGGTGATTACCCATGTGGAGAGGCTTACACGCCAACGCTCGCGGCAGCGGCGCGCAGGAACGTTAGGAGAACGCACATGATCAGGCGACTCCAGATCTATCTGGTGATGAGGGCGGCCGAAGCCAAGCGAGCTTATCGCGGCCGCTGTCGGGGGGCACTGGACGAACAGGTGAGCACGGGTGAGTGGCTGACGATCCAGGAATGCGCCGACGAAACCGATCGCAGGCGCAACAGCAGGACACGGGCGGACGCTCCGCTCGTGTCGCCACGGGATTGATCAGACAGCCATGACGGCGCATCCATCGCGCCTGGCGGACAGGACCGCCTGTCACTGGCTGGCGCTTGCCGCGGAGATGGCCGATCAGGCGAGCGGGAATCGGTCGCTATCGGCAGATCCCGCCCTCACGGGCTGGCCACGCTTGCCACGGATCGCGACGTGCACGCCCGGCGGGGGTGCCGGATCTGTCCGCGCAGCGCGCGACTTCACCATCGCCACCGTGCAGCGGTGGGGTGTGACAGAACGCACCGAGGACATCGCGACAGTCGTGTCTGAGCTACTGACCAACGCTTTACAGCACGCGCTGCCAGCTTCCGGCGAGAACAAGATCCGATGGCCGATCCGCCTCGGTTTGCTACGGCCCGGGCCCTGCGTGCTGTGCGCGGTCGCCGACCCGAGTGAGGTCGCTCCCATGCCCCAAGCACCGAATTCCCTCGCCGAGACCGGCCGTGGACTGCACATCATCTGCGCGCTCAGCGACAACTGGGGCTACACGGCACTGAGCGACATGGGAAAGGTCGTGTGGGCCGTGTTCTCCACGCGGCTCACCCCGCCATTCCGCCACCCCAGTCCCGGCGCTTCGCGCGGCTTGGTGCGGCAGTGATGCGGCAATCCGGGCCGTCTCGTGACAGACATCTGGCGCACGTGCCTGTCTGGCGCACGTGCCTATCTGACGCACGTGCCTGTCTGACGCACGTGCCTGTCTGGCGCACGTGACTGTCTGGCGCACGTGACTGGCGCCGTGGCGCACCGGCCAAGGTCCCCGGCCGCGTGGGCTAGCGCTAGCACTTGTGCGCCAGTTGGCGCAGCCGTTCAGGAAAGATCACGAGCGCCACTGACCGGCCGTAGGGCGCTGGGCCCGATCATGGCCGGAGCCTGCCGTCGGTGTCAGCAAAACCGACTCTTCGCACCCCGTTACGTGCCCCAGGGGATCTCAAGAGCAATACTGCCAACCGACGTCGCCAGTCGTCGCCGGCGGGCCGTTACGTATGACGGGACCGGCGGACGGCGATGGCCGACATTTATCCCGAACGGCTGCCGCGAGGTGACACCCGCCTTGTCGTGTGCGCCGGAGTGCCTGGCTGGCAAGACCGGGCCGCGCGGCGGGGACTTCAACATGCGCTGGATCGCCTCAGTCGTCGCTGAGACGTACCGCATCCTCACCTGCGGGGTGTCTTCCTCCATCCGAAGGACACAGCAAGGAGCCAGTAGAGCCGGGGTTGCTCCGGCTCATGTACGAGTGCAATCCGATCTCCTTCATCGTCGAGCAGGCTGGCGGTGGCGCCAGCACCGGATGCGAGCGCGTTATGGAACTCCAGCCTTCGAGCCTCCACCAGCGCGCGCCGATGATCCTCGGATCCAGGAACGAGGTCGAGCGGATAGAGCGTTACCACCGCGAACATGCTGCTGGGCAGAAGTCAGCATTCGACGACTCGCTCTTCAACAGCCGTTCCGCCCCTGGTGCCCTGAGTCGACCTCCAGCATCGTCTAGGGCCGCCCGTGGCACGAGATCGAACGTAGGTCGCCGCGTAATTGTCCCTGCAACCGATGTCACGTCAGGCGACGGGGCAGCGTCATCTATATGAACGACTCTCGCAGCGCCGGTAGTCATTCATCTGCCTGACCGATGTGGGTGCCGGCGTGCTCCGCACAAAGTAGGCAGCAGCGACCCGCGGACAGCGACGAGCCGCGGACAGTAACGACCCGCGGACAACAACGACCCGCAAGGATCACCGGAGAACGCCATGTGCATTCGCCCCCTTGCGGCGCCGTCTGGCCGAGGAGGTAGGCGATGAAGCGCATCCGCACCGAGCGGCGGACGGCCCCGCACGAGCGCCCCTGGCTTGAGGCCCTTCCGCCAGACCCGCGAGACCTAGATGTCGTTCGAGCCAAGGCTCTGCGCCGTGCCAAGCACCGCCAAGAGGTGACCAGCCCGGGCGCAGCGACGCCATGACCTTACCGGCCGCACCTGCCGCCAGCGCCCGCGCGGCGAACAACGTCAGCCAGCTGGCGGATGTCTCGCCCGCGCTGCGACCACATCCTGGGGGGACGTCACGACCACCCGTTCATGGTCTGCGCCGCGTGCCAGGAAGCCCGTGGCGCCCCATCCGCATAGGGCGGCGGCCGTGCGCCGATGAGTTCCGGCGCGCCGACCTGTCTACCCAATACGTGCCCGTGCTCGCCCAGATAGGAGCTGTGATGTTCGCCCAGATCAGAGCCAACAGCGGTTTCGCCGCTGTTGGCCTGCAAAAGGACCATGCAGAGAGTGGGCTGCGAGCTCACGACCGTATTGGGGGGACCCGATGAGCAAAGCCCGCGCGATCACTCGCCTCCCGGCCGGGCGGAAAACCAAATGGGTAATCCTGGCGCTCTGGATCGTCATCGTTGCGGTGGCGGGACCGCTGTCAGGCAAGCTGACGGGCGCGGAGAAGAATGACGCGAGCACGTGGTTGCCTGCCAAGGCTGAATCCACCAAAGTCCTGAACTTCCAGTCGAAGTTCCAGTCGCCCAACATCTTCACCGGCGTCGTGGTCTACGACTCATCGGCGGGCCTGACCGCTGCCGACCGGGCCAAGGCGACCGCGGACGCCAGGGCCTTCACCGCTGTCAGCGGTGTCGTGCGCGGCGGGGTCGCGGGCCCGATCTACGCCGGGGACGGCCAGGCGGCCGAGACGATGGTCCAGGTCAACCTCGGCAAGGATGGCTGGAACCACGCGGGCGATGCCGCCGACGCGCTGCGCGCCATCGCGTCGCGGAACGCGAATGGCATGAGCGCGCACATCACGGGCCCGCTGGGCACGGCCGCGGACTCGGCCGAGTCATTCAAGGGCATCGACAGCACCCTGCTGTACTCCACCCTCCTTGTCGTCATCGTGCTGCTGCTGATCACCTACCGCAGCCCGGTGCTCTGGCTGCTGCCGGTGATCTCGGCGGGAATCGCCTTGACCAGCGCGGAGGCGCTCATCTACCTGCTGGCCACGCATGCCGGCCTGAACGTCAACGGGCAGAGCGCAGGCATCCTCTACGTCCTCGTCTTTGGCGCGGGCACCGACTACGCGCTGTTGCTCACGGCCAGGTACCGTGAGGAACTGCGACGCCACGAAGACCGGCACGAGGCGATGACCGAGGCGCTGCGCCGCGCCGGGCCTGCGATCTTGGCGAGCGGCGGAACCGTCATCCTCGGTCTGATCACGCTGGTTATTGCCCAGCTGAACTCCACCAAGGGCATGGGGCCGGTGCTGGCGATCGGTGTCGCGGTTGCCCTTCTCGCGATGACCACCCTGCTGCCCGCCCTGCTGGTTATCTGCGGCCGCTGGATATTCTGGCCGATCAAGCCGCGCTACGGCTCGGCTCAGCCGACCGCGACGGGCTTTTGGGCCAAGGTTGGCCGCGGCATCGCGCCAAGGCCGCGGGTTGTCTGGGTCACCACGGCCCTTGTGCTCGGGGTGCTGGCGATCGGGCTGACCGGTCTCAAAGCCAGTGGCCTCTCAGACGCCCAGTCCTTCCGCGGGCACCCGGATTCGGTAATCGGCGAGGCCGTCGCGGCCCGTCACTTCCCTGCCGGCGCCGGGCAGCCGGTCGTCGTGATCGGTAAAGAGGCGCAGTCCGCCCGGCTGCTGTCCGCCTTCCGAGACACCTCGGGCATCACCCGCGTCACCCCGCCGGTGACCAAGGCGGGCAAGGCCTATCTGGAGGGCACGCTGACCTCTGCGCCCGACAGCCAGGCGGCCTATGCCACGGTCGACCGGGTGCGTGCCGCGGTACACGTGATCCCCGGGGCCGATGCGCTGGTCGGTGGCAACACGGCGATCAATCTGGATGTCCAGCGCGCCGCCGCGCACGACCGGGACTTGATCATTCCGGTGATCCTGGCTGTGGTGTTCGTCGTGCTCGCGTTGCTGCTGCGGGCGATTGTCGCGCCGGCGATGCTGATAGCAACGGTCGTGCTGTCGTTCGCGGCGGCGCTTGGTGTGAGCGCGCTGGTCTTCAACCACGTGTTCAACTTCGGCGGCGCCGATACCTCGTTCCCCCTGTTCGTCTTCGTATTCCTCGTCGCGCTCGGCATCGACTACAACATCTTCCTGATGACGAGGGTGCGCGAGGAGGCGAAAAGCCTCGGGCCGCGCAGCGGCGCGCTGACCGGGCTGGCCGCCACCGGGGGAGTGATCACCTCGGCTGGCGTGGTGCTCGCGGGCACCTTCGCCGTACTCGGCACGCTGCCTGTTACGTTCCTGACCGAACTCGGTTTCGCCGTCGCGTTCGGCGTGCTGCTCGACACCATCGTGGTCCGCTCGGTGCTTGTCACCGCGCTCAACCTGGATCTCGGCCGGTGGGTCTGGTGGCCGAGCCGTCTTGCACGCAACCCGAGCCGTGAGTCCGGCCAGTTCAGCGAGCAGCATCCGGCCTATATCGACTAGCCGGACGCCGTCAGGCCGCCTGACCGGTGGATTCCGGTCGGTCAGGCGGCCGCGACGGAGGACGGGTCAAGCCAAGCGACGGGTCAAGCCAGCGACGGATCAAGCCAGCGACGGGTCAAGCCCAGCAACGGGTCAAGCCCAGCAAACGGGTCAAGCCCAGCAAGCAGGCCGATGCGGCCAAGGTATTCGCTTCCGCACGAATAGCCGCAGGGGCGCGCGGTTCACGTTCGTCACCGGCCGAGTCGAGAGCGCGGTGGCGTCGGCGAAGCCCACCGCAGCCGAGAGGGTCGCTATCGCCAGCGCCAACGTAGCGGCTGCCCGTCGGCGTCGCCGGCATCCGCCAGGTGGCGGATGTTGTCGCCAGCGAGGGACACGACGATGGGTCCAATGGAGATTCGCATCGTCCTTGACAGAGTCGAGCCGCCCGTCGGCCGCCTTGTTGTCGGCACCGATTCACGGCGGGCCCTCGGTGGCAAGGAAGACATAGAAATCGGCTTCACCGGCTGGCTCGGGATGCTGAAAGCGCTGTACGACGTGACGGGAGAGCCGGGCGCCGGCCCGCAGCGCGGGCCTTGATCGTGCGGTGGCCGGTGCGGCCCATGGCCGGCTACGAGCGCCTCGACGCCGCCCGCGACGTCGCCCCCGATGCGCTGCTGCGCGAGGCCGGTATCCGTCGCGGCCGCCGCGGCAGGCGCAACAGGCCGCCGATCGGCTGGCAGAGCCTCACTCCGACGGAAAAGACGGTCGCCGACCTGGTCGCAGAGGGCTGTCCAATCCCCTGATCGGCGCATGCTTGTGCGTGTCGCGCCGGACCGTGCAGACGCATCTCGCGCGCGTGTTCGCGAAGCTGGGCATCTCCTCGCGTGCGCAGCTCGCTGCCGAGGTGACCAGGCGGCGGTCCTAGCCCGGCTCGATAGAGGGATGTCTTCCTGGACGACGCGCACCAGGCATTGGCCGAGCTGGCCGGGGTCGAGGATCTGGCCTAACACTACGGCCGGCGTGGATCGCCTCAAATGGGCGGGCGTTGGTAGCGTCGACGCCGGCCACGATTGTGCCGAACATTGCTCCTGTCACAGCCCTTCGTTGATGAGGCGGCCCGCCTGCTCGAACTTCTGCGGCTTGCGCCGCTTGAAGTAGAACGCGGCCCCGATGCCGATCGCGACGACCAGCAGGTCGATCGGGCCAAGCCATTTCGCGTACGAATAGCCGCTGCCGAGGAAGCTGATGTTCCTGAACAGCAGGTAGATGACGAAGGCTTGCGATATCAGCGAGAGCAGCGGTGCCAGCCGGGTCTTCCACCAGTGCACCTCGTCACCGTGGTACCGCTCGTAGTACACCAAGACGCTCAGCGAGACCAGCGCCTGCACCGTCAGGATGATGATCACGCCCATCACCGCCATCAGGCCGTAAAGCTGCAGATATGCCTGCGAATTCGGGTCACTGGTTCCGGTGAACACCGCGAAGCCAATGATGATGATCGCGGCGATGAGCGATTGGGTGATCGAGGCGATGTGCGGGCTCTTCCACTTGGGCTGCGTGCGCCCAAGCGCGGAAGGAAGCAGCCCTTCGCGGCCGAGCGAGTAGAGGTAGCGCGCCGTGGTGTTGTGGAAAGCCATGCCGCACGCGAACGAGCCCGTGATGATCAGGAAGCTCATAACCGACGACACCCAGGCGCCCGCGTATACCTTCGCCGGGCCGAGGTAGTAGTCCGCCGCGTTGGTCTGCGCCTGCACGATGGCGGCGTGGGTGCTCGGGTAACCGCTCAGCGAGGCCCAGGCGGTGATCGTGTAGAAGACGCCGAGCCCGATGACAGAGATGTACAGGGCACGCGGCACGATCCGCTTCGGGTCGCGCGACTCCTCGCCGTAGTTGGGCGCCATCTCGAAGCCCACCCACGACCAGAAGCCGAAGAAGAGCCCGATGCCCACCGCGCCCGCGGTGAGCTTGCCAGCCGCGGGGAAGCCCTCGAGTGCGCTCACCGGGTTCAGCGCGCGCACGGAGGGCGTGTGCCCGCGGGCGAAAAGGTAGCCGTCGAAAATGAGCAGGATGACCACCTCGCTGACGAGGCCGATCATTAGCAACGTGGAGGAGAGCCTGACGTCGAAGAACGTCAGCGCCGAGACGAGGGCAACCATGCCGAGAGCCAGCCAGGGCCACGCCACGTTGATGCCGTAGGCATTGAGCTTCAGGCCGAGGAAGTAGGCGAAGCCGCCGCACAACGATGCCTCGAACACCGAATAGGCGAGGACGGCGCCATAACCGGTGCCGATGCCGGGTTCCCGGCCGAGCCCGTGGCTGATGTAGGAGTAGAAGCCGCCGGCGGTCGTCTTCTTCCGTGCCATTGCCACGTATCCGACGGAGAACACGACCAGCACGATTGCGGCGAACACGAAGGCGGCGGGCGCTCCGGCGCCCTGCCCGAAACCCACCATGATCGGGACGTTGAAGAGCATGGCCGAGATGGGGGCGGCCCCCGTCACTGTCAGGAAAAGGACGCCGCCGAGCCCGACCGCATGCTTACGGAGCTTGGCGACCTCGTCGCGCTGCGCGACGTCGTAATCCTCGGGTCGCCGGGCCGCCGTGGACTGACCACCTCCTGTTCGGGGATGCTCCGACCGTGCCATGAGTTCTCTCCCCATGGGAGCGACCTGAGCGGGGCGGAAACAGCCACCCACGCCACGCCGGGTGTCCTATTCGGTTCAGTCCCTATGTCTGGCGCACCGCACGCGCGCGGACAGTATAAGCCGGTAAAAACCATGACAAGTCAGATCCGGTTCATAGAGTTCAGACTTAACCTGACCACTTGCCACCAAATGGTTATGATGAGTAGCTATTCGGTCATACCGAACAGTGACTGTCCCGCAGACATGAGCGGGAGCACGGATAATGTGCTGCGAGCGCAGCAGGAGATCTCCAGCTTCCTCGGCGCTGTCGAGGGCCGCGAGCATGGGTGAGGCACGAGATGCAGACACATGACCTGTCGGTCGGCGGCGACGTCCTCGAGCGCGTCACCCGGTGCGCGCAGCGTGCGGTCAGCGGCTACGGCTGCCATCCGGATGCGGTGGTAGGGCTGCTCAACGTCTCCGAGAATGCCACGTACCTCGTCGAGGACCCTGACCAGGGGCCGTCGATCCTGCGCGTGCACCGGCTCGGCTACCACACGGTGCCCGAGATCGAGTCCGAGCTCGCCTGGATGGACGCGCTACGGGCGGAAGCGGGCGTGCGCACCCCACGGATCTTGCCTGCGCTCGACGGCCGCCGGATCACCACGACGACGGATCCCTCGACCGGCGAGCAGCGCTATTGCGTGCGGTTCGAATACCTGCCGGGCAGCGAGCCCGTGCAGTATGCGATCGACCACTTCGCCGAGCTGGGCGAGATCACGGCCCGGATGCACAAGCACGCCAGGCGATGGGTGGGGCCGCGCTGGTTCACCAGGTTCCACTGGGACTACGAGGCGGCGTTCGGTGACCGGGCGCGGTGGGGGCGCTGGCAGGACGGAGTCAGCGTCGGCGTGCAGGAGCGGGACGTGCTCGGGCGCCTTGACACGACCCTGCGGGCCCGGCTCGGCAGGTTCGGCACCGGCCCGGAGCGCTACGGCCTGATCCACGCGGACACCCGGCTGGCCAACCTGATCGTGACCGACACCGCCGGCGGAGCCGAAGCCGACAGCGAGATCGGCAATGTCAGTGTCATCGACTTCGACGACTGCGGTTTCAGCTGGTATCTGTACGACGTCGGGACCTCGGTGAGTTTCTTCGAGCACCAGCCCCAGGTTCCTGATCTCGTCGACAGCTGGCTGTCTGGCTACCGCCGGGTGCTGGAACTGCCGGCCGAGGACGAGGCAGAGATCTGGACGTTCATCATGTTCCGGCGGCTCCTGCTGGTCGCGTGGATCGGCTCGCACACCGCGGTGGACATCGCACAGCAGCTAGGTGCCGGGTATACGCGGGACAGCTGCGACCTGGCCGAGCTTTACCTGCGCCGAGTTGGCTGAGCCAAGTCGCGGACAGGCGCAGTCGCGGACAGGCGAAGTCGCGGACAGGCGAAGTCGCAGAGACAAGATGACGCGCGATGACCGGTGATTCAGGCGGGCGCACCCCCGAGGAGGTGCGCCGCGTGCTCGCCGACCGGATTGCCGCCGGGCACCTGCGCCCGGGGCAGCGGCTCGGCGCCGAACGTGCCCTCGCGGCCGAGCTCGGGGTCAGCCGGGCGACGCTGCGTCGGGCGCGCGCGGTGCTTGCGGAAAGACGAAGCGATGGTCCTCGATGTGGAGGCGGGCGCCGCGCTGCTCGCCATCACCCGCACCACCATGGACACCGGGGGCGAGCCGATCGAGTTCTCGCACGACCTGTTCCGCGCCGACCGCGCGCGGATCATCGTGCGAACACCGGGCTGCGGCGGCCTGACCCACGCCGCGCCCGCCCGGGGACGGGTCATCGAGCTGAACGGGCCGCAAGCTGGGCCCGCCGGCCGGGGCCCGCCGACCCAGGCCCGCCAGGCCGGCCACTGGTAACGCCGGGCCCCTCACAGACTGTAGGCGGGGGGGTGGTGCGGCTGGTAGAGCATTACCTCGCCCGCGCCGGGGACTGTCAGCATGGTGGTCAGCCCGAATCCCCTGTCGCTTATCTCGGTGCCGAACTCCGCGCCTTTGGCCTTGAGCTCTGCGACGGTAGTCGGGATGTCGTCGCACATCAGCGAGATCTCGTGATGCTGGCTGGTCGACCAGGCCGCGCCCCCGCGGTCACCCGAGGTCGGATGCACGCCGAGTTCGGACGGGCCGGTCTTGAAGATCAGCCAGCCGTCGCCCGCGTCGATGTGCGACCAGCCGAGGACATCGCGGAAGAACGCGCGCGCTGCTTGCGCATCGTCGGCGTAGACGAGCGTATGCACGGCCGTAATCATGCCCGCGAGCCTAGGCGGCTGCGGCAGCAACCAGCAAGAGGCCGCTGCTCGTCGCCGTGGCCGACCGTATCGGCAGCGTGCTATGTGGCGCCTTGCGGGCCATCGATCGAGGTCGTCGGCGCCCGCCGGCTCAACGGCACAGCCAGGTGCAGCTAATGCTAAAAAGAATCAATTTTGTGGGGTTTAACCGGTACTCAAGTGTGGCCTAAAGCGGCACTACGCGCCATCCCCGAATCCGGGGAGTAACAAAGCGCCTGGGTACACCGCTTTAGTAAGCGGGTGACGTCTCGGCAGCCGGGGACCGTCGTTGCGACGCACCCTAAGGGGAGGGTTCGTTAGTAGTTTAGTAGTGGGGGGAACATTCATGCGCTATTGGCCTGACCATGCCCGCGCCGATGAACGGTGGCTCGCCACCAACCGGCCACATGGCCATAAACGTAAGCACGCCCGGCATCCAGTGCGAAGCACGGTACGGACCATAAAGAAGGCCGCCCAGGCCTGCTGGCGGCTTCTGTACAGGACGTTAGTGTGTAGCTACGTCCTGGCTCGCGGCTCGGATCCGCAGCCAGGTTTATCAGGCTCCGAAAGCGCGCTGCGACCGGGTAGCTGCCGGCCCGTTCTCAAGCGGCCACGGCCCGACACCAGGTGGCACGACCGCCATGTCCCGGCGGGAACGGCCCCGCGCCAGCCCCGCCTGCCGCCACATCAGCCCGTTGGAGACCGCAGCGCCGGTGCCACCCGGCGTGGGCCGCGCCTCGAGACCCGTCTGCGGGTCCGCGAAGGCAGGCACGGCGCGATGCGTCATGCGCCGCGCGTTCGGCAGCGGGCGCGACCGCGCGCCGGCGGGCGCTATCCGCGCAAGTCCCGGGCCGAGCGTTGCACCATCCCTGTGCGCCGGCCGCATCAGGAAAAGGGCGGCTGAGTGGTGAGCGCGCAGGTTGCTCGGACCATTGCGACGTAGCCCGGCCGGCCGTGACAGCCGACTGGCGGTGGCACATGCGCGGCAGCCGTTAAGAAGACTGATCAAGAACGGCTGCCACGGGGTGCTCAATATGTCTACGGCTTCAGCTATCCGAGCGGTCAGGTGGCCCGCTGGTAAGCGCGGAACGCTGTCGTGGCGACCAATCCCATCGCCACGACAGCCCAGGCGGGCAGGCCGAGCCTGATACTCACCACACCCCAATCGGGAGTGGCGAGCAGGGCCTGGCGGCTGGCCACCAGTGCCCGCTCTGCCGGGTTGTACCGAGCCACGTTTCCCACCAGCCCGGTGCGAGCCTGGCCGGTCCATCACACCTCGGTCCATGTCCTGGATGTAGGTGGCGCCGGCCCCGTGCCTTCGAACAGCGCGGTCGTCATCACCGCGCCGGGTGCGAGGAAGTCAAGGAAGCTGGCTCCGGTCGCGTCGAATCCTGGAATCGTGGCCACTGCCTTGAACAACTGCCGAACAGCAGTAGCCAGATAACCGGTTGCACCAGGTTGATCACCAGGTAGATCGGCGTCCGCCGCAGCGGGCGGGGCCGCGAGGAAGCCAAAATGTGTCACTGTTGCGGCGCTCATGCCGCATTCTCCCCGATGTGGCCGCTGGTCTCGTCGCTGGTGGTGAAAACCCTCCGGTGTAACGGAGATGGACGTCGTCAAGCGACGGGCGGGCGATCACGGCTGAGGCTAACCAATCTCGCCGTCGCCCGAGGGGCCGATCAAGCACGGAAAGAAATGGACCGCGTGGGCGGAGGCGGCCCGCAGGCAGGCCTGAACCGGGCCGCTAGCGCTGGCAACTACCACGGACCGCGGGCGCTGTTGGCGGTCCGCACGGCGCGGACGTAGCCCGCGCGCTCGTAGGCCGTGTTGTCGGTGCCCGCAGGCAACGCGAGAATGCCGCGCACCTCGGTGACCGACATGAACCCCTTGCGCACCATCCAGTCGGACAGGCCCTCGAGCAGCACGGCCGCATGCTCGGGGCCGTGCCGCAGCAGCGCGGACGCGGTCATCACGACGTCCGCACCTGCCAGCAGGTACTTGACCACATCGGCCGGTGCCTCGACGCCGGTGGTCGCCGCGAGGGAGGCATTCACCCAACCGCGCAGGATTGAGATCCAGGTGCGCGGCAGCCGGGCCTCGGCCGCGTTGGACAGGCCCACGGCAGGCACCACCGCGAGGCTTTCCGGGTCGATGTCGGGCTGCAGAAACCGGTTGAAGAGCACCAAGCCGTCCGCTCCAGCTTGATCCAGCCGTAGCGCCATCTCGCCCGGCGAACTGAAGTGCGGACTCAGCTTGACCGCCACCGGCACGGTCACCGAGTCCTTGACCTCCCGCAGGATGTCGAGGTGCCGCTGCTCAACCTCGCGCCCGGAAATGTGCGGGTCGCCTGGCACGTAATAGATATTCAGCTCGATCGCCGCCGCGCCCGCGTCCTGCATCGCTCGCGCGTATCCGGTCCAGCCGCCGCTCGTTACCCCGTTGAGGCTGCCGATCACCGGGACCTCCACCGCGGTCGCGGCGCGCTCAAGCAGGCTGATGTAGCGGCGCGGGCCAGCCTCCTCGGCTGCCTCCGCTGCGCCGGCTGGGAAGTAGGACAGCGCCTCGCCGAAGATCTCGGTTCCTGCGTCGGCGAGCCGCGCGTTCTCTGCCGCCTCCCGGCGCACCTGCTCCTCGAACAGGGAGTAGAGCACGACCGCGCCGACGCCGGCGTCGGCCAGTCGGCGGACGCCGTCGACCGTGTTCGACAGCGGGGACGCGGAGGCGACGAGCGGGTTGCGGAGCACCAGGCCCAGGTAGCGGGTCGATAGGTCCATCAGCGATCCTTCCGTGCGTCGGCCTGGAACCGTTGCGCACCGCGCGTCGCCATCTCCTCGTAGGTGCGCCAGCGCTGATCGGCCGCTTGTTGCGCCAGCGTGAGAAGCCGTTCCGCCTCTGCGGGATCGGTGTTCGCGAGCGTGCGGAACCGCAGTTCGCGCGTGCGGTAGTCAGCGAGCGGAATCCGTGGCCTCGGCGAGTCGAGCAGGAACGGGTTGCCGCCGGCCGCCTGTACCATCGGGTCGTAACGGATCAGCGGCCAGTGCCCGCTGGCGACAGCACGGTACTGCTGGTCGAGCCCGTCGCGCATCTCGATCCCGTGCGCGATGCAGTGGCTGTAGGCGATCAGGAGCGACGGGCCGTCATAGGCTTCCGCTTCGCGGAACGCGCGCAGTGTCTGCTGTGGGTCGGCACCCATCGCCACCCGGGCGACATACACGCTGCCGTAGGCGATGACCTGGAGCGCGAGGTCCTTCATCGGCGCCGCTTTGCCTCCAGCGGCGAACTTGGCGACGGCGCCGAGCGGCGTGGCCTTCGATGCCTGGCCGCCGGTGTTGGAGTAGACCTCGGTGTCGAGCACCAGTACGTTCACGTTGCGCCCACTGGCCAGGACGTGGTCCAGCCCGCCCGACCCGATGTCATATGCCCAGCCGTCGCCGCCGACGATCCACACGCTGCGCCGGACCAGATGATCCAGCACGCTGCGCAGGTCGGCGACGGGACCGTCAGCGCCGGTAGCACCGTCAATGGCATCGAGCCTGCGCGTCAGCTCATCGACCCGGTCGCGTTGTGCGCGCAGCTCGGACTCGTGCAGCTGGGGCGCCCCGAGGATGTCGTCCACCAGTTCGGCGCCGATGGCGTCCCGCAATTCGGTCAGGCGGCTACGGGCAAGCTCCGTGTGCCTGTCGGCGGCCAGCCGGAACCCGAGGCCGAACTCGGCGTTGTCCTCGAATAGGGAGTTCGACCAGGCCGGACCGCGCCCGTTGGCGTCGGCCGTCCACGGCGTGGTGGGCAGGTTCCCGCCGTAGATCGAGGAGCAGCCGGTCGCGTTGGCGACCATCAGCCGGTCGCCGAACAGCTGCGAAAGCAGCTTGACGTAAGGCGTCTCCCCGCAGCCTGCGCAGGCGCCAGAGAACTCGAATAGCGGTTGCAGGAACTGCGTACCGCGAACCGTGCCGAAGTCCACCCGCGAGCGGTCGGCCACCGGCAGCGTCTCGAAGAACCTGATGTTGTCCCGCTCGGCGGCCACAAGCGGCTCGCGGGCCGCGAGGTTGATCGCCTTTCGGGCCGGATTCCCTGCTTCCGCGACGGGGCAGGCTTGCACGCACAGCTCGCAGCCGGTGCAGTCCTCCACGTACACCTGCAGCGTGAACCGGGTGTCCGGGAGACCGCGGGCGTCAAGCGGAGCGGAACGGAACGCTGGTGGCGCCCCGGTGAGCAGCGCCTCGTCGTAGTAGGTGGACCTGATCACGCTGTGCGGGCATACGAAGCTGCAGTTACCGCACTGGATGCACATGTCCGGATCCCATTGCGCGACAAATTCGGAGATGTTGAGCTTCTCGTACGCCGCCGTGCCGCTCGGGTAGGTACCGTCCACCGGAAGCATGCTGACGGGCAGGTCGTCGCCGCGGCCGGCCATCATCTCGGCGGTGACGTTACGGACGAACTCGGGCGCGTCTGCAGGCACGACCGGTGGAAGCTCGCGGGCGGAGGTTACCCGCCCGGGCACCTCGATCCGGTGCAGCCCTTCGAGTGCGCGGTCGACCGCGGACTGGTTCCGCTCAACCACTTCGGCGCCCCTGTGACGGTACGTCTTGGCGATCGCGGACTTGATCTTTGCGATCGCTTCTTCGCGGGGCAGCACGCCTGAAATGGCGAAAAAGCAGGTCTGCAGGACTGTGTTGGTCCGCCCGGCGAGGCCGACGTCGCGGGCGATCCGGCCGGCATCGATCGCGTATACCTCGATCCGCTTGGCGAGAATCTTCTCCTGGACCGGGCGGGGCAACGCATCCCAGACCTCGTCGGGCGGGTGCGCGCAGTCAAGCAGCAGTGTCGCGCCCGGCGCCGCCCGGCCGAGCACGTCGACTCTGTCGAGCAGCCCGAAGTGATGGCAGCCAACGAAACTGGCCTGCTCGACCAGATAGGGCGCGCGGATCGGCTGCGGCCCGAACCGCAGGTGGGACACGGTCTGTGAGCCTGACTTCTTCGAGTCGTAGACGAAGTAGCCCTGCGCGTGCAGCTTCTCCTCGGCCCCGAGGATCTTGATCGTGTTCTTGTTGGCGCCAACAGTTCCGTCCGAGCCGAGGCCGAAGAAGACTGCGCGGACCGTGCCCAGGGGCTCTATGTCAAGTGCCGGGTCATATGGCAGGCTCAGGCCGGAAACGTCGTCCCTGATGCCGATGGTGAACCTGCGCCGCGGCCGGTCGCGTTCCAGTTCCGTGAATACTCCTGCGACCATGCCGGGGGTGAGCTCCTTCGACGACAGGCCGTAGCGACCGCCGGTCACGACAGGCAGGATGGCGCGCTCACCATCGGTGTGCGCCTCGGCAAGCGCGGCGACCACGTCGAGGAAGAGTGGTTCGCCACTCGCGCCTGGCTCTTTGGTCCTGTCGAGGACGGCGATCCGCCGCGCCCCCGCGGGCAACGCGTCGATCAGGGCACGGTCAGGGAACGGCCGGAACAGCCGGACCTGCAGCACGCCGGCCCGCTCGCCGCGCGCACACAGGTGGGCCACGGTCTCCCCGACGGTCTCTGCTGCCGAGCCCATTACCACAATCACCCGCTCGGCCTCTGGATGGCCGGTGTATTCGACTGTGTGGTAGCGGCGGCCGGTGCGCTCGGCGAGGCGGGCCATTGCGCCCTCCACCGCGTCGGGCACGGCGGCATAGAAGGGGTTCACCGTCTCCCGCGCCTGGAAGTAGACGTCCGGGTTCTGCGCGGTTCCGCGGATGAACGGCCGCTCGGGTGACAATGCCCGCCCGCGGTGTGCACGTACCAGTTCCGCGGGCACGAGCGCGCGTAGGTCGTCATCGGAAAGCAACTCGATCGTGTTCAGCTCGTGCGAGGTGCGGAACCCGTCGAAGAAGTGCACGAACGGCACCCGGGTAGCCAGCGTGGCCGCCTGTGCCACCAGCGCGAGGTCGTGCGCCTCCTGAACCGACGCGGAGGCGAGCAGCGCGAAACCCGTCTGCCGCACCGCCATCACGTCCGAGTGGTCACCGAAGATGGACAGCCCCTGCGTGGCCAGCGAGCGCGCGGCGACATGCAGCACCGCGGGCGTCAGCTCACCAGCGATCTTGTACATGTTCGGGATCATCAGCAGCAGGCCTTGTGATGCCGTGAAGGTGGTCGCGAGCGCGCCGCTCTGCAGGGCCCCGTGCAAAGCACCTGAGGCGCCGCCCTCGCTCTGCATCTCTACCACGGCGGGCACGCCGCCCCACAGGTTTGGCCGCCCCTGGCTGGACCATTCGTCCGCGAGCTCAGCCATGGGCGACGATGGCGTGATCGGGTAGATGCAGCAGACCTCGTTGAGCCGGTAGGCCACCGACGCCGTGGCCTCGTTGCCGTCGACTGTGACGCGTGTCATCCGTCCTCCGGGACCATCTCGATCGAGTGCACAGGGCACTGCTCGAAACACGCACCGCAGCCGGTGCACAGGTCGTAGTCGAACCGGTAGCGATGCCCGATGCCCAGTTTGATCACCGCGTCCTCTGGGCACGCGCCGAGACAGCCGTCACACTCGCAGCAGTTGCCGCACGACAAGCACCGGCGCGCTTCGTACGTCGCCTCCTTCTCGGACAGGCCGCCGCGCACCTCGCCGAAATCCGCGGTTCGTTGCTCAGGCGCGGCCTCAGGCTGCTGCCTGCGGGCGGCATCGCCGAAGTACCACAGGTTGAGGTCGTTAAAGCCGACAAGCTCGTGCTTGGGCATATCGGTCAGCACGCTGTCCCTTAGCCAAGCGTCGATGTTCCTTGCTGCCTTCTTGCCGTGTCCAACACCGACCGTCACTGTGCGCTCGGCCGGCACCATGTCGCCTCCTGCGAACACGCCCGGGCATCCGGTCATCATGGAAGGCGACACCTGCACGGTGCCGTCGCGGGCGAACTCCACGCCGGGTACCTGGCGCAGGAAGGCGGTATCAGTCTCCTGGCCAAGCGCCAAAATTACGGTGTCCGCGGCGAGGGTCTCGAACTGCCCGGTTGGCCTGGGGAACCCGTTCTCATCCAGTTCCATGGCCTCGACGGTCAGTTCCGGGCCGTCGAAGGCGGTGATCGTGCGCAGCCAGTTGATGTGCACGCCCTCCCGTTCTGCCTCCTCGGCCTCCTCGGCATGGGCTGGCATCTGCGCACGGGTGCGGCGGTAGACGATGAGCGCGTCGTTCGCGCCCAGGCGGCGGGCCACCCGGGCCGCGTCCATCGCGGTGTTGCCGCCGCCGTAGACGGCAACGCGCCTGCCGATCACCGGCCGCTCACCAGAGGCGACGCTGCGCAGGAACGACACCGCGTCGACGATCCGTGCGGCGTCCTTGGCCGGGATGTCGACCCGCTTGGACAGATGCGCGCCCACCGCGACGAAGGCGGCGTCGAAGCCGCCCTCGCGCCGCTCGGCGTCCAGATCCTCCACCCGGTGGTCGGTGGTGATGCGGACGCCAAGCGCGAGAATGCGGTCAAGTTCGCCGTCGAGGACATCGCGTGGCATCCGGTACGCGGGGATGCCGTAGCGCATCATCCCGCCGGGCCGCTCGCCTGCATCCCTGATTTCGACCTCATGGCCGAGCCTGGCCAGGTGGTAGGCGGCCGAAAGCCCGCTGGGCCCGGCGCCGATGATAAGCACCCGCTTACCGGTGCGTGCCATTGGCGGGTTCAATGACCATCCCTGTTCAAGGGCGAGGTCACCGAGGAACCGCTCGACCGAGTGAATCGACACGGCGCTGTCGAGGCTGGCGCGGTTGCAGGCACTTTCACACGGGTGGTAGCAGACCCGTCCGTGGATCGCCGGCATCGGATTGTCGGCGACAAGCTGCCGCCACGCCCGCTCATGACGGCCAACCTCGGCCTCCGCCAGCCAGGCCTGAATATTCTCCCCGGCCGGGCAGCCGGCGTTGCATGGGGGCAGGAGGTCGACGTAGACGGGCCGCTGCTCGCGGACCGGCCCGGCTCGGGAACGTCCGTGCAGCAGGTCAGGCAGCGGCGTGACGTCCCGTCGCTCTGGTGGGGCGGTCATACCTGTCAGGCTACGCCCCGGGACCGCGTCTGCCTGCCTTGCCAGATCACGCCAGGTTCGGCTCTGCGCGCCGAGTCTGACCACGGCACGTTTCCACGGGCTGCACGAGACCATCACAGGGGGGTTGAGGAAGCGTGCCGACCCTCCTGCGTCCGGTGGGCGTGCGTGGCGCACACGCAGAAGGCGGTGTGGACCGGCAGTTACCGGACCTTCGAGCTAACCGTGCGCGCGGCCGGCAGGTCTTTAGAGCTTGACCAGCTTGGCGTACGGTGTCGTGAGGCGTTCCTGCCGTGAACCGAAATCAACGAGCACGGCGACGCCATCCTCGACGCCTATCACCAGGCCGAGGCCGTACTTGTCGTGCGTCACCTGGTCCTGCAGGGCGAACTGCTCGACCGGCCGGGCGTCGGCAGGAACGTTGAAGGGGCTCGTGGGGAGATAGCGCCGGGTCACGGCGCGGGTTCGTTTCATTATCTCTAGTATGCGCCGGCCGGGCCGATCACGAGCCCGTTCTGCGCTAAACGATCAGGTGAGCAGCGGCCTGCCGTCAAATATGCCCAGGTCCTCGCGGTACAACTCGAGCCCAACACCGTTCGGATCGCGGAAGTACATACTGTCGAGAACGCCACGGTCCGGGCCGAGGTATTCGACGCCGGCACTCTCGAATCGCTTCTTCGCAGCGTCGAACTGCTCCGCCGACACCGAGATCGCGATGTGCTGTACGCCGCCGATCGTCTCGGTGAACGCTGGGTGGTCGTGACCGGGGAAGTCAAAGAAGCCGAGCAGGTTGCGGTTGCCGATGTCGAAGAAGAAGTGGCTCGAGCCAGCGTAGTCACGGTTCTCGACGAGTTCCACCAGCGGGAACCCGAGGAACTCCTGGTAGAAACGTATGGTCTCCTCGACATCACGGCAGATGAGGGCGATGTGATGCACACCCTCCACCGTGGTCTGCCTGCGCTGGCCATCCGCGCGCAGGTACCGTCGGCGCAGCTCGTCACGGCGCGCCCGGATGTCCGCTAGGTCCTGACCCTGTGGCTGTGGCATGTGAACCTCCCGGCGTTTCAGCGGGCCAGGGTCTACGCGGGCCGGTAATCCCCTGACGTGGGACCATATTGGGACCTTACCCCCACACCAAAGCCAAGCCCAGGCAAGTCGAGACACCGTGCTGCTGGTCCCGCGTCCTGACTCGTCCCGGGGTGCCGGGCCGGGCCGGCCCGCGCTGGCGGGCTGGTCGCGCTGGCGGGCTGGTCGCGCTGCCGGGCTGGTCGCGCTGCCCGGCCGGTCTCCGGTTAGCTCTCGTCCATGAAGCACTTGATGCTTTTGTAGATGTTCTCCCCGAGCTGGTCGGCCCCCCCGTCGTTTACCACGTGCAGATCAGCCAGGACGATCGGTGGCGCCTTGTCTAGATTTGTAAGCTCGAACCAATCTCGCTCATCCACTTCTTGTGCAGTGAGTGGCCTGACCGCGCGGTCGCGAAGGCGTCTTTTCCTCAGCCATCGGGGCGCGTGGACCGCCAGCGTCACCACATCCCAGCCCGGCTCAGCGCGCAGCCGCGCCAGCTCGGCCGTGCTATACAGCCCATCAATCACGACCTTTTCGCCGCTATCAAGGTGGTCGCGAATGGGGCGAATACTCCGCCTTGCAATCGCGTCCATTCCCTCCGCCGCTCGCAGCTCCTCGCGAACCGCGCGCTCGTTGGCCGGCTGGAGCGGAAGGCCCCGGCGCTGAACCTCACCGACGACGATGCCGCCGAAGTAAACGGCGCAGTAGCCGTACCTGTCGACGAGCAATCTTGCCGCCTCGGACTTGCCCGCGCCTGCCAGGCCGACGACGGCAAGGATCGCAGGCACCCCGGCCGGGCTTGGGTCGCTGCGGCTGGCGTTCGGTCCGCTCAGGCCAGCGGGAGCTTTCGGACGCGAAGAGTCGCCGCGGGGTGGGGTCAGGGAGGCGGGCACTAGATGATCGCACCTTCTTCGACAGTTTGCGTAAGGTCACCGGAGCCCCCCGAGCGGCTGACCGGAACGGCTGACCGGAACGGCTGACCGGAACGGCCGAACGGCTGACCGAACGGCTGACCGAACGGCTGACCGAACGGCTTCGGAGTCTATTGGATAGTGGCTGGATGGCGGCGCGAATGGCGTGCTGACGTAACGAGCACGGCAGCGCGCGGCGGCCTCTCGTCCAGGCTCGCGATAGCTCTCGTTCGTGCATCGCGGCGGAGCGTCTCGTTCCAGGGCCGCGACACCTCGCGCCGCCGTTTGGGCAAACGTTGTTGGGTAAAGGTTCAGCGCGTCAATTCCGCGTACAGCTCTTCGGTTTGCGCGGCGATGGTCGTCCAGCGAAACTCGGCGACGGCCCGCTTTCTTCCCTGCTGGCCCATTGTGGCCGCGAGGACTGGGTCGCGGACGAGTGTGTTCAGCGCACCGGCGAGCGCGGCTGGGTCGCCTGGCGGCACGAGAAGACCGGTCTCGCCGTCGATGACGACCTCGGGGATGCCGCCCACGCGCGACGCGGCGACGGCGGTGCTGCACGCCATCGCCTCGAGATTCACGATGCCGAGCGGCTCGTAGAGCGATGGGCAGGCGAAGACGGTGGCATGCGTCATTAGCTGGATGACCTCGCGGTTCGGGATCCTGGACAGCCAGATCACGCCGGACCGCGTCGCCTGCAGCCGGGTGGCGAGTTCTGCCACCTCGGCGGCGAGCTCGTCGGTGTCGGGATGGCCGGCGCAAAGCACTAGCTGCGCGGCCTGGTCGAGGTGCGCGGCCGCCCTGAGCAGTACCGGCAGCCCTTTCTGGCGGGTGATCCGGCCGACGTAGACCACCAGGGGCCTTCGCGGGTCGACGCCGTAGCGTTCGAGCACATCGGTGCCCGGGTCGGGCGCGTACTCGTTTGTGTCGATCCCGTTGCGGATGACCTTGACCCGCTCGGCGGCCACGGTCGGGTAGGCGCCGAGCACGTCGGCCCGCATGCCGTCCGATACGGCGATGACCGCGGCCGCCGATTCGACGGCCACGCGTTCGCACCAGGACGACAGCGCGTAGCCGCCGCCGAGCTGCTCGGCCTTCCACGGCCGCAGCGGCTCGAGCGAATGCACCGTGACGACGTGCGGCATGCCATACAGGAGGGTCGCGAGGTGGCCCGCCAGGTTCGCGTACCAGGTGTGGGAATGGACGATATCGGCGCCCGCGACCGCTGCGGTCATCGACAGGTCGGTCGAGATCGTCCGCAGCGCCTGGTTAGCGCCGGCAAGGCGGTCCCATGGCTGGTGCGCGACGGCGCCTGGCCGGTCCGCGCCCTGGCAGTGCACGGTCAGGTCGACAAGGCGGCCAAGCTCGCGGGCGAGGTACTCGACGTGCACCCCTGCGCCGCCGTAAACCTCCGGCGGGTACTCGCGGGTCAGCAGCGCCACCCGCAGCCTTCGCTGCGTGTCGTCGGTCACGTCGTCACCACCTGGCTCTTGCCGATGACGGTGATCCCGCCGTCAGAGACGGCGAAGCCGCGCGCCAGGTCGTTTTTCTTGTCGACGCCGACCTCCGCGCCCTCGGGGACCGTGACGTTCTTGTCGATGATGGCGTTCCTAACCACCGCGTGGCGGCCGATGACGGAGTTATTCAGGATGATGGACCGTTCCACCGTCGCCCAGCTGTTGACCCGCACACCAGGCGAAAGCACCGAATTGCGCACGAGGCCGCCGGAGACGATGACACCGTTGCTGACCAGGCTGTCGATCGCGTGCCCGACCCTATCACCGGACGCGTGCACGAATTTCGCCGGCGGCTGGGACGGCACCTCGGTGTAGATGGGCCAGCGGTCGTTGTAGAGATCGAACGCAGGCAGCGGCGCGCACAGGTCCATGTGCGCGTCGAAATAGGCGTCGAGAGTTCCGACGTCTCGCCAGTAGCCTGCGTCGCTGTCGCTCGCTCCTGGCACCCGGTTCGTCATGAAGTCGTAGACCTGGGCGAGCCGCTCGTTGACCAGCAGGGGCATGATGTCCCCACCCATGTCGTGCCTGCTCGTCGGGTTGGCCGCATCCTTCCGCAGCGCATCGACGAGCACGTCCGTGGAGAACACATAGTTGCCCATCGACGCGAAGGTCTCCTCGGGCGAGCCCGGCAGCGGTGGCGGATCGGGTGGCTTCTCCAGGAACGCATCGACCGTGCGCCCGTCCGGGCCTGCTTGGACCACGCCGAACGCCGTGGCCGCGCCCCGTGGCACGCGGATGGCCGCGACCGTGGCCCCGGCGCCGTATTCGACATGCTGGCGGATCATCTGTCTGGGATCCATCCGGAAGACGTGGTCGGCGCCGACCACCACCACCAGGTCGGGCCGCTCATCGTAGACGAGGTTCAGCGACTGGTAGATAGCGTCCGCCGAGCCTGTGTACCAGTGCGGGCCGAGCCGCTGTTGCGCGGGCACCGGCGTCACATAGTTCCCTAGCAGGGTGCTCATCCGCCAGGTGGTGGTGATATGCCGGTCGAGGCTGTGGCTCTTGTACTGGGTGAGCACGCAGATGCGCAGGCAGCCGGCGTTGACCAGATTGGAAAGGGCGAAGTCGACCAGCCGGTACAGGCCGCCGAACGGGACGGCGGGTTTGGCCCTGTCCGCGGTGAGCGGCGCAAGCCTCGTGCCCGCGCCGCCCGCCAGCACGACTCCTAGCACTCGCGGTGGCGGCATCTCACGCCTCCTTCAGCACGGTGTCGAGGATCTGCTGCGCCTCGTCCTGGATGCGGGCGAGCTGGTCCGCGCCGCTGAACGACTCCGTGTACAGCTTGTACACGTCCTCGGTTCCCGATGGCCGCGCCGCAAACCAGCCGGACGCCGTGACGACCTTCAGGCCGCCAAGCGGCTCGCCGTTTCCTGGCGCGGTGGTGAGCCGGGCGACGACGGGCTCGCCCGCCAGTTCCTGAACGTTGACTTGGTCAGGGGACAGCCGCGCGAGGACAGCCTTCTGCGCGCGGCTGGCGGGGGCGTCGATGCGGGCGTAGGCGGGATCGCCAAGCTTGGCGGTGAGCTCGCGGTAGCGCTCGCTGGGCGTGCTACCGGTGACCGCGGTGATCTCGGCGCCGAGCAACGCCAGGATGATGCCGTCCTTGTCGGTGGTCCAGACCCCGCCATCGCGGCGGAGGAACGAGGCGCCAGCGCTCTCCTCGCCACCGAAGGCGATGGTGCCGTCGAGCAGTCCAGGCACGAACCACTTGAACCCGACCGGCACCTCGGTCAGCTCGCGGCCGACTGCCGCGGCTACCCGGTCGATGATGGCGGAGCTGACCATCGTCTTGCCAACGGCGGCTTCCGCGGGCCAGCGCTCTCGGTGCCGGTACAGGTAGTCGATCGCGACGGCAAGGTAATGGTTCGGGTTGAGCAGGCCCGCGTCCGGCGTCACGATTCCGTGCCTGTCGGAGTCGGTGTCGTTGCCTGTCGCGATGTCGAACTCGTTCCTGCGGGTGATCACGGAAGCCATCGCGTGTGGCGACGAGCAGTCCATCCGGATCCGGCCGTCCCAGTCAAGGGTCATGAACCGGAAGGTGGGGTCAATGACTGGGTTGACGACGGTCAGGTCGAGCCCGAACCGGTCGGCGATCTCCGCCCAGTAGGCGACGCTGGCCCCGCCGAGCGGATCGGCGCCGATTCGCAGCCGCGCCGAGCGCACCGCGTCCAGGTCCACTACCTCGGGCAACTGCGACACATACTGGTCGAGGAAGTCGAAGAAGCCCGCCGCGTCCCTGGCCCGCGCATAACCGATCCTACGGACTTCCCGCAGCTCACCGCGGAGCAGTTCATTTGCCCGGTCCTGTATCGCGGACGTGATCTGCGATCCGGCCGGGCCGCCGTCGGGCGGGTTGTACTTGAAGCCGCCGTCCTCGGGAGGATTGTGCGACGGCGTGACCACGACGCCGTCGGCGAGCCCGTTGGTCCGGCCGGCGTTGTGGGCGAGAATGGCGCGCGATACCGCGGGCGTCGGGGTGTAGCCATCTGTGCGATCGAGGAGCACGTGCACGTTGTTGGCGGCGAGCACCTCGATCGCGGTCACGGATGCGGGCTCAGAAAGCGCGTGCGTGTCGCGGCCCAGATATAGTGGACCGTCGATGCCCGCCCGGCCCCGATGCTCGCAGATCGCCTGGGTTATGGCGGCGATGTGGTCGTCGTTGAAGCTGAGCCGCAGCGCCGACCCCCGGTGGCCCGATGTGCCGAACGCCACGCATTGCTCGGGTACGGACGGGTCGGGATGTTCGGCGTAGTAGGCGGTGATCAGCCTGGCGACATCGACTAGGTCGGATTGCTGGGCCGGTTGGCCCGCCCGCTCGTGCACTCGCACCGGCAGCTCCTTCTTGGGCAGATCCGTGCAGAACCGTGGCCGGCACCGCGGGCAGGCTCGCCGCGGGGTCGCCAGTTAGCCTGCCCGTTGGTACCGCCTATAAGTGTTACCTCAGTGTTACCGCAATTGGCCATGTCCGCCATGGTTTGCGCGGCTGGTCACGTTGCTGGCGGGTTGGACCGGCGCCGGTTGCGTCAAATGAGACAGCCGCGCCGTCTCTGGTGCGCCCGCGTCGCCGCCGGGCTGCTGCTTTCCTGAACATGCGGGTCACGGCGGAATCCGGTGGCTTCGCGGGCGCCGGGCGGTGCCGCCGGCTGGAGGCGGCCCGGTAGCCGGGAGGGAGTGTGGCTGATGACTGGACTGCCGCGCCAGCTGACTGTCCTGGCACTCGCCGCGGCCCGGGCGATCATCCGGCTGATGTCGGTGCTGATCGGCCTGCTTGGCCAGCACGACGCCGTCGGGCTGGCGAGCGGCCTGGTGCTGTTGGTGATCATCGGCGTCGTCGTGCGTTACACCGCCGTCGTGCTCGCCGTGGCACTGGTACTCACATTGCTTGCCTCGTCCCCGATCTGGCGTGCCGGGGCCCGTGCGACTCAGGGCCCCTGCAGCGTCTCGGCGTCGCAGCAACCCCAGTCGCAGCAACCCCAGTCGCAGCAACCCCAGTCGCAACAATCCCAGGGGCGCGGCACCGGGTGCATCGTCACCAGCAACCTCACTCACCATCTTCAAAGCGCCACCAGACAGCCTGCGGCACGCCCTTCCTAGAGAAAAGCCGCGGCCGATCGCGTGAACCTGGTCGGCCAGCGTGGTGCGGCTGGGGGACTGGCTGATCCCGGCGCGGGCTTGCGCGCGGACGGTACCCGCGGGTAGGCCGGGTGAGTGAGCGTTGAAGCCGGGATGATGCACCAGGAGCTGGTGCCGCTGCCTGCCTTGGTGAGGCCGATGCTTGCCACGGCGGGCAGCCTGCCGCGCAGCGACGAGGGCTGGGCTTTCGAGATGAAGTGGGACGGACAGCGCGCCTGCGCGTATGTCGAGGGCGGCAGGCTGATCCGGCTGCTTTCTCGCACCGGCCGTGATATTGCCGCGGCCTACCCGGAACTTGGCGGGCTCGGATCGGCGGCCGCGGGGCGGCAGATGTTGCTTGACGGCGAGATCGTCGGCTTCGATGGCGGCCGCCCGAGCTTCGAGGCGTTGCAGCAGCGCATGCACGTCGCTTCTGCCGCTCATGCCGCTCGGCTTTCCAGGCAAGTGCCGGTCGCGTACCTGGTGTTCGACCTGCTGCATCTGGACGGACGGCCGCTGCTCGACGCGCCGTACGCACGCCGGCGCGACCTGCTCGACAGCCTTGGCCTGGCTGGCCGGTACTGGCAGACCCCGCCCGCGTTCACCGACGCGGCCGGCGCGGACGTGCTGGCGGCTGCGGTAGGCCAGTGCCTGGAAGGCGTCGTCGCCAAGCGGCTCGAATCGCCCTACCGTCCTGGCGCGCGCTCCGCCGACTGGCGCAAGATCAAGCACGTGCGCAGGCAGGAGGTCGTCATCGGCGGCATCAATCCAGGCGAGGGCGGTCGCGCCGGGCAGATCGGATCGTTGCTCGTCGGCGTCCAGACCGACGTTGGGCTAGCCTATGCCGGCCGGGTGGGGACCGGGTTCAGCCAGCAGACCCTGCGCGTGCTCGAGCAGAGACTGGCTCCACTGGCACGGGCAGCATCGCCGTTCGCCACCCCGGTACCCGCGGCGCAGGCCCGCGGCGCCATCTGGGTGGAGCCGCTCCTGGTGGCCGAGGTGGTATTCGCTGGCTGGACCAATGCGGGGCGGATGCGCGCTCCCTCTTACCAGGGGCTGCGAAACGACAAGGATCCGGCTGAGGTCATCCGCGAGTTATAGGCGGGGCGCGGCCGCCTCCGAGCCGATCTTCCAACTGGCGCATGCGAGGGGTTACCCGATGCCGCACCCGGGCTAGCTCACGCCTGAAGGCAATAACACGCGTTTCGGCGGTGGCCGGGTACAACGGTGGAGTGGAAAGCGGTGGGGTGGAAATAGCGCGGGTGGCAGACGAGCTTTACGGGCTACCGCCCGCCGAGTTCACGGCGTCCAGGGACGAGCGCGCGCGCCTGGCACGGGCCGAAGGTGAGAAAGACCTCAGCGAAGCGATCAAGAAACTGCGCCGCCCGACAGCGAGTGCCGCGCTCGTGAACAGGCTCGTCCGCGAGGCCGGTGACCAGGTCGACCGCCTGCTTGACCTGGGGGAGTCGATGCGCGAGGCGCAGCAGGCCATGGCGGGGGGCCGGCTGCGCGACCTGTCGGCGCAGCGGCGTCCAGCGATCCAGGCGCTCGCTCAGCAGGCAAGGCAGCTTGCGGCACGGGCGGGCAGGCCGGTCAGCGATCAAGTCGAGCGTGAAGTCGAGGCCACGCTCGAGGCGGCGCTTGCCGACCCTGGCGCGGCCGAGGCGGTCCGCTCGGGCCGACTGACCGCTGGCCTCCGCTATGCCGGTTTCGGCGGCGTCGACGTGGCCGACGCCGTGGCCGTCCCCGCCGCGCCCGCGCAGCGGACCGGGCGGCGGGACGCCGGTGCGTCGCGGGATCGCCCGGTGGCGCGGGAAAAGCCGGAGGCGCCGGGCCGCCAGGAGCGCGAGCCAGCACCCCCGGCGTGGGGTGCACGCAAGGACGGGGCAGTGACGGGGCAGCGCGAGGACGGAGGGTCGGCGCGGCGGCGGCGCGAGGTGGAGGCGGCGGAGCAGGACGTGCGCGATGCGGCAGAGGTGGCCAGGGATGCCGCCGCCGCGCTCGACGATGCATCGCGGCGAGTCACCGAGGCGAGCGAGGCACGTCAGGCTGCGGAGCGTCAGATCGAGGACCTGGAAAAGCAGCTCGAACGAGCGCAAACCCGGGAAGCGGAGGCCGCACGCACTCTGCGCGATGCCAGGCGCAGCCGCGACGCGGCTGCTCGCGCCGCCGACACGGCCGAACGCCTCCTCGGCCGGTTCAGGGCGAAACTCGAGGCAGCACGGAAGGCTTCCCCACGCCCGCCCGCTCCACCAGATCCTGGTGCCTGATCCGCGAATAGCACGGACTGTCAACGTGCACCATTGAGCCTGCTCCAAGCTCGTCTGACCGTGGATGTACTGTCACTGGTCGCATGCGACCCGCGATGGCACATTCAGGGTCAGCGGTGGCAGGGGGGCGGGCGTCCGGCAGGGCGCTCAGGCGGGTTCGGGCGTGATCAGCGGCGACAGCAGGTCGCCGTGGCGGTCGACCCGGTCAAGGACGGCGTCACTGGTGAACGTCAGATCATCGGGCTGCCGGCACGCGGCGACCTCGTCCCAGCTGACCGGCGTGGACACGGTGGGCTGGCTCATGGCCCGCAGCGAATAAGGCGCGACGGTGGTCTTAGCGGCGTTGTTCTGGCTCCAGTCGATGAGCACCTTGCCGGCGCGCAGCGCCTTGGTCATCCGGGACACGACCACGTCCGGGTGGGCCTGCTCGAGGTGCTCGGCGAGGGCGCGCGCCAGCTCGCTCGCCTGCTCGGAGGTCATACCGGACAAGGCGGCGTACAACTGCATGCCCTTTCCTCCTGAGGTCTTGGCCAGCGGGCGCAGCCCGACTTGTTCGAGCAGCGGCCGCAGCAGCAGCGCCACACGGCAGCAGTCGGCGAGGTTCGCGGGCGCACCCGGGTCGAGGTCGAAGACCAGCAAGTCGGGTTCTGCGATGCGCGGCAGCCGCCACATCGGGGTGTGGATCTCCAGGTCGGCGAGGTTGGCCGCCCATATCAGGGTCGGCAGGTCGCCGGCCACGACGTACTCCACAGTGTCTCGTGTCTTGGTTGAGCCTGGCGACGAGATCCGCTCCGTCGGCACCCAGGGCGGCCGGTGCCGCGGAGCGTTCTTCTCATAGAAGTAGGCGCCGCGCACCCCGTCCGGATACCGCTTGAGCGTCAGCGGCCGTCCGGCGATGTGCGGCAACAGCACCCGGGCGACGCGCCGGTAGTAGTCGATCACCTGGCCCTTGGTGAAGCCGGTCTCGGGATAGAGCACCTTGTCCAGGTTGGTCAGCGTCAGCGTGCGGCCCTCGACCTCGACCGCCAGCTTCTGCGTATCAGGGCTCACGCGACCTCCGCCAGCTTAGGCCCGATCCCGTGACCTGCTTCATAGACCATGTCCCTATCCTGCACGACCTCGGCATCCCGCACGATCGCGGCGCAGTGCGGGCGCCGCCCGTCACTCGGGTGCCACCTGGCGCAGCCGTTCAGGCTAAATCAACACCGCGGGCCGCGCGTCCCGGGTCACGTGGCCGGCTGAGGTCGGCCGTGTCGCGGCGCGGCCGCGTGCTCGGCCGTCAGCGGCTGCGCGATGTCCTCCAGGCTCCCGGCGCTCAGCCTTGACCCCGAGGAATATCTCGGCGAGCCTCGCCAGGTCATCAGCGCCGCGCCGATCGAAACGCGAGCGCGGTGTCCGACGGCTGCCCCGTGCTGACCAGTTTCGAGCCACGCCGAGGCCGAAACACACCCGCCCGCCGGCCCCTCCCGGTCAGGGCCGGGCTAGGGAGGCGAGGTCAGGGGACCAGGCGCTCGGCGAGGCCGAGGAGGTAGGCCGCCTGCCCCACGTGCTGTAGGTCGTCGGAGACGACGCTGACCAGCCGCACGCCGAGCGTGACCGGCGGATGCCAGGACGAGTCCACGATGCGGCCCAGATCGGCGTCGGCAAGGCCCCGCACGTACCTGATCGTCTCCTCGTAGACCGCGTCGTGGTACCCGGCGAGCAGCTCGCCCGATTCCACCTGGACCGCGCCGACCTGGTCGGATCCGTGCCCATAGCCCGTGTCCGCGGGGTCGAGCGGCAAGCCGAACCGCTCGAACCAGCCTTTCGCCGTCCAAACCTGCGCGGTCCCCGCGACGCCGGCGATATGGTCGTCCTGGATCCGGGTCAGGTGCCAGACCAGCCAGGTGATCGAATTCGCCGCATCGTCCGGGCGGTAGGACAGCTCGCTCGGCTTGCGGAGTTCGACCACCTCATGGACGGCGCTACGGATTCTGCCGAATGCGTCGACAAGCACGTCAGCGGCGGTCATGCGGAGGGCCCCCTTCACGTAGGTGCGAAGCGACACTCAACATCGTCCCACGTGCCCCTTTCGCGCGGCGTCCGGGTCCGGGAGTGGATCACAAAACCGGCAGCGGGTATGGCGCGTCGGCAAGTACAGAGGTGACTCGAATCACCGGGCGACGGGCAGACGGTCATGACAATCGACCATGCGCACCTGCCGCCGGACCAGGCCAGCGACCACCAGGGCGGATGGACGCGAATCGCCGGGCAGTTGAGCCGCCGGCTCGAGACTCCGGCGGCCGCCCCCGGAGTCCTGACGCTGGCTGGCACGGTAGGGGCGCAGCCCCCGACGCGGACGTGCGCGGGCGAAACCTTGCCGTGGACGCGGACCGGCGCGCGCAGTCAGGTCACGCCACAGAACTGGGTGACCGGCGAGGTGGACCAGGACGCCGGCGGCTGGCCAGTTCCGTGGCTGGTGGCGCCTGATGCCTGAGGCCTGATAGCTGAGCGTGATGCCCGATATCTGATCCCGCGCCCCTATAAACAGTAACCCTGTGCGTTT
Source organism: Streptosporangiaceae bacterium (assembly GCA_035517695.1). Classification (GTDB taxonomy): domain Bacteria; phylum Actinomycetota; class Actinomycetes; order Streptosporangiales; family Streptosporangiaceae; genus DATFVJ01. The sequence goes on from DATIYI010000041.1 coordinate 53,615, forward strand.
GTACAGCGACCTGAAGTGGTCAATTCTGTGGTGGATTTCCGCACCGGAACCGCTTGAGTGGCTTAAAGCAATCGGCCAGGCGGTCTGGCGAGAATTCCAGTCGTGGCAGGAACCGTAACGAAGCTTAAATCGCTCGAATGTGGCCGCTTCGCGCCGCGGCGGCCAGCGATCAGAGCGTGGCTATTGACTCCGTGCTGGCTCTCGTGTTGGCCCGAACGCCCGCCTGGCAACGCCGCCTGGCAGCGTCGGCTGGCCACGCGAACCCACGGCCCGGCTACCTGCGCCTCCTGCAGGCCGGCTGAATTTCGGCGTCGTCGCCGCGGGCCGCGCAGGCGGTACGGGAGAAGGCTCTTGACGGCGCCGCGCCACGGAGTAACAATGAGCCGGTCCGACTTGGAATCGGTTCCAATTAGGCCGGTTCCCGTATAAGAGGCGTGCGCATGGCCACTTCGCGCCGAGCGACAATCGCGGACGTAGCCGCGCAGGCTGGCGTGGGTGTGGGCACGGTTTCGCGTGTTCTCAACGGGGGACCGAACGTCAGGGAAGCGACGCGCAGGAAGGTCCTTGAGGTCATGGGCCGCCTGGGTTACCGGCCAAGCCATTTGGCGGCGGCGTTGTCCCGTGGGTCGCCACACACCGTGGCCATCGTGGTGCCGTATCTGACCCGGCCGTCGGTGGTGACCAGGCTCGCTGGCGCGTTGACGGTGTTCGACGAGCATGGCTACGACACGATCGTGTGCAACGTCGAGACGCCGCAGCAGCGGGACAGGCACCTGCAGGCACTTGTCGCCACGCATCGCGCGGACGGGGTCGTAGTGGTGTCACTTCCGCTGGCCAAACGGCACCTGGTCTGCTTCGAGGAGGCCAGGGTGCCGCTGGTGATGGTCGACGTCGAGGCGTCCGGCGTGCCGCGTACGGTCATCGACGACGTTCTCGGCGGCCGCATGGCCACCGAGCACTTGCTGTCCCTGGGCCATCGGCGGATCGGGTTTGTCGGCGACGCGGTTGCCCGCCGCGCCGAATCTGAGCTGACGTTCTTCTCCTCGCGGCGGCGGCTTGACGGGTATCGCCGTGCGCTGCGCGCGGCGGGAGTCACGTACGACGCTGCCCTGGTGAAGTGCGGCGCACACAGCGCGGCGGTGGCGGCAGAACAGGCGGCCCAGATGCTGGCGCTGCGCACGCCACCATCGGCGATCTTCGCGGCTTCTGACACCCAGGCGATCGGTGTGCTGACAGCGGCCGCCCGGTCCGGGCACTCCGTGCCCGACCAGCTGTCTGTGATCGGATTCGACGATATCCGGGCCGCCGCGCTGCACGGCCTGAGCACGGTCCGCCAGCCGCTTGAGCGTAGCGGCGCCGAGGGCGCGGGCCGGCTGTGCATCATGCTTGCGGGGCAACCGGTGCGGCCGATGCGGCAGGAGCTCCCGCTCGAGATTGTGCGCCGTTCGAGCTCGGCGAGGTGGCGGCAGCCCATCGTGACCTCGGCAGCCCGGGCGTGCCGGCCGGGCGGACGCACCCGCCAGCCGGGTAGCGGTGGTCTCGCCGGCATGTCCGCCGCGATTACCCAGCAGGTTCTGGGCGGGAGAGCAGACGGTTACCGGCCGTCCGATAGTGCGTTGGAGGCAAGATGATGGCTGACGGCGGTCAAGAATCCACCTCCCGGCGGCGTGGTCGGGCGCGAGCGGTGTCCCGATCTGGTCCGGGTTTCCAGAGATCCGGTTCCCGCTTCCGCGGTTTCTGCGCATTGATTGCCGGCGCCGCGCTCGTATCCTCGGCGCTGGCAGCCTGCGGCAGCAGCAGCGCCAGCTCCGCGCCGGTGACGCTGAGCTTCTACCAGTTCCCCGACGTTTCCGGTGCGACCAACACCGAGATCAAAAACTGCGACGCGCAGAGCGGCGGCAAGTACACGATTTCCTACCAGGTGCTGCCCGCCGCATCGGACAGCCAGCGCCTGCAGCTCGTCCGGCGGCTGGCTGCGCATGATTCGACAATCGACATCATGGCCCTCGACGTCACCTGGGAGGCCGAGTTCGCCGAGGCCGGCTGGATACAGCCGTTGACAGGAAGTTACCGGCGGCAGGTCGTTAACGGGACGCTCGCGCCGGCCCTGGACACAGCGATCTGGAGGGGAAAGCTCTACGCGGCACCGGACAACACCAACACCCAGCTGCTGTGGTACCGCTCCGACCTCGTGCCCAATCCGCCTACGACGTGGACCCAGATGATCGCCGACGCGGAGCAGCTGAAGAAGGAGGGCAAGCCGCACTACATCGAGATCCAGGGCGCACAATACGAGGGCGCGACCGTTTGGTTCAACACGATGGTGGCCAGCTCCGGTGGCACCATCCTGAATCCAACGGCGACCAAGGTCACGCTCGGCGCGCCCGCCGTGCAGGCGTTGTCGGCCATGAAGCAGCTCGCCACCTCGGCCGGCGCTGACCCGTCACTGCCCGTGCAGATGGAGAACGACAACCGGCTGGCGATGGAGGCGGGCACGGCCGCGTTCGAGCTGAACTACCCGTTTGTGTATCCGTCCATGAAGTCCGACGACCCGAAGATGTTGAAGGTCTTCAAGTGGGCGCTTTACCCGGAGATCACCCCCGGCGTGCCTGCCAAGGTGACGATCGGCGGCGTCGACCTCGCCGTGAGCGCGTACTCGCAGCACAAGGCGCTCGCCTTGCAGGCCGCGCTGTGCCTGCGGGACAAGCAGAACCAGCTGATCGGCGCCACCGTCGGCGGCGTACCGCCCACGATCACCAGCCTGTACAGCGATCCGGCGATGTTCGCGGACTACCCGTTCCACGCCGACATCCTGCAGGCGCTTGAGCATGCGAGCGTGCGGCCGAAGACGCCCGTTTACCAGGTCGTGTCCATCGACATCTCGCACCTCATCTCGCCGCCAGCCAACATCAACCCGGCGAGCACCGAGAAGCACATGACCAACCAGCTCAACAACGCCCTGCAATCGAAGGGCCTCGTGCCATGAACACCCGCGCGGCCGGTCCGGCCGCGGTCGCGAGAAAGGGTAGGGGCCGATGAGCACTAACACGCAGACGGTCGCCGCCGAGGAGACCACGGCCAGAACCGGCAGGCATGGAAGGCAGCTGTCGGAAGGCGCGCGGGCCGAGCGCAGGCTCGGCTGGCTGCTGTGCGCCCCGGCAGTCATCGTGATGATCGCCGTTTGCGCCTACCCGATTGTCTACGCCATCTGGCTGTCGCTGCAGCGCTACAACCTGGAACTCCCCCAGGACGTCAAGTTCATCGGGCTGAGCAACTATGCCGCGGTGCTCAGCTCTCCGTACTGGTGGCAGGCGCTGTGGGTGACCGTGCTCATCACCGTTGTCTCGGTCACCGTCACCCTGGTGCTGGGCATGATGCTGGCCCTGGTTATGCACCGGACGCTGTTCGGCAGGGGCATGGTCCGCACGGCCGCGCTCATTCCCTACGGGATCGTCACGGTCGCCGCCGCCTACGGCTGGTATTACGCATGGACGCCAGGCCAGGGCTACCTGTCGGCGGCTTTCCACAACAGCGCGCCGCTGACCGAACAGTATAAGGCGATTGCCGTGATCATCCTGGCGGAGATCTGGAAGACCACGCCGTTCATGGGGCTGCTGCTGCTGGCCGGGCTCTCCCTGGTGCCCGAGGACCTGCAAAAGGCCGCCAAGGTGGACGGCGCCACCGCCTGGCAGCGCTTCATGAAGATCACGGTACCGCTGATGAAGCCGGCGATCCTGGTGGCCCTGCTATTCCGGACGCTTGACTCGTTCCGGATATTCGACAACATCTTCATCCTCACCCAGGGCAACAACGGCACGGAGTCGGTCTCGATCCTCGGCTGGGACAACCTGTTCAACGCGCTGAACCTGGGGATCGGGTCGACGATCTCCATCCTGATCTTCATCTGCGTGGTGATCATCGCCTTTGTGTTCATCAAGGGCTTTGGCACCGCCGCCCCAGGCACCGACCTCGGAAAGAGGTGACCCGCTCATGGCCGCTGTAACCACGACGTTCCGGCAGAAGGCCGGCTGGGGGACGGCGAACTTCGTCGTCGTAGCCCTGGCGCTCATCCCGGTGCTGTGGATGGTCTCGCTCTCCTTTAAGACGCCCCCCGCCGTTCTCGATCCCTCCTTCATTCCCGCGCAGTGGACCTTGAGGAATTACACCCAGATCCTGAAGACGTCGCAGTTCGTCCGGCCGCTGGCTAACTCGATCGGCATCGGCCTCATCTCCACGTTCATCGCCGTCGTGCTCGCTTCCATGGCCGCCTACGCGGTCGCCCGGCTGCGGTTCCCCGGCAAGACGCTGCTCATCGGGATGGCGCTGCTGATCGCGATGTTCCCGCTCATCGCCCTGGTGACCCCGCTGTTTAGCATCGAGCGCGCGCTGGGCCTGTTCAACACCTGGCCAGGACTGATCATCCCCTACGTGGCCTTCGGCCTGCCGCTCGGCATCTATATCCTCTCGGCGTTCTTCCGTGAGATCCCTTGGGAGCTTGAGAAGGCGGCGAAGATGGACGGCGCTACCCCGTACCAGGCGTTCACCAAAGTCATCGCCCCACTGGCCGCACCGGGAATGGTCACGACCGCGATCCTGGTGTTCCTCGCCTGCTGGAACGAGTTCCTGATGGCGATCTCGTTCACCTCGACAATCGCCTCACGGACGGCGCCGGCGTCACTTGCCTACCTCAGTGGCAGCTCGCAGTTCACGGTTCCGACCGGCCCCATCGCGGCTGCCGCAGTGGTCATCACCATTCCGATCATCGTTTTCGTGCTGTTCTTCCAGCGCCGGATCGTCGCAGGTCTGACGTCAGGCGCGGTCAAGGGCTAGACAGGAAATAAGGAGCACACAGTGGCCGACATCGCCCTGGACAACGTGACCAAGCGCTTCCCCGACGGGGCGCTCGCGGTCGACAAGGTCAGCCTCGCGATAGCCGACGGAGAACTTGTCATCCTCGTCGGGCCCTCGGGCTGCGGAAAGTCGACGACCCTGAACATGATCGCCGGCCTGGAGGACATCACAGAAGGCGAGCTGCGCATCGGGGGACAGGTCGTGAACGACAAGGCGCCGAAAGACCGGGACATCGCGATGGTGTTCCAGAGCTACGCGCTGTACCCGCACATGACCGTCAGGGAGAACATGGGCTTCGCGCTGAAGCTGGCGAAGACCCCGAAGGCCACCATCGACGAGAAGGTGGGCGAGGCGGCCCGCATCCTCGACCTGACCCAGCATCTCGATCGCAGGCCGGCCAACCTGTCCGGTGGGCAGCGGCAGCGGGTGGCGATGGGGCGTGCGATCGTCCGCGACCCGGCCGCCTTCCTGATGGACGAGCCGCTGTCCAACCTCGACGCGAAACTGCGCGTGCAGATGCGCACGGAGGTGTCGCGCATACAGCGGCGGCTCGGTACCACCATGGTCTACGTGACGCACGACCAGACCGAGGCGATGACGCTCGGTGACCGCGTAGCTGTCATGCGCAGCGGCATCCTGCAGCAAGTGGCATCGCCGCAGGAACTCTACGACCGGCCGAAGAACCTCTTCGTGGCCGGCTTCATCGGGTCGCCCGCGATGAATTTCCTGTTCGCGACCCTCGAGGAGGGCAAACTGCGCACCGCCCTTGGCGATATCCCGCTGCGCGACCAGCTACGGCGTGCGGTCGAGAGCAAGGCCGCCGGCCGCGACGTGATCGTCGGCATCCGCCCGGAAAGCTTCGAGGACGCGTCGCTCGTCTCGGCCGACAACCGCCCAAACGGGATTACCTTCCGCGCGAACATCGACGTCCTCGAATCCATGGGCTCGGACGTTTTCGTCTACTTCACCCAGGAGCGCAACAAGGCGATGAACGTCGCCGAACTCGAGGAGCTCGCGCGTGACTCCGGCGCAGCGGACACGGGGTCGAGCACCGACACCGTAACGGCGAGGCTCGACACCGCCACCAGCGTGCGCGAGGGCTACGACGCGCAGTTGTGGGTCGATGTCAGGTCGATACACGTGTTCGATCCCACCAGCGGTGACAACATCGCGCTCACCGCTGACGGCAGGGGTGGCGGCGGTGGGGCGGCGGCCCGGGCCCCGGCCCCGGCCGACGGCACCGCTGCCAGCTGACCAGATGGCGCGGCGGTCGAAGCCGCCCAGGTGGCTACTGGAGCTTTGCCCGCAATCGCTCGATGACCTCGTCGCTCCACTCGTGGGTGCGCATCAGCCTGTAACGCTCGCGGGCGATTCGCATGTAGGCCTCGGCGTCGGTGCACGAACCGATCAGGTCGGCCGCGCGGAGCATGCGTACGACCGGCGTGTATTCCTCGGCGAACCAATGGCGGGCGACCTCCTCGCGGTCGAGGAAGCGTCGCTTGTCCTGCATGCACCGGTAGCCCCAGGCCTCGACAGCATCCCCGAGCTCAGCGTACGACCACGGGTCGCTGACCGTGAGCTTGGCGAGCGCCTGGGCGGGCAGCGGCACCCGGGCACCGAAGATGCGCTCGTAGCTCTTCATCAGCAGATCGCCGCGGCGGCGGACGCCGTTGGCGGGTACCGCCGTGAGCACCTCCGTCACATAGGCGTCGATCGCCTCCTCGCCGGTCGCGATCGCGATCGAGACCCGGTGGTGGCCGTCCTGGACGAAATGCAGGTCGCCGAGGCGGTACACGTCAATGGGAGGGATCGCCTCACCGCGCCGCTGTGCCAGCGCGAGCCGCTCCCAGCGCTCGCGCACCCGGCTCGACGTGGGCCGGAAGCGACGGTCAAAATCGCGCCGCGAATCGACCGTGCCGACGACCGAATCCAACCGGATGGTCTGCAGGCCAACGGACCGCTCGCCCGCCCTGCCCAGGGCGGCGACCACCTCGTCGAACGGGAGAATGAGGTTGACGTCGTCGGGCTCGCGGCGCAGCCGGTGGGCAAGACGAGCGAGCATCTGACGGCGCCGGGCGCGGAGGAAGTCGTTCTCGACGTCCGAGCGGGCGAAACCCGTGTCAGCCCGCACCATCGTGTCCCATCTGCGGGACCGGGACACCCGCACCTGGTTCGATGTCGAGCAGATGCCGCCCGGCCACGTTGCGCACCGAGGTCTGCTCAAGCTGCCGAACCGGGTTGGCCAGCTCGCCTGGGCCGACATGACCGTGCAACAACAGCGCGGGCCCCAGCCGCGCGACAAGCCCGTTCAGCGCGGTGAATCCGAGGTGCACAGGATCATCGCAGTCGCCCGCACCTCGCGGCGCGGCATGGGTGAGGAGGATGTCGACGCCGCGGCCGTCCCGCAGCTGGCGCCAGCGGGCCCTGCGGCTGAGGGCACGGGCGCGCCTGGACTGCTGCCTGTCGCTGTACTGGTTGGGCCCTGCGCTGTAGCGACGGCAACCGCCGAGTCCAGCCACCCGCAGGCCGGCCGCATCGACGATCCTGCCGTCGGCGTTGCTTGCCCCGTCGGGCCACGGCGCGCGTTGGGGAAGTCCGGCCCGCAGCGTAAGCCCGGCGCGGGAGAGCCGGTAACCGGAGACATCCGGATCGTGATTACCTGGTACGAAGACGAGGGGCACATCAAAGGCGTTCATGAGATGACGGAGGTAGTCGAACGGCAGGTCCCCGCAACCGACGATCAGTTCGGCCCCAGCTGCGAGGCTCACGTTCGCGCACAGCGCGTCATCAACCTCATCGGAAACGGCGAGAACGCGGACCACGCACCGATGGTACGCGGAGCCCGGCCCGGCCCGTCGCAACCTGTCGCGCCCCAACCTGTCGCGCCCCAACCTGGCTCCGTGCTCAGCGCGGCGCCGCCTCCCGCACGTCGAGTCCGCGCTCGCGCAACGCCGCCTCGACGCGGTAGATCTCGGCCTGGCCGGCTTGCGCGGCGGGCGGCGGGCTCGCCTCGAGCCGCTGGCAGGCGGTGCACAGGGCGTCGGTGTATGCCGCCCGCAGTGCCCGCAGGCGCGCGCTCTTGGCCGGCGTGCCCATCTGGTTCTCCATCGCTTCCAACTCCGCGCGCAGCCGCCGCAGGTTCGCGGCGAGCCGTTCGATGGGCTCGGCGACGATGGCCGTGGGGGCATTGGCGGCACGGACATACCGCCACTCGGAAACTCGCCCGGCCGCGCGGACGCCACCAATCACCGCGTATCCCACCGCGGTTGGAAGCAGGATCACGGCCACGAGTTCGAGCGCTATGCGCACGCGTTCAATTGTCGGCCCGCCAAGGGGGCGAAAGCAAACAATCAGCCACATCGGGGCAGCGAAGCAACGGCAGCTACTCACCGGGAGAGGCATGGACGATAACCCTGCAGGGCGCCACTGGTGGCACGGCGCTGTGCTCTACCAGTTGTACGTCAGGTCCTGGCGTGACACCGACCGGGATGGCTACGGCGACCTGCGCGGCGTCATAGCAGGCCTTGACCACCTCTCGTGGCTGGGCGTGGACGGCATCTGGCTGTCGCCGACGATGCCCTCGCCTGACCAGGACTGGGGCTACGACGTCAGCGATTACCTGGGCGTCCACCCCGAACTCGGCAACCTGGCGGATCTGGACTGTCTCATCGCCGAGGCGGCTAACCGCGGTTTGCGGGTGCTGCTTGACCTGGTGCCCAACCACACAAGCGCCGCACATCCCTGGTTTGTCGAGGCGTCAAAGGGCCCGGACTCCGCGCACCGTGGCTTCTACGTCTGGGCTGACCCTGGCCCTGATGGCGGGCCGCCGAACAACTGGCGAGACGCCACGGGAGGCCCCGCCTGGACCTTGGATGAGCCAAGCGGTCAATACTACCTGCACAATTTTCTTGACACCCAGCCCGACCTGAACTGGTGGGAGCCCGCGGTCCACGACGCGTTCAGGGAGATTCTCAGGTTCTGGTTCGACCGCGGCGTAGCGGGGTTCCGCATCGATGTCGCCCACGGCCTCTACAAGGATGCCCAATTGCGGGATAACCCGGCGCTCGCTGAGAGTAACCGGATGAAAGGAAGCTTCGGCCTCGAGTCTGTCTACAATTTCAACCGGCCGGAGACGCACGGCGTTTTCCGGGATTGGCGGCGCATCGCGGAAAGCTATCAGTCACCGCGCCTGCTCCTCGGCGAGACGTGGGTCGGGGATCTCGACCGCCTCGCCTCCTACTACGGGCACGACGATGAGCTGCAGCTAGCCTTCAACTTCCCCTTCATTTTCGCCGGTTTCGGTGCGCAAGAACTGGCCGGCGTCGTGTCGCAGACGCTCGCGCATCTCCCCGCGAACGGGTGCCCGGTATGGACAGCCTCCAACCACGATGTCGGCCGTTTCCCCACCCGCTGGTGCGACGGCGACGAAAGCAAAACCAGGCTGGCGTTGCTCGTGCTCGCTACGCTGCCGGGCACGACCGTTTTGTACTACGGCGACGAGATCGCCATGACCGACGTCGAAGTCCCCGCGGAGCTGCAACGAGACCGGATGACGCGGCGCGGCCTTGGCGGCAGGGGTGTCAGGGACCGGGCCAGGACCCCCATGCAATGGGACTCCTCGGCATCGGCCGGCTTCACTGCGGGCAGCGTCCAGCCCTGGCTCCCGCTCGGCGACAGCGCCACTCGCAATGTCGCCGATCAGCGCGCGGACCAGTCGTCGACGCTGTGGTTCTGCCACCGCCTGCTTGCGCTACGGCGCGCGGAACTCGGCGGCCGGATCGGGCGCTATCGGCAGCTTGTCTCGCCACCCGATCAGTGGATCTACCGCGTCGAGTGGCTCACAGTGGCGGCCAATTTCTCCGCACAGCCCGCGGCGCCGTTCGAACCAGCAGGCCCGGTCCTCCTGTCCACCGGCGGGGACGTGCACACCGAGCCCGGCGGCGTCGTTCTGGGGCCCTGGCAGGGTGTCATCATCGGGCGCCCAGCAGCAGACGCGGTGTCGCCCGCCGCGGCAGGCATCGAGAATGATCCTGACCCGTGAATCGGCCGGCCGCCGAGCGGCCCGACGTTCGCGGCACGACGCGGTTCGCGACCTGGCTGAGGACAGCGGAGCGGTGAGCGCGCGGCGCGAGCACGACGACGGGGCCCCGGGCGCCGGCGGCGCCTGGTGGCGCTCGCAGACGGCCGGGATCTGGCCACGGCTGGGGGCGATTGGCACCTTCGCGCCGGACATGGTGAACCAGAGCCGGCCGGCGACGATGCCCTAACCTGGGCGTTCGAGGCCCAGAGACCGCGCCTGCTGCGCGTGCCTACGCGACAATCGGCTCGCTGGCCGAAGCGGAGGACTGCGTACAGGAGACGTGGCTGCGGCCGCGGCGCACGCAGGATCCGGCCGCGATCCGCGACCTGCGCGCACGGCTGACGACGACGGCCGGCCGGCTGGCACTCGACGCCCTCGGCAGCGGCCGCGCGCGAAGTAACGCTACGTCGGCCCGTGGCTGCCCGAGCCGCTGGTCGAGACGCAGCCGCCGAGGATCCCGCCGAGCTGGCCACGCTCGACGATTCCGTCAGCATGGTGCTGCTCGTCGTCCTCGGGCGCCTGTCACCCGCGGAACGGACGGCGTTCATCCTGCACGATGTCTTCGGACTCTCCTTCGAGGAGGTCGCTGATACTGTCGGCCGTTCGCAGGCCGCGGTGCGCCAGCTCGCCTCGCGCGCGCCCGCCGGCACGTCGCGGAAACCGGAGGGATGAGCGAGTCCGCCGGCGGTTCCCAGCCTGGACGGGGGGCTTGAAGGAGGCCAGATGGTCAGCGCACGCCGGGGGCGTCCGAGGTTCGCCAGGTTCTATGCCTGGGCGAGTCCGATCGCGCGGGAACGGCGCGGCACCGCGCCCCGCTGCTGGCCGATCCTAGGGGTGATCGAGGTCATACCCCGGTGACTGCACCCTGGTGGCCCGTTTCCGAGTGCCTTCCCGTCCGATCCCGGCCTGACCTGGCCACTCGCGCTCAAGCATCTTGCCGCCTGTGATTGACTCTTAGCCGCCCTCCTGCAGACCTTTCGCGGGCGGCGCCTAGCAGGCCGGGCAGGGCCTCCGACGGCTCCGGTGAGCCCGCGCTGATCGATCCGGCCATCTGTGCCAAGGAGACGGGCCATGAAATCAGTGATGTCGGCGGACGGCACCGCGGCCGGTCACGAGGTGCGCAAGGACGACCCCGTCTCAAGCAGGGTCTTGAGGCTGGCCAGGACAGCGGGCCACCCTTCGGAGATGGCCGGCAGCACTGCGCTGCCCGGCGCGAAGCCGTCGTGGGTCACCGTGAGCTTGACGACACCGTGGCCGACGTCCTCGATGTCAAAGGCGACCTTGGAGCGGGCTTCAGCGCGCCAGGCCGCGGCGGCCGCCTCATCCATGCCGACCGCGCGGCCCACTCAGGGGTGATCGTGTGCCAGGTGTAGGCCAGCCGGTCGGGCGGATGGGACTCGAGGATCGCCTGCTCGGGGCCGCTTACGACCAATCCGACATCGTCGTGGGCCATCTCGTAGGTGGAGCCCTGCGCGTGGCACGTAGGAGCTCTGGTCAGGTTGCTGGCCTGGTCAGTTTGCTGGCACTGTGCCCGCGAAGGCGGTGCGCCCAGGATTTCGGACTCCCATCACCTCGCCCAGCGTGTACCAGAACCCGGGTGTTGTGGACGTCCAGCGCGGGGCGCCGAGCCCACGGACGACCTCACAGCCGGTAGCTTGTGCGGCCACGGTGGGCAACCTCCGCCCGCGGGCGGAGAAACGCAAGGCGTAAACCGTGCCCGTATCGGCTGGGCAGGCGAAGCTTCCAGCGGGAAAATGGGGGAGAGCGCACAAGGCCCTCGCGGCGGTCTGGACGTGGTTCGGCTCGCTGACTGTCACCGTGCCGGCGAAGCGATATCGGATGCGATTGTCCTGCAGCGTGTTCGTCCGGTCGACGACAAGCCGGCTAAGAACGCCCATGCGCTCGCAAAGCGAAGGTCGCGGCGATGGCAGCACGTTCGGCTTTCCGCTGCTCACGCTCTGAGCGACCGCGCCGCTGCATCCTGCGAGCGAGGCCACGGCAAGCGCGCCGGCGAGCCAATAGGCGAAGGTTACTGTCCGCGGGCTTGTAGCGCTCATGCCGCCCTCCTGTAGGTCGCGGCGCCATGGCGGCCGTGCTGCGCCATGGCGGCCGTGCTGCGCCATGGCGGCCCGATGGCTCCTGGCGAGCCGTTTCACATCCGACGTCGCAGTATGACCCATGGTTTCGCCGCGCTTGCGATGGCGCGCCGATGTCTTACCACGACGCAGGATCGCGGAACGAGTAGTGGCGGGTTTGCATGCGAGAAAAGAAAGGCCGGGGCCGGTCAGGCAGTGAGGCCGGCGTCGACGGGGATGACAGCGCCCGTGAGGCCGCTCGCGTCTGGGCCGCAGAGCCAGCCAACGGCGGCGGCCACCTCGGCGGGGGACAACAGTCGCCGCAGCGGCGCCTGCGCGGCGAAGCTCTCCTGGCCGGGCAGGTCGTAGATGGCGGCGCTCGCTGCCAGCATTGTGCCGCTCGTCGAGCCAGGGCAGACGGCGTTTGCGGTCACCCCAGTGCCCGCGAGGTCCGCCGCAAGCGCGCGGACGTAGCCGACTGCCGCGGCCTTCGCGGCCGAATAGGCGGCGAGCCGAGGCATCGCACGCAACGCGGCCGCCGAGGCAATCGCGACGAATCGCCCGCTTCCTTGTTCGACCATCGCTGGCACGCACAACTCGGCCAGGTGCCGTACGCCGTGCAGGTTGACCCGGAGCATGAGCTCGAAGGCGTCGTCAGGCACGGCCCAGGCATGGTGGCCCTGGATCACCCCGGCCGCCGCGACGGCGATGGATGGTACGCGCCTTCTGAGCGCGTCATGCAGCGCATCACGCATGGCCCCGTCGCCGACGTCGGCGACGACAGGGACTGCCTCTGGCGCGCCGGCGTCGATGCACTCCTGCGCGACGGCGATGAGCGCGGCAGGTGAAGGCATCGAGTAGTCCACTGGCGGCTGCGGGGCACACGCGTCGACGAGCACCAGCGCCCAGCCGTCGCGGGCGAGCCGCATGGAGACGGCCGCTCCGATCCCGCGCGCCGCTCCTGTCACCACCGCAACGCACTCGGTCACCTGCCGCTCCGTTCCGCGCTGACGCGTCGTTCCGCGGTGCCCTCAAGCAGTCCGTCAAGTGTCTCGATGAGCTCTGCGGTCAGCTGCGCGAGCAGTCGCTCACCTTCATCGGCCGACGCGCCGGACGGATCGCCGAGCACGCCGTTCGCGCTGACCGCGCGCACGCCGCGGTCGCGCAGCATGGGCATGAGCTCGTCAACCGGCCGGCGTTCTCCCGCCACCGCAAGCTCCATGCGCACGGCCTCCGGCGCCAGCGCGAGGATGAGGGATGTCTCGACGCGGCCAGCGTGGGCGTCGCCTCCCGGTAGGCGAGCGTGCCACACCCGGCACGTTCGGCCCTCGTACCGCAACCGTGCCGTGGCTGCGCCGATCGCGGCGGCGTTGCCGCCGTGCCCGTTTACGAGCAGCATCGCTGGCCAGTGCGAGCTCGCGTGGCGGCCAAGCTCGATGAGACAGGTAGCGAGCGCGTCGCTGCCGATGGACAGGGTGCCGGGGAAACCAGCATGCTCGCCGCTCGCGCCAATGGCGAACGGCGGCGCGAGCGCGACGGATTGGCGACCCGCACAACTGCGTCTCGCCACTTCAACAGCGATCCGTGTGTCCGTGTCCTGTGGCAGGTGCGGGCCGTGTTGCTCCAGCGACCCGACCGGCACGACGAGCACCCGCCGGGGCGCCCGATCGGCATCCGGCCAGCGCATGTCGGCCAGCGCCGGCGGCCGCATCTACGCGCCCGCCCCAGCGATGGGCCATTGGCGGCGCTGGAGCCCACCCAAAGGGCCGTCGGTGGGCCGGGCGGTTGCCGTAGGCTCCCCACCGGTTCTGCTCTCCAGCTGGCTCACGGGTGGCCACCTACCTACGTTCGGGGCCCAGGCGGGCGTTGGGGAAACGTGAGTGTGCCCGACACGAAGACGGCGCTTGTGACCGGTGGATCGCGCGGCATAGGGCGCGCGATGGCGCTGCGACTGGCTCGTGTTGGCGCCCCGGGGCGCACCGAGGGGCGATCCGGACCCGGCCGACGGCCGGGCGACCCGCGGAACGAGGCATCGGCCGTCACAGGTAACCCCAGCCACGGAGCTTGTCGAGGATCTGCTGTGCGGCCGCAGCGGGCTCGGCATCGACCCGTTCGGGCGGCTTGCGTTCGCCGCCGGAGCCGAGCAGGCTCAGTACGCGTGCGAGCGGCGATTCGCCCTCGGGTGCCTGGAGGATCCGCGCCCGCGGCCGGTACGGCAGGATGGTCACAGCGCCAGAGCCGTGCTGGTGGGCGGTCGCGTCGGCACCGCCGCCCCAGCCGTCGCCGCCGGTCGCTGCCAAACCGGCCACGGCGATAGTGGCGCTGCCCACGGCAAGGACCGCGTCAAGCGGGGCGCGCCGCGGCCGTGCGGTCCCGCCTTCGACAGCGAGCACCATCGGCGCCCGCACCACCAGGCGTTCTCGCCACCCGCGGTCGAGCCTGCGCTCTACGTGCACGGTAGCGGGCTGCTGTGCCGGTTCGACGCTGGTAAGCCCCAGTGCCTGCGCCCGGCGTGCGCGTGCCGCGAGCAGCGCGGGGACCGCGCCGGTACCGCTACCGTGGCCGCCGTCGCCGCACAGTACGACTGGATGGCCGGCGAACGCGGCGGCGAGGGCGTCGGCGGCGGCGCCGAGCGCGGCCGGCATACCAGGCGGGCCCATTTCGCAGCCCGGCGGCAACTGCATCCGGATGGCGTTGTCAGCGCCACGGGCGAGCGCGTCGCGCAGCATGGGATCGGCGGCGGCCGTGTCCACGGTCGCGACGGTCACGCGCGAGTGCCACACCTCACGCAGCCGCAAGGCGATCTCCAATGCCGCTAGTCCCGCGGCCGAGGCGCTGCCCGGAGCCCGGTCGGGCGTGGTCTCACCAGTGACCGGGTCGACCTCGATGCGACGGGGCGTGAGCTTGAGCGCGACACCGATCGCAGGCCCGGTGTGCGGTCCCTGGGGGCTGACCCGCCGCCGGCCGTGCTGTCCCTGGATGTTGATGCCCCGCCTGCTCACGAGTACCTCAAAACGACCCCATGCCCGCCTTCTGGATAGCTCCAGGAGATCGCGCCTTCGCTGTCGCATATCAGATAGCAGGTGCCGCACTCGAAACACTGCTCGTAGTTGAACGCGATCCCGCCATCCGCGGTGGGCACGAACAGGTTAGCGGGACACGCCGTGACGCAAGCGCGGGTGCTGCAACTGCGGCAGATATCGCTGTTCACGACGATGTGGGGTCTATCCGCCACATCGAACTCGACAGTTGCCATGCGATCTTCGAAGCCCACCTCGGGCCAGGGTGCCGCGCCGTTCATCCGATGCTACGCACCGTGGCCCAGCCGTCCCTGGCCAGGTCTGCCATCCGCACACCGTTTTGCTTGGCGGCCGCACGAACGAGTCTGAACAAGCCGGGTTTGGGCGCGGGGTCGGTGACCGTGAACAGGCCCTCGGCCACGTCGCAGACCATCGGGGCATACCGGTGCTGCACACGGTCGGTGAGCAGCAGGGCTGGCACCCGCCGCAGCTTCTTGTGGTTCTTCAGCACGAAGGTCCGCTCGAGCCTGCGCCGGTAGCCCGCCAGGCCCGCCGCCGACACGTCGCCGCGGTCCAGCGCTTGGCAAGCGGTGGTTCCCGCGGCGGCGCCGCTCCCGACGGCGAAGTTGACGCCCTCCAGCCACACGCCGGTAGCCAGGGTCATTCCTGCGGCGTCCCCCGCGACGAGCAACCCGTCACCGGCGAGCCGCGGCATCGAGTTGTAACCACCCTCCGGAATGAGGTGCGCGGAATACTCCTTCAGTTCGGTGCGGGCGACCAGCGGGGCGATATCCGGATGGCTCTTGAATTCGGCGATGAGCTCCTCCGGCCGGACCTTGGCGCTGGCGAGGCCGGTGAGCTGGAGCACGAGACCGACGGCGATGGTGTCCAGGTTCGTGTAGACAAAGCCGCCACCCGGTACTCCGCTGGTAGCTCCGAGGACCTCAATATCAACGCCCTCGCGGCCCGAGACGTTGAACCGCCGCTCGATCTCTGCGGCCGGCATGGCTAGGACTTCCTTGACTCCCAGCGTGAAATGGTCAGGGTCGGCGCGGCGGTACAGCCCCGCCTCCTTGGCCAGGAACGAGTTCACGCCGTCGCAGGCAATGACGACGCCGGCGGCGAGGTCCCCGCCTAGCCGGTCGGTGCGTACACCCGTTACGCGCCCACCCGCCCGTCCGCCCTGCCGCGTCACGCCGGTGGCCACCGTCGATGTCACCAGCACCGCGCCGGCGGCGACGGCCTGGTCGGCGAACCAGCGATCGAAGTCGGGCCGCAGCGCCGTCATCCCGTTGTACGGCGGCTCGCCCCACGCCTTGCTCGAACAGCCGACGGTGAGCGACCGGGTCGGCGTCATGATCCGCGTCTCGCGCCTGGTGACCCAGCGTTGCACGGGCACCTGCTCCCACCACCGCGGGATGAGCGTGTCGAGAATCCGGCCGTAGATCACACCGCCGTACATGTTCTTCGATCCGGGAAAAGGGCCCCGCTCGAGCATGCACACCGACTTGCCGGAACGGGCGAGCACCAGGGCAGCAGCGGCACCGGCGGGGCCAGCGCCGACCACGACGGCATCGAAGCGTTCAGGCACCGGCAGCCTCCACGTTCGGAACGGGCACGCCAAGCAGTCCCGCGAGCTCACGCAGCACGGCGGGGGCATCCGCCGCGACGGCCAGGTCGGCGATCGCCATCATCGGGCAGCTACGGTCGGTGTTCACCGATATCACGTGCTCAGGCGCGCCGATGGCCGCGACGTGCTGTACCGCACCTGACACGCCGAAGGCGACGTAGAGCTCCGGGTGAACCGTAACCCCAGTGGTGCCGATCTGGCGGCCGGACGGCGCCCAGCCGACGTCCACCGCCACCCTGGTCGCACCTAGCGACGCGCCCGCGCGCGCCGCCACGTGTTTGAGCAGGTCGAACTCCGCCGCACGCTGGAGCCCGGCACCGCCGGCGAACACCCGGGGCGCCTCAGCCAGGTCGATCGTCTCTGCGGTCGGCGCGGCGACATCGACGATGTTGGCGTCGTGGCGATACGGCAGGGCCAGTTCGATCTCGACGGGAGCGCACCGCCGGCTCGCGGCCGAGGCAGGCTCGACTCCGGTTAGTCCTGGCAGGAGGGTAACGACAGCAGGCCGGTCAATGTCCGCCGCCACCAGGATCTGTCCGTCGTACCTGGCCACGGTGACCCGCTCAGGTGTCACCGCGACCGCCCCCGCCCAGAGCGGGCGGCGCATGTCCGCGGCGAGCCGCGGCGCAAGGTCGCGGCCGTCGGCGGATCCGGGCAGCATGACGACGTCGACGTGGGCGAGCGGCACGGCAAGCGCCGCGGCCCAGGCGGCGGGCGCGTAGGGTCCCACCTCCGCGATCCTGACACTGGTCGCGGCGACCTGGAGTGCCGCCGCGGCCTGAGCGGTCCCCGAACCGATGAGCAGCACATCCCCGCCGCATTCGGCCACTGTCTCGTCCGCGCCAGGCGGCAGCATGCCCTCGCGCACGGGGACGACCGCGATCGTCTCGGCGCCGCTCACAGCAGCTCCCCGACCCTCTCACCGTCGATGACGGCGGCGTGCGCACGGCGAGGTGCCACGCAGTCACCCACTCGGTGCACGGCGGGACCATCCCCGGCCCGACGCAGTTCCTTGAGGCCGAAATAGAGCTCGTCGGCCGGTGCCTGCTGAACGGCGAGCACCACCCAGTCGGCGCGCTGCTGCCCGGCGGCGCCCGTCGCGAGATGCCGGGTGGTAACCCCCCCAGACACGACGCCGGTGATCAGTGTGTCCGTGGTCTGCGCGATGCCCCTCCGAGTGGCCCGCAGCCACCACGTTTCCATGTCCAGCGTGATACCGAGGTCCTGACCGGCCACCATGCCGCTGGTGGTGAGCTCGACCTCGCAGCCACGATCGGCAAGCACCTCGGCGGTGCTCGTCGCCTGGTGGAATCCCAGGTCGTCCACTACAAGGACCCGGCCGCGTGGATTCGCGGAGCCGTCAAGAACGTCCCGGACGTCGCAGATTTCCGGCGCACCCGCTGGTAGGTTCGCCGTCGCCCAGTAAGGCCTGTCAGGCCGCGCGCCGGTTGCCACCACGACGACGTCAGGTCGCTCGGCCCGCACGAGATCGATGTCCACACGCACGCCAGTCTTGAGCGCCGCTCCCGCTCGCCTGCACTCGGCAAGCTGGTTGCGGACAAGATCCCCGAACTCCGCCCGCCCTGGCGCCCTGGCGGCGATCCGCACCTGGCCGCCCAGTTCATCGTCGCATTCGCACACCGTGACATCGTGGCCGCGCAGTGCCGCACTGATGGCCGCCTGCAATCCGGCTGGCCCGCCGCCGGCGATCATTATGCGGCGCGGCCGTTGCACCGGTGGCGGCAGCGGAACGGCCTCACGGCCGGCGCGCGGATTTTCGATGCAGCCGAGCCAGCGGCCCAGGCCCATACGCCCCACGCATTCCTGGTTGCAGGACAGGCACAGCCGGATGTCCTCGGCATGACCGGATCGCGTCTTTGCGGCGAAATCGGGGTCGGCGATCTGCCCGCGGACGACGCCGATCAGGTCCGCGTGACCCTCGGCGAGGGCGCGCTCGGCCTGGATGGGGTCCTTGAACCGGCCCACCCCGACCACGGGCAGCTGCACGGTCTTCCGTATCGCTGACGGGATGAACAGGGCATAGCCCGGCGGGACTGCCATCGAAGCTTCGATCATGTAGAGGGTGGAGGTGGCAACCCCAATCGAGGTGTTGATGTAGTCCGCGTGGCGGCTGTCCTCCACCATCTTCGCGACCTCTGTCGTTTGATCGAGCGTGATGCCGCCGGCCATCAGTTCGTCACCACACAGGCGTACCCCGAGCGCCATGCCAGGGCCGATCTCCGCCCGCACCGCGGCGAGGACCTCAAGAAGGAAACGGGCTCTGTCCGCGAGGGACCCTCCGTAGGAGTCCGTGCGGTGGTTCGTAGCACCGGACAGGAAGCCACGGACGATTGAGGAGTGCGAGCACTGCAACTCGATACCGTCGAAGCCGCCCTGGCGGCAGTGGCCGGCGACGGTCGCGTAGCCGTCGATGATCTCGCGTATCTCGGTGCTCGTGACGGGCTTGGGCACCTCGCGGAACATCGGATCGGGCACGGCTGATGGCGCCCACACCGGTCGCCGGGAGTACATCCCGCTTGCCTGTCCACCGTTGTGGTTGAGCTGGGCGAATATTGGTGTGCCCTGCTTGTGGACCGCATCGGTGATACGGCGGTAGCCGGGCACGACGGCCGGGTCGTACCCGTGGATCAGCTTTTCGTATGGCCAGTCGGTCGGGTGGGTTGATTGCTCTTCTGTGATGATCAGCCCGGCTCCGCCCCGCGCGCGAGCGGCATAGTAGGCGGCATGCTGTGCGCTCGGACGGCCGCCTTCCGCATAGTTCGTCAGGTGCGCGCAGAAAACGATGCGGTTGCGTACCACGACAGGGCCCAGCCGGAGGGGCCGCAGCAGGAATCTGTAGCGGGATCCAGTCATCGCGCCGCGCCGGTCAGGGAAGTGCGCTTGACCTGCCCAAGACCGAGCGCGGCGCGCCTACCCTCCAGGACTGCCTCGTAAATGGTGCGTGGTGCCACCGCGTCGCCTGCGATCATGGTGACAGGTGTGAGCGCCCCCGCAGGTGCCTCGGCGTCATCGGAGGCGGCGGGCAAGCGCGGTCCAGCGTCGATCACGACGGCGGCGGGAATCGTCCGCATTTCTCCGCTGAAGATGTCCTCCACGTCAGCGCCGTCGCCGCCGACCCTGCGCAGAACGCAGCGGCGGGCCAGCGTGACGCCGGCCGACTGCAGCCGGATGTTCGCGGCGACGAGGTCACCAGTCAGCGCCAGTTGCTGGCCGGCGATCTGGTCGGGAAATGCGAGTGCGGTAGGTCCTCGCACGGAGAGCAGTTCGGCGATTGAGATGCCGATCGGCCCGCCAATGGGGTCCCACACCAACACCGGCCCCTTTGTCGTTTCCCGGCCGGCCGCGATGTCAGCCAGAAACTGCCGTGCGGACAGCACCTCGCCGCCAGCGACGATCTGATAGGCCGGCTCGCCGTCGCGGCCGCCGATAGCGACCACGACAGGGCCGGGATGGGCATGCGCTTCCCCGGGGCTGACGCGGTGGCTCAGCTCGATCTCGACGCCGAGGCGGCGGCATTGGCTTTCGAGCCACGCGACGAGGGCGGCGAGATTCTCTCTGCCTGGTGCGGCGGCCGCTACGGCGGCGGTGCCGCCGAGGTGGTCAGATGCTTCGGCGAGCCGGACGCGGTGGCCGTGGGCGGCTGCGACGCGCGCCGCCTCGAGCCCGGCCGGCCCACCGCCAATGACGAGCAGATCAACGGGTGTGACGGCGCTGCCTGCCGTGGGTCCTGTATGTTCTCTGTCGCCGCTGTCGTTGATGGCCTCGTCCTGTGTCTCGTGGCCCGACCTCGGGTCAGCGACGCAGCTCACGATCGGATTCCGGGTGTCGAGCACCTGGCAGGCCTGGTTGCACAGGATGCACGGGCGTGGCGGCGCGCCCCCGCCGAGCTTGCGGCCAAGGTGGGCGTCCGCGATCTGCGCGCGCGTCATCTCGACGCCGTCGCAGCTGCCGTCGGCGATCGCCTGCTCGGCCATGAGCGGATCGACGATCGATCCCTGTGCGAAGACGGCGACGGCACCGCCGACCGCGGCACGGATACGGCTGGCCAGCGCCAGGTTGAAGCCGGGAGCAGCGTGCGAGTCGGGCCGCGTCGCGGTGGCCGAGTAGATGGCGCCGCGCACGACCACCAGGTAGTCGATCAGCGGCGCGAGACTGGCCGCGATCGGCGCGGCCTGCTCGGGAGTGATGCCCGCCCAAGGGGCGAGCTCGTCGCAGGACAGGCGGAGCCCGAGGACCCCGCCAGCGAGTCGTTGCCTTACCGAAATGAGCACCTCGCGGGCGAAACGGAGCCGGTCGGTGCCGTATGGATCGGTGCGCTTGTTCGTCAGGCCGGAGAGGAACTGCCTGACCAGGCTGTGCTGGCCCGCATTGACCTCGACACCGGCCAGCCCGGCGGCCATGGCGAGGCGCGCGGCGCCTGCGAAGCCTTCGACTACTGCGGCGATGTCCTCCGCCTCCATGACCTTGGGCATCTCGCGCGTGTCGACTCCCGGTACACCCGAAGGTGCCCACAGTTCCCGCTGGCTGTACGCGGAGCTGCCCTGGCCGCCGAAATGGCCGACAGAAGCGAGCACCAACGACTCGTGGTCGGCGCAGGCCGCCGCCACGTCAGCCCAGCCTTGGCGGCAGCGCGAAGCCAGCGGCGCACGTTCATATGGCCAGTCGGACTCATGCACCGACGCCGTCTCGGTAACGATGACTCCCGCGCCGCCGGCTGCGCGCCGCGCGTAATAGGCGACGTGTCGGCCGGTAACCGCACGGCCGTCATCACCAAGATTCGTCACATGCGGGCCGAACATCAGCCGATTCGGCGCACTCGCAGGACCGAGCGGCATGGGTTGCAGCAGCCTCACCCGAGCCGTCCCAGTGTGACGAAAACAGGCTCCCCGCTTGCCGCGTTTCCGGCCCGGCGCTTCGAGTGGCCAGGCCCCGGGTGCGGCACAAGTACCGGGTCAAGCCGACGCGCCTGCAGTGCCGCTTCACCATATCCGTGCACGCACTCGGGGTCGGGACCGTCAAGTGCAAGCCCGGTGAAGAACTTGCTCGCCATGCATCCGCCGCGGCAGGCATCGTAGCTGCCGCAGGAGGCACATGCTCCAGCGGAGCCTGGCTCACGCAGGCTTTTGAACAGGGCGGACTCCCGCCAGACCTTAGTAAAGCCAGCGCAGCCGCCGTCGCCGCGTACCGTTCCCGCGCGGAACTGCTCGTGCAGGACGAATGGGCACGCATAAACGTCGCCGATCGGGTCTATCAGGCACACGACCCGGCCCGCTCCGCAGAGATTCAGGCCGGGCAGGGGCGCGCCTAGCGCGGACAGATGGAAGAACGAGTCGCCGGTGAGCACCTCCGGCCGGTCGAGCAGCCACGCATGCAGGTCACGCTGCTGCTGCCGAGTCGGGTGCAGCTCGGACCAGGTGTCGGCGCCCCGCCCCGATGGCCGCAGCCTGGTCAGCCGCAATTGCGCGGAATAGGAAGCGGCCAGGCGCTCGAACGCGTCGAGCTGGCCGATGTTGTGCCTGGTGACCACGATGGAGATCTTGAATGCGCCAAATCCCGCTGCCGCCAGGTTGTCCATCGCGCGCCGTGCCGCCGCGTAGGAGCCCTCGCCGCGGATCGCGTCGTTCGTCGCCGGGTCGGCGCCGTCAACGCTGACCTGAACATCCAGGTAGTCCATTGCCGTCAGCCGCGCGGCGGCAGTCGGCGTCAGCATCGTCCCGTTGGTTGAGAACTTCACGCCCACGCCTCGCTCCACCGCGTAGCCGGCGAGGTCGAAGAAATCGGGGCGAATCATCGGCTCGCCACCGCCGATGTTCACATAGAACACCTGCAGGTCGTGAAGTTCGTCGATGAGCCGGCGCGCTTCGCCGGTGGTAAGCTCCCGCGGATCGCGGCGGCCGGACGAGCTCAGGCAATGCACGCAAGCGAGGTTGCAACCGTAGGTGAGCTCCCAGGTGAGGCAGATTGGCGCGGCCAGGCCATGGGAGAGGCGGCCGGCAAGGGCGGGCCGAAGGGGCGCTTGGCCGGGGCCAGGGCTGACGTCAGCGGGCACGGATCACCTCCGAGGTCAGCAGGCCAGCCAGCGCGAATTCGTAGGACTTAATG
Source organism: Streptosporangiaceae bacterium (assembly GCA_035517695.1). Lineage (GTDB taxonomy): Bacteria > Actinomycetota > Actinomycetes > Streptosporangiales > Streptosporangiaceae > DATFVJ01. Next base: position 76,394 of record DATIYI010000041.1, read on the forward strand.
CTGCCCGAGGGCACGCGGGCGGTCAGGGCATCGCGCGCACTGGCGAATTCCGCCAGCGTCTCGACAAGCTCGACCAGCGCTGGCGCTTTGAGGAACACAAGACGGCGGTTGCCGTAGTGGTAGGCGAGGCCGCCGAACTCCTCGCGCCTGATCGCTACATTTGGGTGCTTCTCGTAGGCCCGTCCGACGTCAAATGCCATCGTCAGTAGACGCCGCACATGCCGTCGATCGAGATTTCCTCGACCAAGAGCTCCTCGGTGTCCCCGGTCTGCCCGGTGTCCCCGGTCTGCCCGGTGCGCTCGTTTTGCTGGGTGTGCTCGGCCGTGCTCTCGCCTCGAGCGCTGGTCTGGCTGGTGTCGCTGCTCATCGCCTCCGCCTCCCCGGGCTTGCGCGGCCGACGCGGTCGCGACGTCGCGTGAGAAATATGGTTACATAACATGGCACCGAGTGCCATCCTTATGTGCGGGCTTATCGGGTGGCCTCTGTGACGTGACGATGCCGCGCGACGTGCCGTCGCGCGACCCCGATGATCGAGGTGGCGACCGATGGGAATGGCGGAAGCACCCGCGCCGCCCGCCGGCTGGCCGCGCCGCAAACGGGTGGCCCGCACGCGGCTGGAGGATGCCTCGCTGCGGCTGTTCGCCGAGCGTGGCTTCGAGCAGACCACGGTCGACGACCTCGCGGCCGCTTCTGGTGTCGGACGGCGCACCATCTTCAGGTACTTCCCGTCCAAGAACGACATCGTTTTCGGCGCGCTGGACGAGCGGCTGATCATCCTGGCAGAAGAGCTCGCGACCGGGAACTCGGCCGGCCTGCCGCTGGTGGACATGATGCGGCGGGCATTCCATCTGGCCAGCAGCTACGGGCCTGGCGAGCGCGCCTCCCTCGCGGTGCGCATCCAGTTGATCGCGACTGTGCCGTCGCTGCAGGCGCACGCGGCGTTGCGCTACCGGGCGTGGGAGGACACCGTGCAGGGGGCCGTGACGGCTCGAACAGGGCTGCACCGCGGCGTCTACGCCAGGGCCTGCGCTAAGGCCGTCGTCGCAGTGGTGTGGGCGGCCTTCGATACGTGGCGTGAGAACGGAGCCGGCGATGACCTCCCGGAGATCATCGACGCCGCGCTCGATGTCCTGGCGTCGGGCCTGGCGGCCGTACCGGCTGTACCGCCTGCGCCGGCTGTACCGGAGGCGCCGGAGGCAGCGGCTGTACCGGAGGCGTCGGAGGCAGCGGAGGCAGCGGCTGCACCGGAGGTGTCGCAGGCACCGGAGGTGTCGCAGGCACCGGAGGCGTCGGCTGCGCCGGCCGAGTCCGCTGGTCGGGATGCGGGGCGAGGCGCGTGAACCTGGCAGGGCGATCGTCGCGCCGGCGTTCCACCGGACCGCCGCAAGCGCACTCACCCGTGCCTGCCGGGCTGCGGCTGCGTCCCGATCCGGGATTGACCCGGTCGCGCGGTGACACTGTGCTCCTCGGCGGCTCTCCGTGCCGGCTGCTGCGGGTCCGCCCCGCCGCCGCCGCCATGATCGGCGCTTGGTGGGATGGCGCGCCGGTGCCGGGCAGCCCCGCTGCGCGGGCGCTCGCGCGCAGGCTCCTCGACACCGGCATGGCACATCCCGTCCCCGCCGGAGGCCCGGACAGGGGTGCTGTCACCGTCGTGATACCCGTACGCGACCGGGCGCCCGAACTGACCCGGTGCCTGGCCGGCCTCAGCGGCCTGGCGGTCATCGTGGTGGACGACTGCTCGGTGGACGCGGCCGCGGTCGCGGCAGCCGCCACGGCGGCGGGTGCGCTTTACCTGCGCAGGACGGTGACCGGCGGCCCCGGAGCCGCGCGCAACACCGGCCTCGCCTTGGCTGGCACGCCGTTCGTCGCGTTCCTCGACTCCGACTGTGTTCCCACTCCCGGCTGGCTCGGCCGGCTGCTCCCGCATTTCTGCGATCCCGCCGTGGCCGCGGTGGCGCCGCGCATCGTCTCCCTTGAACACCGGCACGGCTGGCTGGCGCGCTACGAGGACGTCCGCTCGGCACTCGATATGGGGCTCGCCGAGAGCATTGTGCGCCCTGGTGCGCGGGTGCCGTACGTCCCTGGCGCGGCGCTTGTTGTGAGAAAGACGGCCGCTGCCGCGGGCTTCGCTGAGGACATGCCTATCGGCGAGGACGTCGATTTCGTCTGGCGGCTCGCCGCTGAGGGCTGGCACGTGCGCTACGAGCCGGGCGCGACCGTGGCACACCAGCACCGGGTGTGCCTGCCCGATTGGTTCGCCAGGCGCAGAGACTATGGGAGTTCCGCCGCGCCGCTCGAACTGCGGCATCCAGGTACGGTGCCCGCCGTCGCGATGTCGGGATGGAGCGCCGCTGCCTGGTTCGCGGCCACTGCAGGGCACCCTGGGACAGGCGCCGCGATCGTTGGGGGGACGACCGTGCTGCTAGCCCGTCGGCTCGCCCCATACACCGACGACTCCTGGCCGCTCGCGGCCAGGCTCGCTGGAGCCGGGACGATCGCGGCCGGGCGGCTGCTTGGCTGCGCGCTCACCCGCACGTGGTGGCCGGTAGCGATGCCCGCCGCCTGGGCGATCCCGCGGCTTCGGCTGCCACTCGCCGCCCTCATGCTCGTCCCGCCAGTGCTCGACTGGTGTGAGCGGCGGCCGTCCATGGACCCCGTACGCTACGTCGCCGCTCGCTTGCTCGCCGACGTGGCGTACAGCGTAGGGGTGTGGCAGGGCTGCGCAGCGAACAGAACCGCGGGGCCACTGCGTCCGCGGCTGTGGTGGTGGTCGGGCGCGAACGACAGACATGCCCCGCTCTGAGCTAGTGCTGGTGCACGATCACGCCCCGGATGTTCTTGCCGTCGAGCAGGTCACGGTAACCCTCGTTGATCTGGTCAAGCCGGTACTTGTTGGTGACGAGCTCGTCCAGCTTGAGATGACCGGAGCGGTACATCTTGACCATCTGGGGGATTTCCTCGAACGGATTGCCGCCGCCGAAAAGCGCGCCGCGGATCCGCTTCTCGAAGAGAGTCAGCTCGGAGCCGGAAAGGTGAATGGTCTTCTTGCCCACGTCCGCGAGCCCGGTCATTACGACCTCACCGCCCTTGCGTATCGCGTGGAACGCGGCGTCCACCACGTCTTCCGTCACCACGCCCACGGTTACCAGCGCTTGGTCCGCCCCGACACCTTGGGTGAGGTCGAGGATCATTTGCTGTGCCTCGGCCGGGTCGGTCGTGGTGTGAGTGGCGCCGAGCCGCTTGGCCGTCTCGAGTTTGCCCGGCAACGGGTCGATCGCGACGACATTGCTGGCACCGGCGAATGCCGCGCCCTGCACGGCGTTGATGCCGACGCCGCCGATGCCGTAGATGGCGACCGTATCTCCTGGCCGTACTCCGCCCGCGTTGACCGCGGTGCCCCAGCCCGTAGGGACGCCGCAGCCGATGAGCACGACCGTCTCGAGCGGCAGGTCGTCGTCCACCTTGACGCAGGAGTGCTCCGAGACCGTTGCCCACTGGGAGAACGTGCCAAGCATGCACATCCCCCCGACGTCCTCGCCGCCGGTGTGGAACCTGTAGGTCTCGTCCGTCAGACAGCCCACGATCAGGTAGATGCCGAGGTCGCAAAGGTTACTCATCCCCCGCGCGCACCACCGGCAGTGCCCGCACGTGGGCAGGAACGAGCAGACGACGTGATCGCCGGGTTTGAGCCTGGTGACGCCGGGCCCGACCTCCTCAACGATCCCAGCGCCTTCGTGGCCCCCCACCATCGGGAAGCGGGGCGGTAGGTCGCCTGTCCGCATGTGCTCATCGGAGTGGCAGAGACCCGCGGCGACCATGCGCAGCAGCACCTCACCGGTCTTGGGCGGGTCGAGGTCAAGCTCGGCGATTTCCCAGTCACTACCCGCTTCGCGCAGGATTGCGGCCTTGGTCTTCATACGCTCTCCCAACCGGCCGCGCGCCGACCGCCGCCGGGCCGGTGATCGCAGCATTCAGGGCCGGAGCCTAACGGCCCCGGACGGATCCGGCCTGCCTCCGGCATTTGCTTGCCATGATGGACCACCAGGCGCCGCAGGTCATCGTCGCGCGGACAAAAGGTAGGCTCAGCAGTGTGGAGAGGCAGGCGCGATGATCGACTATGTGATAGCGGGCGTGCTGCTGATCATCATGGTGTTGGTGTTGATAGTGCTCAGGAATCATGAGCGTCGTGGACGCTAGCCGGTTTGCGCACGTGCACGACAGGGTCGGGCTTGAGCACGCCATCTTCGGTGACGACTTCCGGTTCCTGCAGGGCCTGACCACCACCGCCACGCCCAAGCTCACCGTGCCTCGCCGAACATGGTGCACTACCGCGGCGGCCGGGCCGCGATGGACCCGCCGTCTACCCTGACGTCGTGGCGTTGAGCGTGCCCCGATTATGGGCCGGGCCGTAGGCGTTCGCGAGGGTTCGCGGTCACGGGATCCGTGAGCCGGGGCAGATCGGCCGCGTCTTGGCGAGCATGCGCTTCAGCGCACCCGGCCCGCCATTGCTTACCTCCAGGTGCCTGTCGGCCGTTTCACGCTGCACGAGCGCGTCGCCCGCGAAGGCGCGGCAGCAGCGGTCGGGCTCGACGTTGGCCAACGCGAGCAGGGCCCGAGCGGCTCCCATCGGACCGGCCAGGGCGAGCAGCGCCGACGAACCCACGCAGGTCGCGCCCTGATAGTGAGCAAGCTCATCGAGCAACCGGTCCGGGCTGCCTGAGGAGTCCTTGACACCCGCGACGGGAAGGGCGTCCAGGGCCGTCACCGGCACGCCAGCTTCCGACGGCCAGGGCCCGTGATAAGCCAGCACCGGGCGGCCGTCGCCTGCCGCGGCGACCGCACCGTAGTAGCCGCCAAGCTCGGTACAGCCCGCGGGCGGCCAGGTAAGAACCGCGTCCGCGCCGGCCCGGACAGCGTCCGCGGTGAGCCGGGTCGCTTGCCACAGCGACGGCGCCCCGGTACCCGCGATGACCGGGATGGCGCGCGGGACAGCCGCGCGCACGGCGTCGATGAGCGCCGCGCGCTCACTATCCGCCAGGGTCGCCGCCTCGCCGGTTGTGCCGCATACGAGCACCGCCCGCAGGCCGGCCACCACCAGGTCGCTCGCGATAGCCGCGGTCGCGTCCGGATCGACCGCCCCCTGGTCGTCGAAGATCGTCACGAGCGCCACTCCCACACCGCTGAACAGCTCGGTCATCGATCCCGCTCGGGCGGCGAGCAGAGCGGTCTATTGCCCGAGCGAAGCAGTCTATGGCGGCGAGGACCGCGCCCGGCTTGTCACCGTTAGTAGTCTGAACAAAGTGGCTACAGGCGGACAGGTGCGCTGGGGAATCGTCGGCACGGCTGAGGGAGCGCATGCCGCCTTTCTTCCTGGGCTGCGGGCCGCTGGCGGTACCGCGGCCGCTGTCGCGGGCCGCGATCTGGGCCGGGCCGAACAGTACGCGCGCGACAATGGGATCGAGCGAGCTGTAGTCGGCTACCAGGCTCTCATTGAGGACCCCGGCGTGGACGCGCTGTATATCGCGCTGCCTAATTCGCTGCACGCGCCCTGGACCATCCGCGCGTTGCGCGCAGGAAAGCCGGTCTTGTGCGAGCAGCCGCTGTGTGGCTCGCTGGCAGAAACCGACCGCGTGCTCGAAGTCGCCAGACAGACCGGCACATCGCTCTGGGAAGCCTTCGTTTTCCCCTTCCAGGCGCAGTTCCAACGCGTCCGTGCCCTCCTCGACGACGGCGTCATCGGTGACTTGCGGGAGATCTACTCGAATTTCCACTTCGATGTGAGGCAGCCGCGAAACATCAGAATGTCGCGAAATCTCGAGGGCGGTGCGGTCCTGCACGTCGGCTGCTACCCGGTGCGCCTTGCCCGCGAGCTGTTCAGGGCGGAACACACCGCGGTCCTGGCCAATGCGGAGTGGGGTGGTGGCGGCGTCGACGTGGAGGCATGGGGCATCCTCGACTTTCCTGGCGGCCGTAAACTCCTGCTCTCCTGCGGGTTCCGTCGTGCCCATGACACCTTCACCCGGCTGCAAGGCACGGAGGGGCAGATCCACCTCACGAACCCGTTCCATCCGGGCCCGGCCGACACATACGAGGTTTTCGCCCCCGGACCGCGGGCAGGCACTCGTCATGCGGCCGGTGACGAGCCCTCATTCACGGCGGCGGTCCGGCACATCAACGCCGTTCTCAATGAGGAGGAGGCACCGCGAATGCTAGCGGTTCAAACCTCGCTCGGCACCGCACGCGCACTTCGCGACATGCTCGCGCGCGTCACGGTCGCGCGGGCATGACGTCTGCGAGGCCGGCCGATACCGGCTGCGCCGGCCTTGCTGAAATGGGTAGGTGACGTGCAGATCGACCGGGCATGCCCCGGGCAGGTACCTGGTCTGCCGCAGAATGGAGGTCTGGCATGCCGATCGCGACCATCAGTCCAGTCACTGGTCAGACACTGCAGGAATTCAAGGAACTCGACCACGCCGAGGTCGACGCCCGGATCGCCCTCGCCCGCGAAACATTCCACAATCATCGGCTGACCTCGTTCACCGACCGGGGCCGCTGGCTGCGAAAGAGCGCGGACCTGCTCGATGCCGAACTCGATGACGTGGGCAAGCTGATGACCACGGAGATGGGCAAGCCGCTCGCGCAGGCCAGAGCTGAGGCCACCAAGTGCGCCAAGGCGATGCGGTTCTACGCCGAGCACGCGGAGGCGTTCCTCGCCGACGAGCCGGCCGACGCACAGGCCGTGGGTGCCCGCCGAGCCTACGCGCGCTATCAGCCTCTTGGCGTCGTGCTCGCGGTGATGCCGTGGAACTTCCCGCTCTGGCAGGTGGTGAGATTCGCCGCGCCCGCCTTGATGGCAGGGAACGTCGGACTGCTGAAGCACGCGTCGAACGTGCCGCAGACCGCGCTCTACCTGGAGGACCTGCTGCGGCGCGGCGGCTTCGCCGATGGCTGCTTCCAGACGTTGCTGATCGGGTCCGGTGCGGTCGACGGCGTGCTGAGGGACCCTCGCGTCGCCGCGGCGACGCTGACAGGCAGCGAGCCTGCTGGCCGGTCGGTCGGGCAGATCGCCGGGAGCGAGATCAAGAAAGTCGTGCTCGAGCTAGGTGGCAGTGACCCTTATGTGGTCATGCCATCGGCCGATCTGGACCGGGCCGCCGAGGTGGCGGTCAAGGCGCGGGTGCAGAACAACGGGCAATCGTGCATCGCCGCGAAGCGGTTCATCGTCCACGACGCGGCCTACGACGCGTTCGCCAAGCAATTCGTCGCGCGGATGCGGCACCTGTCCGTCGGTGACCCAATGGATCCGGGCACCGACGTCGGGCCGCTCGCCACGAAGCAGGGCCGCGACGATGTCGCCGAGCTTGTGGACGACGCGGTCAGCAAGGGCGCGGAGGTGCTATGCGGCGGCAATAAGGTGGACGGGCCCGGCTGGTTCTACCCGCCGACCGTCGTCGCCGGCCTGACGCCGCAGATGCGCATGTATGCCGAGGAGGTGTTCGGCCCGGTCGCGGCGCTGTTCCGGGTGCCGGACATCGACGCTGCGGTCGACCTGGCGAACGCCACGACCTTCGGGCTTGGCTCGAACGCGTGGACCGCAGATCCGGGCGACAGGGAGCGGTTCATCCGCGACCTCGATGCTGGCGCGGTGTTCATCAACGGCATGACCACGTCGTACGCCGAGATGCCCTTCGGCGGTATCAAGAACTCCGGCTTCGGGCGGGAGCTTTCCGCGCACGGAATAAGGGAGTTCTGCAACATCAAGAGTGTCTGGATCGGCGGCTGACCGGGCCGCCAATCCCGGCCCCGGCCCGCCCAATCCGGCGCGTCACCCATGGCGGGTGAGCCCGCAGGCACTGTTTCGCTGGTTATCCTCCCCGTCCCGCTATGGAAGGCTTCGCGGGAGCCTTCGCGGCAGGTGGCGGGGCGGGTCAAGGCGTTGCCGGGGCAGGGGCAGCGGCAGGGGCGGGCGAAAGCCTGAACGAGATCACATAGGCAACCACGACTGCGACGATCACGAGCGGCATGACCGCGAGGCCGTCAGAAAGCAGCAGCAAAGTTGCCAGCAAGACCGAGGTCATCGGCAGCTTCAGCATCGCGGCGCACATCGCCCCTATGCCCATCGCCACGCCCGCCACGAGCGGCAGGCCGGGCAGGTGAGACAGCGCGATCCCGCCCGCCGCGCCAAGGAACAGCGAAGGGAACACGGGACCGCCGCGGAAACTGCTGAGCGATCCGCCGTACGCCAGTCCCTTGCAGACGATCAGCAGTATCAGCGCCCCCACGGTGTAGCTCGAGGCGTTGGTGATGAGCGGGCCCACCGCCGTTTGCCCGGAGAACAGTACCTCCGAGGCGCTCTTGCCGGTGGCCTCCGCGAACGCGATCGCGAGTCCCGCGATGGCCAGGCCCACTACCGGCATGAGCAGCACCATCCGTCCTTCGACGTGGGGCCGCAGGAACAACGCGAGGCGGTGAACGCCGACGGCGAGCAGGGCAGCCGCCACGCCGATCAGGAGTGCCCAGCCGAATTCGGCCGAATCGGGCCGGGTGAACTTCGGGAGGTTGGGAATCGCCAGTGAGAACGTTCCCCACCCCGTCCAGGCGTTCAGCCCGAGGAAGACGAGCGAGCCCACGCCGGCCGCGAGGAGGCCGGGCAGCAGCACGAGTTCCATTGTCGCCCCGCCCAGCCCGGAGGCCTCCATCAGCAGGAAGGCCCCCAGAATGGGTGACCCGAAGAGCGTGCTGATGGCGGCAAAGCTCCCGGCTGCGCCTATTACCGCAGCCGTCCTCGGCGGCGCATCGCGTTTGGCGAGGCGCACGGCCAGCACGCCGAGGCCGCCGCCGATAGCGATCAGCGGTGCCTCAGGCCCGAGCACCACGCCGAGGCTCAGCGTCGCCAAGGCGGCGAGCACGACGCCGGGGAGTTCGATGGGAGTGGGTGCGCCGCCCGCCTTGAAGCCATCGGCGGGCGAATGCCCCCCGGTGCCAGGCAGGTATGTGATGGCGAGCGCGACCAGTACGCCGGCCGCGGCAAGAAGCGGAAGTGGCCACCAGGCCGGTGTCCCATGGAAGCCAAGTTCTTTGGGCAGGTCGGTGAACAGCCACTTCTGAAGAACGCCGACCAGCTTGAGGAAGCCGTACGCCGCGGCCGAGACCGGTACCCCGATGATCGCGGCAAGGACAAGCAGCGCTATGTAGCCACGGCTGCGCAGGAGCGCGAAGGGATCGGGCGGACTCGTCACGGCCGCTCACCGCCGCCCGCAGATCGCTGTGCGGTCGCAGCCGCCGGAGCAGTGAACACCGGAGCAGTGAGCAGGCGAAGCAGGTTCAAGTTTCCTCCCCGCCCTCGCCCAACTGCCGGTCCAAAGGTTCAACGGCTAAAGAAGAATCGTCGTGCGGCCGGGGCGGCAGCGCCTCACCTGATCAGGGTGATAACCGCAGGCGTTCTCGTTGCGGCAGGCACGTCGGGGCCGGGCCGGGTCGACGATTCGCCGGGACACGCGGGACGGGCGATCGCGGGCGTGGGCGCGATGCGCTAACTAATCGGTGAAATGCCAACCGCACCTGAACGGCGGTGCGGATGCGGAGATCCCCGTCGCCGTTCGCGCGTGCGGGCGGACTACCATCGGCGACGCCCGGCGGTTCACCCGGTATGGATGATGGCGAGCCCGTGCGGCCATTGCAACATCGGAACCGAGACAAGACGATCTTCGCCTCGACGTTGACCAGCGGCCTTAACGGCCAAGATCTCCCCACCCTGCCGACCGCAGGACGCGTCAGGTCGAGCGATTGCCCTTATACCCTCCCTTGACTCGAGCCCCCGGCCGGTTCGCTACCGGTGGAACTGGCATTGCGGGGCGGGTTCGCCGTCCCGCCCCCGCTAGGAAATGAGCGAGATGGCCGAGACGAGGGCGACAGGCACCGCGGCGGGGAGTCCTGCCGCTGCCCCGCCAGGGCCGGCCCGGGCGCGCATGGTGCTCATCTCGCTGATCCTGGCGGCGGCGGTCGCCAACATGAACCTTGCCGTGGCCAACGTGGCGCTCCCGTCCATCGGCAAGGCGTTCGACGCCTCGCAGACGGCTCTTGACCTCATCGCGGTCGGTTACTCGCTCGGCCTGGCCGCATCCGTTATCTACCTTGGTGCGCTTGGCGACCGCTACGGACGCAAGATGCTGCTTGTCCTCGGTACCTTGCTTTCCGTTCCCGCGTGCCTGCTCGCGGCCTATGCGACCACCGACGGTGTGCTGCTGCTGGCCCGTCTGCTCGGCGGGCTGGCGGCCGGCATGTCCTATCCGACCACCCTGGCGCTTATCACCGCGTTGTGGTCGGGACCGGCGCGGACCAGGTCCATCGCGCTATGGTCCGGCATCGGCGGCGCTATATCGGCGGTCAGCCCGACGATCGCGGGCTGGCTGTTGCAGCACTTCTGGTGGGGCTCGGTCTTCGTGGCAACGTTGCCACTAGCCGTCGTCGCCCTGTTGATGGCGGTCGCGTTCGTACCGAGTCATGTCAACGAGACCACGGATCCGGTGGACAACCTCGGCGGCATCCTTTCCGTGTGCCTCGTCGCGGCACTGGTGCTCGCCATCAATATCGCCGCCGTGCCCGACAAGGGTGCGTTGACCCTCGGCCTGGCCGTGATCGCGATTGCCGCCGGGGTCACTTTCTACCTGCGGCAGCGCCGGGCCAGATCGCCGCTTTACGACCTGAACGTCGCCCGGCGCCGCGTCTTCTGGGTCGCGGCGTGCGCGGGGATCATCGTGTTCGGCTCGCTCATGGCCGCGATTTTCGTCGGCCAGCAGTTCGTGCAGAACGTGCTCGGTGATTCGACACTTGAGGCTGGTCTCGCCATCTTGCCTGCCGCCGCGTTCATGGTGTTTGTCGCGCCCTTTTCCGCCAAGCTGATCATTTCGAGGGGCTCCAGGTTCACCTTGCTCACCGGCTACGCCTGCTGCCTGCTTGGCTTCCTCACGATGCTGTTTGTCTGGCGCGAGGGCAGCCCGTTCTGGCAGGTGGGCCTCGGCTACGCGTTCATCGGGATCGGGGTCGGGTTCGCCGGCACACCAGCCTCGCACGCGCTCACCGGATCGGTGCCGGTTCACCGGGCCGGCATGGCCTCTGGCACCGCCGACCTGCAGCGTGATCTGGGGGGCGCGATCATGCAGTCGATTCTCGGCGCGATCCTCACGGCCGGTTATGCGGCCGCGTTCGCGTCCGCGATCGGCGCGGCTCCGAATGGCAAGCAGGTCAGCACGAGTGTCCAGAACCAGCTGACGAAGTCGTTCTCGAGCGCCGCCGATGTCGCCAAGCAGTACCCGCGGTACGCCGGCCAGATCACCGCCGCGGCCAAGTCCTCGTTTCTGAGCGGCGCCAACTGGGCATATGCGGCGGGGATCGTCGCGATCTTGCTCGGCTCCGCGCTCGTCTGCTTCCTGTTCCCCAAGCAGCAGCAGGAGGAGGAACTGCTCGCCCGCTACCACGCCGAGGACGTGGGAAAGCTTGCCGCGGCCAGGTCGGCGATCGCCAAGCACCCGCGATGAGCAGGGATCGTCCCGCGACCGGTGAATCTTGGCCCTGGCCCCCGGCAAGCCGCGGCGGGGTGACGCGACCCAGGCCCGGCGATGACCCATAGGGCGGCCTGGCCATGCTGCGACGCCCTGGTGAGCGTGCGCCCATCGGCTAATAGCCAGCCGCGTTAACCCGAAGTTCCCCCCGACACAAGAACGGATCATGAAACCAGTCGGCGGGGCAACGCGCCCACGGGCGGGCCGGGCTGCACGGCCGTGCCGACCATGCGGAGCCGGGGCCCGCGTGCGACGAGCACGTCCGCGACGGAACGACGGGGCATAACCCGCGTGTGGGTCGCGTAGCCGACCCGAAGAAGCAGCTGAGGAGACGCGCCGTCCGCGATCTCGGCCTGGATCCTGCCGCGTGGCCCTGGCAGCTCGAGTGGCTGGGTGTGAAACGCGGCGCTGACGTCGGATGCGGCGGCATGGAGCAATAGCCGCTGCACTGCGCGGCCAGCGAGCAACCAGTCGAGCCGCCTGTCACCGCGAGTGGTCAGCAGTACGGCCGTGCCGAAGGAATGAGCCGGCAGCTGAAGTGCCGGGTCGGCCACGGGCGCCCGCCCGTCCTCGAATATGAAACCACGATCCGCAAAAGCCACGGCCTGAAGCTGGCGGCCGTGGACGGGTACGCCGTCACGCCTCCCGTCACGAGCCAGCGTCGCCCAGCGGGCGAGTTCGTCGGCGGCCGCGGGGTCGGCGCATTGCGCGTCCTCGGCGCCGCGGATCAGTTCGGCGAGCAGACGGCGCTGCTCACCGCTACCGATGACCGCCAGGCACGCGTGTTCCGCGTGGGCGGCGGCGGCAAGCTCGGCCATCAACATGGGCGGTAGCGGCCGGCCGGCGAAGGCCCCGCAGTGGGTGTGCCGCTGCGTTATGGCGTGGAACAGCAATTCCTCTTCCTGATCGGGCCGGCGGCAGCGTCCCCAGCGAACCTGGGCAAGCAAGGCAGGCTGGTGCGGATCTGGCAGCATCCGGACGTCGGCCGCGAAGCCAAGGTGCCGCATGGCAAGGTACAAATTGAACAGCGCGGCCCCGCAGCTGATCACAAGCTCCCTGCCGCCGGGATCAGTGCGCGGCAGATTACGGGAGAAGTCCGCATACAGGCTGATGCCGTCGTTCCTGCTGACGAAATACCACGGCTGAGTGTTGTGCACCGACGGCGCCCTGATAGCCGCGCGGACGGCGAACCTGTGGCCGAGATCGCGACGACGGTCGGCAATCACGCTCCTTGATGACGTGCCCATTTTCACCGGCCCTCCCTGTGCGTCAGATAAACCACAGCACGGGTCCGCCGAGTCGAGCAGGGCCGAACGGCCCGGATGCGGACTCCGTTCGACCGGGATCTGATCGGCTCTGGTGGCCGATCCCGCGCTCACGCGGGAGGCCCAGCGCCTCCGCCGCGAAGCCGGGTGCGCGTGCGCGGATCCGCACTTCCGGCGCGCTCAGGCGCGCCGGAAGTGCGGATCCGCGGTGACGTGGAGGTTGGTCTCCAGGTCAGGTCAGGTCAGGTCAGGATCTTGGCCTTGCCCGCCTGGAACTCGGCCTCGCTGATGACGCCACGGTCACGCAGGTCGGCGAGCTTGGCCAGTTCGTCGGCGCTGCCGGAACCCGCCGCATCTCTTACGTAGGCGCGGATTGCCTGGTCCTGCGCTTGGGCCTGACGGACCTGGCGTTCGTGCATACTGCCGCCCCGCACGATCAGGTACACGAGCACGCCGAGGAAGGGCAGCACGATGATGAAGATGAGCCAAAGCGCCTTAGCCCATCCGCCGAGGTCGTGGCTGCGAAAGACGTCGAGGATTATCCAGATCAGCAGGAAGACCCAGAGAATCCAGAGGAAAAACCACAGCATCGTCAAGAACGCGTCCAACAATGGATACGACGACATTTGACTACCCTCCACGGGCCACGTACGTCCCTCGTGGGACAACCATTCCTGCCGCTCCAGTCTCACTGGATCGTCGCGGTCGCACGTCACCCTCATCGGGTGAGTGCAGCGGTGCGGCGGGTGCGCCCGCCACGATCCATGGCCCGACCTGCTGCTGTGGCGTGCGGCGCCCCGCCGTGCCGCCCGCATTCGCTACGGCATGGGCGCTGTGCGTCAGGGCACGGACACCAGCAGGAGGGGGACGCCAGCGGTGCGGACGACCGCGTCCGCGACGTGGCCGAGCCTGCCTGCAATGCCACCACCGTCACCGTGACGGCCGAGGGCCAGCAGGTCGAATCCGTGCTCCGTGGCATAGCGGCAGAGGGTGTCCGGAATATGCCGATTCTGATCGAATTGTAGGTTGATCCGGGCCCCGCACGTGACAGCAAGCTCGATATTCAGCCGTTCGAATGGAGCTTGCACCCGGTCCCTGGCGGCAATCTCGTTTACCGACCGTTCGTGCGCGGTCTCGGCATGCCAGACGGGCGGCAGCACAGCGAGTGCGACCACGTGCCCTTCGTCGTCGCCAACGATGGCTGCGGCCGCGCGCAGCGCGGCTGACGCGTCCCGTGACCCATCCCAGCCCACGAGTACGCGGCGAAACGGTTTGGCGGCGGACATCGGTCTTCCTCGTGTGAGCCGGGAATCCCGGGCCGTGACTTTGGACAGTGCCCTCAGTGTCTCCCAGCAAGCACGTGTTCCCAAGCCCAGCACTGCGCGAACCCCGCGCTGCCGGCCCCAGCGCCGGCGCTAGCCGAGCGCGGCCACCACGGCAATGACCGCGACCAGTGCGATCAGCATGTACGCGAGGTAGGCGTCAAGGCGGCCTGATTGGAGCCGTTTGACTGCCCGGACCACTACCAGCACAGGGCGGACCGCGGGCCGGTACACGATTTCCTCGACTAGCTCGACGACGTCGGAGGTGTAACGCAGCTGGGGAATGGCGGGCGCGCCTGGCTCACCGCCCGTGTCGGCGGGGATCTCGATCCTGCGCAGTTCGGCGCGGGTGAGCAGGAAGCCCGCGAGTACCCTTCGGGTGGGATTGCTGTAACCGAACGCGGTGTACTGGTCGGCGCCTTCAACCCCTGCGGTCGCCGAGCGCCACGCGGGCACCCGCCGGATCCGCAGCATCCGCGTTCCCGCCGCCAGCCAGCTGATCACCGCGACCGCGGCAAGGAGTGCTGGCATGACGATCCACAGCCACGACGGCGACAGGATCGAGAACCCGCTGAAGACCGGGCCGACCACCCAGGGTGAGGTGAGCGCGCCGGTGGTCACCCCGGTCCGGACCAGCGGCGCGAGGCCCGCGCCAATAACCCGGATCTCGAGCGGCGTCAGCGCGGCGAGCACCAGGCACGCCGCGGCGAGCGCCGCGATGGCGGCTTTGCCGAGCCAGCCGTCAGCTGGCGCCCCGCTGCCGCCCGGCCCGTCAGTCCCGGCACAACGTGAGCCGACGGTGGCGCCGGGTGAGGAGCCCGGCGAGGAGCCCAGCGGAGGGCCCAGCACGACAAGCCCGACCAGCCTGACGAAAGTCACCCCGGCGAAACCGACGGTCAGCGCGACGGCGGCGCCGGCTATCGCGAGTACCAGCCGGAATCCGAGCCCGGGCACTCGGAACTGCTGCATCAGCGATTCAAGCAGGAACCACTCGGACACGAACCCGGCGGTCAGCGGCAGCCCCGCCAGGGTCAGCGCACCGATGGCGAACCCGGTCCCGTTCCACGGGGCGCCCCTCGCCGCACCGCGCAGGGCGTCGAGGTCACCGGTCCCGGCGGCCGCCTCGATCTTGGCGCCGGTAATGAACAGCAGCGACTTGCCGACCGTATGCGCGGTCACTTGCAGGGTCGCGGCGAGCAGCCCGGCCGCGACGAGACGCGGATCCGCCGCGGTGGCCCCTATCAGCGCCACGCAGAAGCCCACCAGTATCAGCCCGGCGTTTTCCACGCTGGAATAGGCGATCACATGTGGCAGGCTGGCCTGCACCGCGGCGTGGGCGATGCCGAGGATCGCGGTGAATCCGGCAAGCGCGAGGAGTATCCCGGTCAGCCACCCCGGCGGTGGCCCGAGCAGCGCGAAGGTTCGCCACAGGCCGTAGAAACCCGCGTTCACCGCTACGCCCGCCATGACCGCACGGGCCTGGCCCGGTGCGGCCGCATAGCCGCGGGGCAGCCATACCTGCACGGGGACCAGGCCCACCTTGACCGCGAAACCGAGCACCAGCAGCGCGTACGCGGTGGTGCGCGCCGGGCCTGATGTGACGTGGGAGAAGCTGGCCAGGCTGAGCGAGCCCGAGCGGGCGGCGAGTAGCAGCAGGCCCGCCAGCAGCGAGACGCCGCTGATCTTGCCGAACACCAGCGTCACCAGCGCGCCCGCCGGCCGGCCGGGCCGTCCGCGGTCGAACCCGGCGAGCAGGTAGAACGCGATCGTCAGGGACTCCCAGGCGAACAGCAGCACGAAGGCGCTCAGGGCGGTGCAGACTACCGCGACCGAGACGAGCGTGAGGGCGCACCCCGCCGCCAGCCTGCCCTGCCTGACTGTGCACGTGTTGCGGCGCCGCGGATCGCGTGGGCTATCGCACATGTGATCCTGGGCGCTGCTGGATTGCCGTGCTCGGCCCGCCGCCACCAGCGACACGGGCACCGCCGCGCCGAACGCGATCAGCAGGAACAGCCCCGAGAGACGGTCCGCCGCCAGGCTGACGCGGCCGAGGCTTGCAAGGCCAAAGGCACCCGGGCCGGGTGAACTGCCAAGCACAAGTCGCACGGTGCGCCCGGCAACCGCGCCCGCGCCGGCCACCGCCAGGCACGCCGATCCCGCCGCGGCGAGGAGAGACGGGAGGGCCGGCACGATCATCCACGCCCATCGCCCACCGAGGGACAGTGGGGCGGTGGAGGGCCGGGAGGGGGTCGGGGGCTCGGAGGCGGTGGGGGGCTGGGAGGCGGTGGGGGGCTGGGAGGCGGTCGAGGACCGTGGGCCGATGGCGCCGCGGCCGGGTAGGACGCCGACGATGACGGCCAGGGCAAGCAACGCCAGCCCGGCAGCGAACGCCGCGCTCACCGGGCCGGCTCCGAACCGTCGGCTCCGCCGACGCAAGCACTGGGGGAAGAGCCCACCGAAGGCCCGGTTGCCTTGCCGACAGCGAGCAGAATCGCGTGCAGCAGGCTGAACGGGCTTGGCGGCGACCCCGGCACCCACACGTCCACAGGAATCAGATCCCCGACACCGCCGTGCGTGACACCGCCATCGTGTGCGGCGCCATCCTGTACGGCCCGATCTTGTGCGGCGCCAGCCGGTGCGGCGAGCAGCCCGCCGCTGATGGCATCGGAGCCGGCCGCGATGACAAGCTTCGGCTCGGGCATCGCCGCATAGGTACGGCGCAACGGCGCCGCCATGCCCCTCGCGCCCGCACCAGTGACGAGTAGCACGTCCGCGTGCCGCGGGCTCGCGGTGAAGAAGATCCCAAGCCGGTGCACGTCATAGACCGGGTTCAGGAGGGCGAGCACCTCCCACTCGTCGGCCCCGTCCGACCCGGCGTCCACGTGCCTGATGTGCACAGACCGCCGAAAGGCGAGTGCGCGCTCGCGCAGGGCCGCACGTATCCGCGCGAGGTTCGCCGCGGTCTCGGGTACCTGCGGCACCACCAGCCCGCGGCGGCTCAGGGACACCGACGCGGGCCCCTCCGCCCAGCCGAACACGTCGGGCCGCTGCGTCACGCACCGGCCGCACTGGATGCATGCGCCCTGATCAAGCCGTACCCCCTCGTCGGCCTGATGGCTGATCGCGCCGGTCGGGCACGGCCGAGCCAGGTCTGTTGCCGTGGCCGGCGACGGGTCCAGTACGCGGGCCGGGCCGCGCAGCCGTTCGGCATAAGCGTCGGGCCGATCCGGCCACCGGGTCGTGACCACACCCGCGCGTAGCCCGCGGAACACCCACATGTACTCCGCTCCCTTCTACAGTGCCGCTCTACAGTGCCGCTCTACAGTGCCGCGCCGGCGACCGACAGGCCGAAGCTCGCTTCGATGAAGGGGAAGTCGGTGAGGATGTCACCCGCGAAGACCTCGTGCATCAGGACGAGGTTGTGGAACGAGGCGGACCGTGGCCTGCAGCGCGTGATCCGTCCGTCGTTGACGCGCACGTCGTAGAGCACCTCACCCTGCGGAGCTTCCGCCCAGCCGACCGCCCGGCCGCTGGCCGGCTCGCAGGGCGCGGCGACGGCGCCGCCGCCTGCGTCAGCGAGTTCGTCCGCCGCCTGCCTGATCAGGTGGAAGGACTGGCCGGCCTCCTGCACCCTGACGTGCAGCCGGGCCAGCGCATCGCCGTCTGACAGCGGCTCGCCTGCCAGGATGCCGAGCGCGGGGTAGCCGTCGTAGGGCCGTGTGACCCGCACGTCGTCCACGTAGCCCGAGGCCTTGCCGATCGGCCCGACCGCGCCGTGCTCGCGCGCACGCTCCGGCCGCAGCGGGCCGGTCCGCCGCAGCCGGTCGAGGAAGGACGCGGTACTCATCAGCGCCGCGGCATCGGCTGCGACGTCCCGCTCGAGCGGGCCGATCTCCGCGAAGATCTCGGCCGGGCCGGCCAGCGGCAGCCCGCTGACCCCGCCGGCAACTACCACCCCACGGCCATAACGGCTGCCGCAGAGGCGGCTGACAAGGCGGAGCACCCGCTCCTTGTGCCGACCGAACCTAGCGGTGGCGACCGCGAGTCCAGCCGCGTCCGCCAGCCGGGTGGCCACGTCCAGGTGGTTCGCGATCCGTTCGAGTTCCGCATGCAGGACGCGGACGAGCCTGGCGCGCCATGGCACCGCACAGCCGGCGATCCGCTCGACCGCGTGGCAGTAGGCAAGCGCATGGGCGACCGAGGCGATCCCCTCGACCCGCTCCGCCAGCAGCGTGCCGTCGGCGGCGGCGAGCCCTTCGAAACGTTTCTCGATGCCACGATGCTTGTAAATGATCCGCATGTTCAGGTGCGGGATATCCTCACCGGGCGTTTCGACCAGGTATTCGATGGACTCGACCACACCGGACCGCACCGGGCCGTGCGGGATGGTGAATACTCCCTTCCCCGTCAAGTGCCGGGGAAGGAGGTGCTCGTCAGGGTGTTCTCTAGTCCGGTTATCTTGTCCGGTCTGGTTATTTTGTTCGGTCTGGTTATCTTGCCTGATCTGGCGAGCGGGGAGCAGGACAAGCGGTTCGAGGCGAGGGTGACCCGCGGGCACCACGCCGAACAGGTCGTGCAGTTCGCGTTCGTACCAGAATGCCGCGCCGATCACCGGGCTCACGGCGGGGTAGCTTTCCGCTCCTGAGGGAAGCAACGCGTCGATGGTCTCGACATCGCCGCCGCCTGCCAGGTGCGCAGAAATCAGCACGCCACTGGGCACCACGGTGCCGAACAGGCCGGCGAACCGCAGCCCCGTAGCGACCCGGGCAGCCAGCGTGCTGGCGAGCGATGCCGCGGCGATCACCGGTGCCGGCGCCGTCATGCGAGGCCGCCAAGTTCCGCGGCCCCGCGGCTAAGCAGCGCCACCAGGTGGCCGGGCGGGTCGACGCCGAGCACGACCAGAGCGACGATCCCGGCCACCACGGGGATCACCATCCAGGTACTGGGCTCGCCGCGCGGGAGCGTTGCGGGCGCCCGGGTGAGCAGCATCCGGTTCGCTGCCGCGGACAAGCCGAGGAACGCTACGGTCACAAGGATCACGAGCACCGCCGCGGCCGCGTTGCGGGACGAGGCGAAGCCACCCGCAACGATCTCGAACTCGCTGCGGAAGATCCCGAAGGGCGGCATCGCGGCGAGCGCGAGCACGGCCATCAATAACAGCGGTCCGCTCCACGGGAGCAGGTCAAGGCCACCGCGGATGGCGGACACCTGTTTGCTGCCGTACTTGCGGACCAGCACACCCGCGCCCATGAAGGCGTTGCCTTTCGCGGCCGCGTGCGCGAGTACATGCAGGAGTACCCCAGCCAGCGCGACAGGGGCGCCGAAGCTAACCCCTATGGTCATGATGCCAATGTGCTCGACGCTCGAGTATGCGAGCAGCCGTTTGAGGTCACCCTGATCGAGCAGGTAGAGCGCGGCGAGCAGCAGCGAGGAGACGCCGAAGACGAGCAGCACCGCCTGCGGGAACCGCGGGCCGAGCACGGCGGTGCCCACCTGGTAGTACCGCAGGATGGCATAGAAGCTCACCGCGAGCAGCGACCCGGAAAGCAGCGCCGACACCGGCGTCGGGGCTTCCGAATGAGCATCAGGCAGCCAGGTGTGCACCGGAAACAGGCCCGCCTTGGTGCCATAACCGAGGACCGCGAGCACGAACGTGAGCCGTGTGGCGGTGTGCGGGACATGCGCGCCCGCGCGCAGCAGAGGCGTGATCGCCAGATCGTAGGACGGGCCGAGCACACGTGCGCCCGCCGCGTACGTGAAGACGGTGGCGAGCAGTGCGATGCCGAGGCCTGCCGAGGCAATCAGCACGTACTTCCAGGCGGCCTCCACCGCACCGTCGGTGTCCTCGATCGCCACCAGCAGGGCCGAGATCACCGTGGTCACCTCGATGGCGATCCACAGCAGCGCCAGGCTGCTCATCAGCGGCGCTGCGAGCATCGCCCAGGCGAACAGGTTCAGGCCGGCGTAGAAGCGGCGCGCGTAGCGGGTGAATTCCGGCGTGCGGGCGTCCTGCCGCAGGTAGCCGATCGAGTACGCGGCTACCGTCAGGTAGAGGAAGCCGGTGGCGAGCAGGAACACCACCGAGATGGCGTCGGCACGCACGTAATGCCCGACCGTCACGTCACGCTCTGCCGCCGCGGGCACGAGCGTGATCGCCGCCGCGAAGCTAAGGGCACCGGTGGCGGTGGTCAGCGCCTGGCAGGTGCCGATCGGCAACCTCAGCGCGACGAGTCCGATGATCAGTGGCGCGACGAGCAGGAACAGGATGGCCGTGGCTGCGGCCGTGCTCGCCGTGCTCGGCGTGCTCGCCGCGCTTGCCATGCCTCCCACGATCACGGCTCACCCTCGCAGGCTGGTCAGCTCGGCAGTGGACAGGGACTCCGCGCGGCCGTGATGGAAGCGGATCAGCACCCCGAAGACGACGACCGCGACCAGCAGGTCGAACAGGAAGGCGACGGCGAGGATCAACGGCATCTGGGCCGCCACCACCAGGGCCGCCAGCGAGACCCCGTTCTCCAGCGAGAAGAACCCGACCGACTGCGAGACCACGTCACGGCGGACGATCATCAGCACGAACGCAACGAGCACGACGGCGATCGCGACACCAAGCGCGGTCTTGGGCAGCGCTGGGCCCTGGATGCCGAGCCTGCCCACCGCGAAGAAGCCGAACGCCGCCACCGCGATGGCCAGCAGCACCGTGCTCGCCAGGCTCAGCGCGCCGCTGCCAGCGATCTCGTTCTGCGTGCCGCGCAGCACCCTGCGCAGCACAACGGGCACGGCGATGACCTTCAGCGCCGCGGAAAGCGCCGCGAGCAGGTAAAGCTCGGGCAGGTGCCGCGCCGCCGCCACGATGACGGTGAGCGCGCAGACCGCCGACGACTGCGCCGCGTAGAGCCGGACCTGATCGCGCAGCAGTGCCTGCCTGAACATGCCGAACTCGAGCAGCAGGACAATGACGGCGACCAGGTTCGCGCCGCCGGTGAACACGCTCGGCGCTCCGTCGGCCACGGCGCCCACCTGGGCGGCGTGCATCAGCCACCTCCCAGGTAGAGGGTGAATACGCCGAGCACCGCGAGGAGGAACGCGCCAGCCGCAAACTCGGTGATCTTGAACAGCCGCAGCTTGGCGAACGAGTTGTCGATGACGGCGACCACGATGCCGATCCCGGCCGCCTTCGCGAGCAGCGCCACGATCGCCAGCGCGACATCGGCGGGGCGCGTTGTCGCGGCCAGCCCCCAGGGCGCGATGAACACGTTACCCAAGATGATGAACAGGATCAGCTGCTTCATCGCCGAGCCCAGCTTGAGCAGTGCGAAATAGGGGCCGGAGTGCTCGAAGAGCCGGGCCTCCTCGATCATCCCGAACTCATTGGTCCCGGTGTGCGTCTCCACTGGAATCCGGCCGGTTTCGGACAGGATGACCATGAAGAGGGCAGCGGCGGCGAGCAGGTGCGCGGGCCGGATGATCTGGCTGGCCGACGAGCGGACCGTCGCGGCCAGCGCGTACGGCAGGTCAGTTCCGGTCACAAGCGCCACCGTGAACACGACGAAGAGCACCACGGGCTCGGTGATGGCCCCGAAGGTCTTGGCCCGGCTCGATCCCATTTGCGCGTATGGGCTGCCGGTCTCCAGGGCCGCCACCGCCACGACGAAGCTGGCCAGCGACAGGATGAACCCGCCGCCGAGGATGTCGCCCATATAACCGAGCGGCAGCGGATAGCTGGTCAGCACCGGGATCAGCAGCGGCACGGTCAGGTAGCAGGTGACCGCGACAAGCGGCGCGGCGAGGAAGAACCAGCTCGCGCCCTCCGGCGCGAGCGCTTCCTTGCGGCACAGCTTTGCCAGGTCAAAATACGGCTGGCGGATCCGCGGCCCGCGCCGCCCCTGCAGCCGCGCCTCGACCTTGGCGATGCTGCCGGACACACCGGGCGACGCGCACGCGACCGTCAGGACCTGGAGGACCTGAATGGCAGGGATGGGCAGGGCCGCGCTCATCGCCTCGCTCCAGGCGGCGTCACATAGCGGGCGGGCCCGCCCCGGCGATCGCCGGGCGGCCCGGGCGCACGGACAACCAACGGTGGCCTCCTTCCAGCCGCCGGGTGAACCGGCGGGGGTGGTAGAGGCCATCAGCGGGATCGTGGTGGTCCGCGGTTGTGGCGAGCCTCATCGCCAAGCGCACAGTCTGCCTGCCAGCGCGCCTGCCTCGCAACTGGCGGGGCTGATCACGGCCGGGGACAACGCCCTGGCCGGCGTGGCTGGCGGTCGCGCCAGGACATGCCCTAGCCAGAGCGAAGGGCCAGCTAGGCACGCTGCCGAGGCGCTCGCGCTCCTCGGCTGGACCGTCGTCGCCGGGTTCGGCGGATCCTGGTCAGACGCGGCTTGGGCGGCAGCCGCGCATGTGCGCGACAATGTGGCCGATCGCCAGATCCTGCGCCCTCAGGTGAGCCTGCAGCCGCTCGCAGGCGTGCAGCACGGCCTCGGCGTCGAGGTAAGTCTGCACCGCGCGCTTGTCCCCGGCCCTACCGATCACCTGCTGCCCAACCATGATCACAAACATCAGGAGGAGCTGGGTGAGGCTGGACAGGAACAGCAAGAACGAGTACGGGTACGGGTCGAAGTGGAACGCCTGGCCGAGGGCTATCCACGCTAGCTGGAAGATGACGGCGGCATAGAAGGCCGTCATGGTGCCGGCCCTGTTCGTGATCCAGGCGGCCAGCCGGCCGTTGAAGCCCACGTACTCGTCGTCCATCGTCGGTGGGGCATCCAGCCGCTCCGCCGCCGTGGCCAGGGTCTCCCGCTCCTCCGCGCCCAGGTCGATACAGCTCGCCAGGTGGGTGTCCTGGGCGATCAGATGGTTCTGGATCTGTTCGCAGTCGTGCAGGATCGCCTCTGCGTCTTCGTAGGTCTGCGTGGCTCGCTTGTCCGCGGTGCGGCCAAGGACCTGCTGGCCGAGCAGGATGATGAAGATCAGCAGAAGCTGGACCACATTCCCAAGGAACAGCAGGAACGGATAGGGATATGGATCGAAGTTCAGGAAGTGCCTGGATCCGAGCAGCATCCAAATGGCCGTGATCGCCGCGCAGATGTACACCGTCCACATCGACCCGACCTTGGCCGTGATCCACGCGGCCACCTGGCCGTTGAACCCGATGTGCTCGTTTTCGACCTGGGCAGGGCCGCAGCGCTTACGTGCATGCACCCGCGGATGCCGAACCACCGTGTAGAGGTGCGCGTACGGGGCACGGCCCGACACCTGACTGCTCATCGGCTGCCTCCTGTCACCACTCGCCCGGACCAGTTTAGATTTCAGGATTGCGCAACCTGGCAAGTCTGAGATCCTGCGGGTGGTGTTTGCGGACCGGCCCGCAGGCCCCACTGGTTGGGGAGACGGAGGTGATCACCGTGGCCGCGGCCGGGCCCGGGGGAGGCGAGCTGCCACCGGAACTGCTGCAGGACGCCGCCGGCAAGTTCGGTTTGCTCGCCTCCACGATGCGCCTGCACATCGTCTGGGTTCTGGCCCAGGGGGAACGTGACGTCGGAAGCCTCGCCGGGCAGGTGGATGGCTCCCTGCAGGCGGTCAGCCAGCATCTGGCCAAGCTGAAGCTGGCCGGCCTGGTCAGGTCGCGCAGAGAAGGCCGGCATCAGGTCTACCTGGTCGACGACCCGCACGTGGTGACGATCGTGCGGCACATGGTTGAGCACCTGCGGGACCAGCGGGGCGGCACGGAGCGCGGGCGTGGCGTGGGCGCCTGAGCGCATAAGCACCGGGCAGCCGGCGTCGCGGCAACCGTACGCAGGGCCGCGGGCAAGCTCCGTGCTGACCGAATACGCGGAACTGCCGCCGCTGATGGTCATGCGCCGGCTGGAGTCGAGGCCGCGCGGCCTGCAGGAGCGTGAGGCGCACGCGCGGCTGGCGCGGTACGGGGAGAATGCGGTGTCGTGGGCCCGGCCGCCGCGCTGGAGCGTCCGGCTGCTAGCCACCGTCCGTAATCCGTTCGTCGTGCTGCTTGGGTGCCTGGCCGCCGTGTCCGTCGTCACCGGCGACCTGGGCGGCTCGGCCGTGATCACCGCGATGGTCGTGATCAGCTGCGTGCTGCGGTTTCGGCAGGAGCGCAGGTCAGACCGGGCCGCGGCGGCCTTGCGCGCGATGGTGGCGGCGACCGCCACCGTGGTCCGGCGAGCCAGCACCGGATCCGCGCCCGTTGCCAGGGAACTGCCCATTGACCAGCTCGTACCAGGTGACGTCGTGCGGCTGATCGCCGGGGACATGGTTCCCGCGGACCTGAGGTTGCTGCGGACGGATGACTTGAAGGTGAGCCAGGCCGTCCTGACCGGCGAGTCCCTCTCATCGGCCAAGTACCCGGCGCCTGACGGGGCGGGAAGCGGCGCTGGCCCGGACGTCGGCCCGGACGCCGGCCCGGACGTGTTCGGCTGCCCGTGGGGGTCTCCGTGGCGAACGCCGTGGACGTCGCGCGTGAGTGCGCCGAAGTGATCCTGCTCCGCAAGGACCTGATGACCCTTGAGCAGGCAGTCTCCGCGGGCCGCAGGACGTTCGGCAACATCGTCAAATATATCAAGATCACGGTGTCCTCGAACGTCGGCAACAGCCTGTCGATGCTGGCCGCGAGCGCACTGCTGCCCTTCCTGCCGATGCTGCCCCTGCAGGTTCTCGCGCAGAATTTGTGCTTCGATCTGTCGCAGCTCGCTCTCGCCTTCGATCGCGTCGATGAGCCATCGCTTCGCCGCCCGCGCACCTTCGACCCGCGTGACCTTGCCCGGTTCGTGTTCTGCCTCGGGCCGGTCAACACGCTGGCGGATCTGGCGACCTTCGCGATCCTGTGGCGGATCATGGGCCCGCACGGAAGCCCGGCCCTGCTGCGCACCGGGTGGTTCGCTGAGAACCTTCTCACCCAGGCCGCTGCCGTCCACTTGCTGCGCAGCAAAGCGCGGCCGTCCGCCCGCCACCATGCCGCCGGCCCGGTACCGCTGGCCACCGTGGCCGTGATGCTGACGGGCCTGTACCTACCGTTCTCACCGCTGGCATCCATGCTCAACATGCAGGCCCTGCCGCTTTCCTACTTCCCGATGCTCGCTGCGGTGCTGGGCGGCTACTGCGCGGCCACGCTCGCCGTGAAGGCCTGCTACATGCGCAGCGCTGCGCCCTGGCTGTGAGGTCGCCGACGCCATGGCGCGGGCCCCGCCGCCGCCATGCCGGGAAACAACCTTCGTTCGCGTTCAGGTGTGGTGCGGCGCCATCGGGCGCAAGTGCCGGGGACCGCGACCGCCAGCGTGTATCCTCATGACTTGCCGGGTTGCGCAATCATGGAACTGGCACCGTGGTTTCCGCGCGCCCCGCCGGATTGGCGCCGCACCGCGGCCGCACGGTGCGCATCGGCGGCGGGCAGCGCGCGCCGGGAGACCGGCCTGGTGAGCCGAGGGCAGAACATGAGGGACCCCGGGCGGGACGATCCGCGCCGCCGAGACCGTGAGCGTGGTGACGCTCGCGCGTGGAGCGGCGGGTCGGCTGGGCGCGGGATGCCACCCGGGTACGTGTCACATCCATCTGGGCAGCCGGCCGGTTCGGGGCTGGCTCGGCCGGGGCCGGCTCGGCCCGTGGCTCAGCCGGTGCGGCTGACCCGCCGCGGCCGGATATGGGCCTGGGTCGCGTCGGTATTTACCGCCGTCGTCGTGGTGGTCAGCCTGGGAGCCTACGCGGTCTACGCGAAGCTGGATGGCAACCTGCATGTGGTGAATGCGTTCGGCGGCCTGCAGAACCGGCCGCCGGCGGGGCCGCCTGGCGTGGAGAACATCTTGATCCTGGGCTCGCAGACGCGGGACGGCCAGGGCCCAGGCTTCGGCCACGACCCGGGCACCG
Source organism: Streptosporangiaceae bacterium (assembly GCA_035517695.1). Lineage (GTDB taxonomy): Bacteria > Actinomycetota > Actinomycetes > Streptosporangiales > Streptosporangiaceae > DATFVJ01. Next base: position 102,416 of record DATIYI010000041.1, read on the forward strand.
ACCTGTCGGATAATCTCGTCCTGGTGCACGTGGACGCTGCCCATACCCACGCGACCGTCGTGTCGATCCCGAGGGACACGCTGGTCTATGAGCCAGCGTGCCCGTCGCGGACCGGTAGCGGCACCGAACCCGCGATTCCCGACGCGATCATCGACGGGGCCATGAACGAGGGCGGGCCCGTCTGCGCGGTAGCCACCGTCGAGCACCTGACGGGTATCCGGATCGACCACTTTGTCCGCTTTGACTTCAACTCGTTCCGCACGATGGTTGACGTGCTCGGCGGGGTCGAGGTCTGCCTGCCCCAGGCGGTGCACGATCCCTACAGCCACCTCGATCTCGCGGCAGGCCGGCATCTGGTCACCGGCAACCAGGCACTCGCGTTCGTCCGCACCCGCCATGGGGTGGGCGACGGCGGCGACCTGGGCCGGATCAAGCTCCAGCAGGAGTTCATGTCGTCACTGATGCAGAAGGTCACCAGCCAGAAGACCCTGGAAAACCCCGTCAAGCTACTGCAGATCGCCGACGCGGGCACCAAGGCCCTCACCGTCGACCCGGGCCTGGGGTCGGTCGCCAAGTTGCTCGGCCAGGCGGCAATGGCGCGCAACCTGCACACCCGGGACGTGACCTTCGTCACCATGCCGACGCTGACCGATCCGGCCGACCCCAACCGGTTGCTTACGGCACAGCCGCAGGACGACGTCATCTGGCAGATGCTGAAAGCCGACCAGTTGTGGCATGGCCACCTGCCCACGCCGGCGGCCGCCCAGGTCCGGGTGAGCGTGCTCAACGGATCGGCTGTCTCGGGGCTGGCCGCGCAGACTGCGGCCGGGCTCAGGAAGCTCGGCTTGGACGTGGTCTCGGTCGGCGATGCGTGGGCCGCCACGGCCACGACCACGGTCAGCTACGCCGACGGTTCCGCAGCGGGAGCCTACGTCCTGGCCCGGGCGCTGAACCAGCCTCCAGCGGCGCAGAACACCGGCAGCAGCGGGCCCCTCACCCTCACCGTCGGCTCCGATTTCGCCGGAGTGCGAGTCCCGGCTGCCCCATCCGGCAGCGGGGCAGCGTCAAGCACGGGGCCAGCCCCGGTACAGACCAGGAACGCCGCGGACAACATCTGCTCCGGAGTGCCTGACGCCAACCCCAGCCCTTGACCCAGCAATGCGCCATTGGTTGGCTCGCGCGTGGCTCCGGCGGGCGTCCGCCGGGGGAGGGGTAACGGCTGCCGCGCTTTGATCCATGCGCGTTGGTCAGCGGGCGGGTCGCCCGGCGGTCCGGGTGGTTGCCCTTCCGGAAGGCGCTCGCCGGGCGCCCCGCCCTGGCCGCCTGCCCGGCATGCTCCGCCAGGGAGCCGCGCAGGTGGCCCGTCAGGGTTGTTTCGGGCCCTTATTTCTGCCGTCATGTTTGGCCGTTATGTCTGGCTGTTACCCCGCGGCGCGGCGATCATGCTGAAGCGGGGACATTAGGGTGGGACTCGCGCGCGGGCACGCGTTGCGGCGAAGGCCGGGACGGCGCGCAGCGGCGAAGGCCGGACGGAGGGTGCGGATGAGAAGTGACGCGGCCGAACTGGACGTCGACCCGCGCTGGCTGCATGCCAAACCAGGCCTCAAGTGGCGGTCGGTCGGGCCCGACGTGCTCGCGGCCTGGGTCGCGGACATGGATTTCCCGGCGCCCCGGGCGGTACGTGCGGCCCTCGCCGCGTTGGTGGCGGGCGGTGATCTCGGTTACCCCGAGTGGCTGTACGAGGCCGTGCCGCTGCGTGAGGCTTTCGCTGGCCGCATGGCCGAGCGCTTCGGCTGGTCGCTGGATCCGGGCGAGGTGCGCGAGTTCAGCGACATCATCCAGGGGCTGCAGGCGGTGCTGCACGTCGCGACCGCGCCGGGCGACGCTGTCGCGATGCATCTTCCCGCGTATCCGCCGTTCCTCCAGACGCTCGCGGTGATGAACCGCCGTCTCGTCGAGATCCCCATGGAGCGTTCCGCGGCCGGCTGGCGATTCGATCCGGAGCGCTTCGCCCGCGACGTCGCGGCGAGCGATGCCCGGGCGATGATCCTGGTCAACCCGCACAACCCGACAGGCCGCTCGTTCACCAGGCGGGAACTTGAATCCATGGCGGCCATCGCGGCCGCGCATGACCTGCTGGTCATCTCTGACGAGGTGCACGCGGACCTGACCTACCCGCCGCACGAGCACGTACCATTCGCCTCGATTTCAGCCGCGACGGCCGCGCGCACTGTCACGCTCACCTCCGCGACCAAGGCGTTCAACCTGGCCGGCATCAGATGCGCGGTGTCGCACGTCGGATCGCCCGCCGTCCGCCGTTCGTTCGCGGCGCTGCCGCCCCTGGTGTTCGGCGCTGCGAACGTGCCAGGGGTGACCGCGACCCTGGCCGCGTGGGGCGATGGTGGCCCATGGCTGTCGGCCGTGCTCGAAAGGCTTGACGAGAACCGCCGGATCATCGGCAAGATGCTCCGGCCGCTCGGCATCGGCTACGTGAACCCAGACGCGACCTACCTGGCCTGGCTGGACTGCCGTGATCTTGGGCTGGACGGCGATCCGGCGGCTTTCTTCCTGGACCGGGCGAACGTGAGGCTGAGCGGGGGGTCCGGCTTCGTGGAGTTCCGCGGCGTCCTGGCGGCCCAGCCGGCGCCCGGTGATGATGACCGAAGGCGGACGCACGTCAGCCAGGCAGGCGGGGACGGCTTCGTGCGGCTCAACTTCGCCACCTCGGGTGCGGTCCTCACGGAGATCTGTGACCGGATGGGCGCAGCCCTCAAGGGCGGCTGAGCCACTGGATGAGAGGATCGCGCCATGGTGGCGACGGCGGTCTATCTGGAGTCGGGGAGGAAGCGCGTTTTCGCCTGCGCCCTCGACTGGCCCGGCTGGTGCCGCAGCGGCAAGGCCGAGGAAGCGGCGCTTCAGACACTGGCCGCGTATGTCCCCAGGTACGCGTCCGTGGTGGAGCTAGCCGACCTGGACGCGGCCGGTTTCCGGGCGAACGCAGGTGATGCGTTCGAGGTCAGGGAGCGGTTGGCAGGGAATGCGACCACCGATTTCGGCGCCCCCGCCGCGTTCGCCGCGGCGGACGCCGAGCCTGTGACCAAAGAGCAGGCGGGCCGGTCGACGGCGCTGCTGCGTGCCTGCTGGGCATACTTCGACCGGGTGGTCGCGGCCGCGCCAGCCGGGTTGCGCAAGGGGCCCCGCGGCGGCGGCCGCGACCGCGACAAGATAGCCGCCCACGTCCTCGGCGCCGAGACTGCCTACGCTCGTAAGGTCGGGGTCAAGCTCCGTGAGCCCGCTATCGGTGATATCGGCGCGATCGAGGCACATCGGGACGCCATTGCGGCAGTGCTCGAAGCGCCGTCTGACGGGACCGTTCCCGTCCCCAAGGGCTGGCCGGTGCGATACGCGATCCGCCGCCTCGGCTGGCACGTCCTCGACCACGCCTGGGAGATCGAAGATCGCTCCGGCTAAGCGTGCTCGCGCCTAGCCACGGATTCGTCGCGACGATGTAGTCGAGGGTGCCCGTGTAGGTGCCTGGCGCGACAAAGGGCACATCCATCGCGTAGTCGATGCTGACCAGATCCCCGCCTAGCGCCGAGGGCCCGCTCTGCTGGTGGACGAGCACCGGGGCCGCGAGCGACTGGTACCTGGCCTGGCCTGTTCCACGTACGTCCACATCGCCCATCGAAATGGTGTCTGTGCTGCCGGCCGAGGTGAGATCCGGGGCGGCGGCCTGGACCGTCACCTGGTAGCCGGCCGGGCTGTTCGTGGTGACCGTCATGGTCACGGCGCCGTTCTGTGCCGCGACCGTGTCCGGCGGTCCGCTGAGGGCGAAGCTGCCTGTCAGGTCGTTCAGCGCGATGGCCTGGGCACGCACCGGCACGGTGGCTGTGCAGGCCGGGTCGGTGGAGCCTGGCCCGCAGTTACTGCCCGGCGCGGTCGTGCTGACCGTGTTCGTGAGAGTGGTGCCGTCGGTGTCCGAACTTTTGGCGGTGACCGAGTAGTTGATCACCGCGGACGTGTCGACCGGCAGGTCCCCGGTCCAGGTGATCGCTGAGCCAGAAAAAGACACCGTGCCGGTGTTCGCGGTGGCGCCGGCGTTGTAGGCGGCGCCGCCAAGCACACCGGAGAGCGGGTCGCTGATGGTAGCGGCGTCGTACGGTACCTGTCCGGTGTTGTCGATCACGATGGCGTAGCTGACACTTTGGCCAGCGACCACGTGGCTGGCACCGGCCGTCGTGGCGATCGTGAGGGCAGGGATCAGCACCGTCACGGTGGAGGTGCAACGGGGGTTGGTGGTGCCGGTTGTGCTGGTGGTGGGGCAGTTGCTGCCGGTTGCCGGGGAGGTGACGGTGCTGGTGAGGGTGTGGTCGCCGGTGTCGGGGTTGTTGATGGTGACGCTGTAGGTGATGGTAACGGTGGCGGCGACGGTGAGGTTGCCGGTCCAGGACAGGGCCTGGCTGGCGTAGGCGAGGGTGCCGGTGGCGGCGGGGACGGTGGCGGCGTCGTGGTCGTAGGTGGCGTCGTCCAGGACGCCGGCCAGGGAGTCGGTAACGCCCGCGCCGGTGTAGGGGGTCTGGCCGGTGTTGGTGACGGTGATGGTGTAGGTGATGGTGGCGCCGGGCACGGCGGTGGCGGCACTGGCGGCTTTGGTGATGGTCAGGGCCGTCGCGCCGCCACCGGTGTTGGTAGTGGCGAGGCCGGCCACGGTGACGGTCGCGGTGCAGCGGGGATCGGTGGAGCGGGGACCGGTGGAGCCGGCGCCGCAGTTGCTCCCCGGGGTCCTGGACGTCACCGTGTCGGTCAGCACGCCGTCGCCGCTGCCGGGCTTGCTGACCGTCACCGAGTAGCTGATGGTGACGGTGGCGGCGACGGCGAGGTTGCCGGTCCAGGACAGGATCTGGCTGGAGTAGCTGAGAACGCCGGTGCCGGTGGGGCTGATGCCGGCGTCGTGGTTGTAGGTGGCGTCGTCCAGGACACCGGCGAGGGGGTCGGTGACCGCCGCGCCGGTGTCGGGGGTCTGGCCGGTGTTGGTCACCTTGATGGTGTAGCGAACCACCGCGCCAGGAGCCGCAGACGAGGTGTTGGCAGTCGTGGAGATCGTGAGGCCGGACACGGTAACCGTGACCGAGCAGCGGGCATCGGTGCTCCCGGTCGGGCAGTTGTTCCCTGAGGTCGTGGACGTCACAGTGGTACTCAACAGGGCATCGCCCGGATCGGGGTGCTTGACCGTGGCCGAGTAGGTGATCTTTGCGACCCCGCCCGCCGCGAGGTCGCCGGTCCAGGTGAGATTCTGGCTCGTATAGGTGACGGCGCCGACGGTCGCGAAGGCGCGCCCGTTATAGCTGGCGTCGTCAAGGATGCCGCCAAGGCCAGCGGTGAGCGCCGCGCCCGTGTACGCCAGCGAACCGGTGTTGGCCACGGTGATCGTGTACTCAACCGTGCCGCCAGGCGGCACCGACCCGACGTCGGCCGTCAAGGCGATCGTCAGGGCCGCGGTCCCGCACGATTGCACCGTCGTGGCGAACAAATCCGGCAGCACCTGGCCGCCAGCGGAGCTTCCGTTCGGCCCGCCCTGGGTGTAGGCGGCGGCGATAATGCCGCCGTTGATTCCATTTCCGTCGGTTTCGACCACCGTTGACGCTGGCGCGTAGATGGTCCCCGGGATCGTCGAAGAACCGCTGAGAGTCAGCGCCGTCGCGGTCGGAAAGTTCCACAGGATATATGCCGCGTTCGCGCTCTGGAGTCCATTGAAGTTCGGCGCCGACCAGGTGAAGCTGTGCCCCACTCCGGTGGTATCGACGTTGATGATCAGTGGCGTCGAGGCGCCCGGCGAGTTGTGGAATTGCAGGGTTGAGATATTGGCCAGGTTTGCGGCGGTAATATTGAGTACGTTCTGTACGCCTGAGGTGAGCGTCACGTAGGCGCTGGTGTTCGACGGCAGGGTAGCGGGCAGTGGTGTGCCGCTGTGGTTCATGAGGACGACGTTGCCCGTGCAGTTGCCCAGGTTGGAGGACTGGGCACGGAACGTGCTGAACGCGCTGGCGAAGCGGACGAGCCCGGACTGGTTGACCGACGCGGTCGGCTGGGTCGCCACGTCCGCGATCTGCGGCAGCGATGAGGAGCCTTGCCCGGATCTGGCCACCCGAGTCGGCGCGCTGCCTGATTGCGTCACCGCGGAGCCGGTCATGTCGCCAACCTTGACATAGTCGCTGGACAGCACGTTGACCGTGCCGTCAGAGTCGCTAGCTGCCCAGTTGACATTGCCGTTGACAAGCAGCCCGGTCGGCCTGCCGTCACCGGGCGCGGTGAACGTACCCGGGGTCTGGCTCGCAAGGTTGAAGCTGCCAGAGCCCAGCGTGAGGTTGCCGCCGAGTGCCACCGGGCCGCCAACCGACGTCGAATTCAGCGTGGCATTCCCCGCGACGAACACATTGAAGCCCTGGTTTCCTGCGACGGGGTTGTACGGGGCCCCCGCCAGCGGGGCGCCCGACGTGGCCGGCGCGAAGGTCACCGCGCTGATTCCGGCACCGGCCACCGCTACCGCACCAGTAAGTGGCACGATAAAGGACAGCCGGAACCATTTCGCCACAGCCCCCGGTGTGGACCTCACGGAATGTATTTGACCAACTTCCTAGTATGCCAGTCAAGATTCTCCGCCCGTGGCTGATAATTTGTCTATCCAATTTTAGTCGGACCTTCGCAAATGGTATTGCCTGCGGCACGTACCTCGTTATGCGAAATGGATCGCGGCGTCGGCCAGATGGGTCCACCCGGGTGCCTGCGGGCTCGGCAGGTCGAAAACGGAACGGGCGGCCTTCGAGGCCGCCCCGCTTGGGCGCTGCGACAGTCGACGGCAAAGGCGGATACCCGGCGCAGCCGTTCGGTCAAAGAGGCTGTGACGGCCCCCGCGTGTGCAGGGGCGCGCGCGGCGCCCGAAGGGGGATCGTAGTCGTTACGGTGATGAGGCTCTAAGCTCAGAAACAACAGAAGAAACTTGAGACATAAGAGACCTTTTAATCACGCAGAGATCACAGACAACTCGGGCCCCATATCGCGACAGGCAACGCGGATTCTTGGGTCGGCCGGGCCGCTCGTGACCTGCACCGGGGCCGCGGGTGAGCGCAGACAGGTGCGTAGTCAGCGATTAGCCGGGTACCTACGGCGGCGGTCACAATCTGATATCAAAGGAGTGGTGATCATGGCTGGGATGCTGCGAGTTCCGCGGAGCCGCGGCGCCCTCAGCGGCTTCCTGCTCGTGCTGCTGGGTGTGTGGGGCGGGCTCGTGCCGTTCATCGGCCCGTATTTCCACTACGCGTACACCCCCGACCGCGCCTGGGCTTACACCTCCGGCCGGTGGTGGCTGGAGATCCTCCCAGGCCTCGCGACCGCGGTTGGTGGGCTGATCGTGCTCGCGAGCGCGAACCGCGCGGTGGCCGCGTTCGGCGCGTGGCTGGCGGCGCTCGGCGGTGCGTGGTTCGTCGTCGGCCGGACGTTCAGCGTGTGGCCGGCGACCCACATCCCGCGGGTCGGCGCGGCCACGGGAAGCGCATTCTCGCGGACGGCCGAGGAGATCGGCTTCTTTTCCGGCCTGGGCGTCGTCATCGTCTTTATCGCCGCCTTCGCGCTTGGCCGCTTCACGGTCGCGGCAGCCAGGGAGGCGGCTCCTGCCGCTCCCGGGCCGGCGGCCGGGGAAGCGGAAAGGCCGGCGGCGACGGACGTCGGCGACCCTGGTGCCCCTGACGCCGCTACCCGTACGCTGCTCGGCCGGGAGGTCACGCCAGCGAGCGAAGGTTCGGCTACCGCGGTTTCATCTGACACCTGACCCTCCCGGTTAGGCCTGTCCACCGGCGCGCCGCGTCCCCCGGGCGGGCGCGGCACGCCGTTTGGGCTGCGCCTGTCCTGCTGCGCCTGTCCTGCCGCGCCTGATCGCCTACCCGCGCTTGCCGTTGCCGCCGCCTTCCGGGCAAGGTGATCTGGAGCCGAAGGGAAGGCGCAGATGGCACAGGACGCGCAGCAGGAGGCTGGGGAGCCGGCCGCAGGAACAGCCGCGCCAGCGGGGACGGCCGCGCCAGCGGGGACGGCCGCGACGGCGGACGAGATCAGGCACTGGGTGGGGCAGTTTCTGGCCACCCACGATCCCGCGGCCATGCCGCCGGGCGAGTTCTTGCGTGCGCGCTTTGACGCGGGACTTGCCTGGGTGCACTACCCGCCCGGGTTCGGTGGCATGGGCGCGCCGCGGGCGCTGCAGGCCGTCGCGGATGCCGAGTTCGCCGCGGCCGGCGCGCCCTCCAATCATCCAGAACGCATCGGCATCGGGCTGGGCATGGCCGCCCCCACCATCCTCACGTTCGGCACGGACGAGCAGCGCACGCGCTGGCTGCGCCCATTGTGGACAGGCGAGGAGGTCTGGTGCCAGCTGTTCAGCGAGCCGGGCGCGGGTTCCGACCTGGCCGGGCTCGCTACCCGCGCGGTCCGCGACGGCGACGACTGGGTGGTGACCGGCCAGAAGGTGTGGACCTCTCAGGCGCACCGGGCGCGCTGGGCGATCATGGTTGCCAGGAGCGACCCTGACGTGGCCAAGCATCGCGGGCTGACCTACTTCGCGTGCGACATGACGGTGCCGGGGGTCGAGGTGCGGCCATTGCGCCAGTTGACCGGCGAGGCCGAGTTTAACGAGGTGTTCCTGAGCGAGGTGCGGATTCCTGATGCGCACCGGCTCGGGGCAGTCGGCGACGGATGGCGGGTGGCCATGACCACCCTGATGAGCGAGCGGGTCGCGATCGGCGGCGTGGCGCTGCCGAGGGAGGGCGGGATGATCGCGTCCGCCGCCCGGACGTGGCGGGATCGGCCAGACCTGCGTACCCCTGGGTTGCATGACCGCCTGCTGCGGCTCTGGGTGGAAGCGGAGGTGGCAAGGCTTGCTTCTGAACGGCTGCGCCAGGAACTCGCTGCTGGGCACCCGGGTCCAGAGGGGTCGGCGGCCAAGCTGGTGTTCGCGCGGCTGAACCAGGAGATCTCGGGATTTGAGGTCGAACTCGCCGGCCAGCAGGGCCTGTTGTACGACGACTGGACGATGCACCGGCCGGAGTCGGCAAACTTCTTCGGCCGCGGCCCCGGCTACAGGTACCTGCGGGCGCGCGGGAACTCGATCGAGGGCGGCACCTCCGAGGTGCTGCGCAACATCATCGCCGAGCGGGTGCTCGGCCTGCCGGCCGAGATCCGGATGGATAAGGACGTGCCATGGAAGGAACTGCCGCGGTGAACGCCCCTGATCATCCGGCCACGGCCGACGACGCTTCGGTACCCGCGGGTGTGCCCTCGGCGGGCGGGGGCGCGCCGCGGCTTCCCGGCCTGCTGTACAGCGAGGACGAGGACAACCTGCGCGCGGCGGTGCGGGCGCTGCTCGAAGATCGCTGCGGCTGGCACGCGGTGCTCGCCAGAACCGAGACCGATGAGCCGTACGACCCCGGGCTCTGGCGGGCCCTCGCCAGCGACCTCGGCTGCGCCGGGCTCCTCATACCCGCCGAGCAGGGCGGCGCGGCGGCGTCTTTCCGCGAGGCCTGCGTCACGGCGGAGGAACTCGGGCGTGCCGTCGCACCCGTCCCGTACCTGGGCAGCGCGGTCGTGGCGACGGCCGCGCTGCTGACGGCCGGCGACACAGAACTGCTCGCCAAAATGGCCACGGGCGACGTCACCGCCGCGCTCGCGGTGCCGTTCTCGGACATGCCGGACGCGCCGGTGTCTCGTTCAGCCCGGCTCGCGCGGCCGCGGCCGGGCGACAGGGACTCCGGTGTGGCCAGGCTGAGCGGGACCATCGCGGGAGTCGCGGATGCGCTGCCCGCCGACGTGCTGCTCGTGCCCGCGGACGGCGTGCCTTTCGGGTTGTACGAGGTGGACGCCCGCGCCGCCGGGGTGGGCCGGACTGCCGTCACGTCGCTGGACATGACCAGGCAGCTGTGCGACCTGTCACTGCACGAGGTGCCCGCCCGGCGGATCGCGTCCGGGGCGGCGGCGGAGCGCGCGGTATCAGCCGGGCTCACCGCTGGCGCGGCCGTGCTCGCCTCGGAACAACTCGGCCTCGCCGCGCAGTGCGTGCAGATGACCGTCGGCTACGTGGTTGACCGGCGGCAGTTCGCGCGCCAGGTCGGCTCGTTCCAGGCGCTCAAGCACCGTCTCGCCGACCTGTGGGTGTCGGTCACCCAGGCGAGGGCGGCCGCACGGTACGCCGCGGCTTGCCTGGCCACCGGTGACCCGGACACTGCGGTCGCGGTCGCGCTCGCCAAGTCCTGCTGCTGCGACGCGGCGATCACGGCGGCGCAGGAGTGCGTTCAGATGCACGGCGGCATCGGCTTCACCTGGGAGCATCCCGCGCACCTGTACCTGAAGCGGGCCAAGAGCGCGTCGATCGCGTTCGGCACACCGGACAGGTGCCGAGCCACCCTGGCCGGTCTTGCCGACCTGCCCGCCGCGTCCTCAACCGCCTAGCTGGCAGTAACCTCTCGTGGGTGACCTTGGCTGACATCATTCCTCGCGCGTCCCTGTTCGGAAACCCAGAACGCATCTCGCCGCAAGTCTCGCCTGACGGCACCCGGCTGGCCTGGATCGCCCCGCGCGACGGCGTGCTCAACGTGTGGGCCGCCACCATCGGGGCCGACGACGCCCGCCCGGTGACCGACGATACGGACCGCGGGATCCGAACCTTCTTCTGGGCCCCGGACGACGCGCGGCTCGGCTACTTGCAAGATCGCGGTGGGGACGAGAACTGGCGGCTGTACGACGTCAACCTGGCGACCGGGCAGGTTCGCGACCTGACGCCCTACGACGGTGTTCAAGCCCAGGTCATCGGTCGCGACCTGGACATCCCCGACCGGATGCTGATCGGCCTCAACCGGGACAACGAGCAGCTGCACGACGTGTACGAGCTCCACCTGGCGACCGGCGAGCTGACCAAGGTGCTGGAGAATCCGGGGCTGGTGGGGCTGGTGGCGGATGCCAGCCTGCACGTCAGGGCCGGTATCGCGCCGCGGCCGGACGGCGGCCGCACGATCATGGTCCGCGACCTGGGCGAGCCTGATGCGCCCTGGCGCCGGTTGCTCGAGGTTGACCAAGAGGACAGCCTGGCCACGGGTCCGGCCGGTTTCAGCGCCGATGGCACCCGGCTGCTGCTGACCACCTCGGTGGGCGTCAACGCCGCGCGGCTCGTCTGGATGGACCTGGCCACCGGCGAGATGGCGGTGGTCGCGCAGGACCCCGAGTACGACGTCGCCGAAGCGCTGGTCGAGCGGCGCAGCAGGGTGCCGCGGCTGGTGGCGTTCCAGCGCGAGCGGCTGCAGTGGCAGCCCCTTGACCCGGGGGCGGCGGATGACCTTGCCGCACTGCAGGCTCTCGATCAGGGCGATCTGCGCCCGCTATCCCGTGACCGGGAGGAAGGGACCTGGGTCGTCGCCTACGATCACGCGGACGGGCCGGCCCGCTTCTATTCCTTCGACCGCGGCACGGGCCGTGGCACGTTCCTGTTCGCGGACCGGCCCGCGCTGGCGGACGCTGTCCTCGCCCCGATGGAGCCGTTCTCGTTCACCTCCAGGGACGGCCTGCGGATCCACGGGTACCTGACCTTCCCAGCCGGGGTTTCCAGGCAGTCCATGCCCACCGTGCTGGACGTGCACGGCGGCCCGTGGACCCGCGACACCTGGGGCTTTGACCCAGAAGCGCAGTGGCTGGCCAACCGTGGATACCTCTGCGTCCAGGTGAACTTCCGCGGCTCGACCGGCTACGGCAAGGCCTTCGCGAACGCGGGTAACCGCGAGTGGGGCGCGCGGATGCACGACGACCTGGTGGACGCCGTGGACTGGGTGATCTCGCAGGGTTACGCCGATCCGGCGCGCGTGGGCATCTACGGCGGCTCCTACGGCGGGTACGCGGCGCTGATCGGTGCCACTTTCACCCCGGATCTATTCCGCTGCGCGGTCGATATCGTCGGGCCGTCGAATCTCTCGACGCTGATCCGCACGGTTCCTGCGTACTGGAAACCGGTGATCGCCGAGTTTCACACGCGGGTAGGCGATCCAGATACCGAACCCGACTTCCTGTGGTCTCGCTCGCCACTGTCGCGGGTCGAGGCGATCCGCACCCCGCTGCTGATCGCCCAGGGCGCGAACGACCCCCGGGTGAAGCAGGCAGAAAGCGAGCAGATCGTGACCGCGCTACGCGAGAAAGGCATCCCGCACGAGTACCTGCTGTTCCCCGACGAGGGACACGGTTTCGCCAAGCCGGAGAACCGGCTGCGTTTCTACGCCGCGGCCGAGCGTTTCCTCGCCAGTCACCTCGGCGGCCGCTTCGAACCCTGACCCGCCATCGCCGGGGGAGCGACTACCGGCAGCCCGGCGGCGGCCCAGGCGCGGAACCCGCCCGCGATATCCGTCGCTTTGGCGAGGCCCAGTTCCTGCAGCGCGACCGCGGCCAGGCTGGAGGTGTAACCCTCTGAGCAGATCACCAGGATGCGGTCGTCGTATCCGGTGACCGATGCCAGCTTGGCCTGCGACGCGGGATCGAACCGCCACTCGAGGACATTGCGCTCGATCACGGTCGCGCCTGGTATCTCGCCCTCGGCAGCGCGCTGAGCAGCCGGGCGAATGTCAACCAGGGTCGCGCCGTGGTCAAGCTCGCTGAACGCCTGCCGCGGCGTCACCCGGCTGAGGCGTGCGCGCGCCTCAGCGAGAATTTCGTCGATCGTGCGCGCGCCCGCCGGCTGCGGTGTCACCAGTCCCGCGCGCTCTCGCTGCGGCCCGCGACGAACCCCTCGCCGGTGACGTCGTAGCGGGTCATCCCGGCCAGCGGCGGAGAGTAGGCGTGCAGGCTTACCGCGGGCGCCGCAGAGTTGTTTCGCACGTCGTGCACGATGTCGGGCCCGATTTCGCGTGCCTGCCCGGCCCCAATGACAACCGACGCGTCCGGCCGGTGCTCCTCGAGGACACCCCAGGCGAGCGCGAAAGCGCCTGCCGAGCCGCCATGGTCGTGGAAGCCGGTCGACTGGCCGGGTAGCCAGGTGATCAGCCAGACGTCATAACCGTCGCCCGCGTGGATCTGGTCGTACCAGCGCCCATCCGCGTTAAGCCGAACCCGGGAGATCCACTCCTCGGGCCGCGCCGCCAGCGTGCGCGCCGTCTCGGCCAGTTGCTCTGTGCTCAGTTGCTCTGTGCTCAGTTGCTCTGTGCTCAGCGCCTGTGTGCTCAGCGCCTGTGTGCTCAGCGCCTGTGAGCTTGGCTGCTGCGTGCCCGGTGGCACCCCGATTGTGGTGGTCATTTTCTGCGTCTCCACATCTGTTCGATCCTTGACCGCCGGTGGCCGGGACGGCCGACATGGCCGTCGTGGCTGTCCGAACCGGACAGAGCGCGCTGGCCTGCCGGCGCAGGTCGACGTGGAGACGCTGGTGACGATGCGTGCCAATGTGCACGAGGACGATCTTGCCAGATTTCTGAACTAAATCAATCGCCTTAATCGACTTTTTGTCTGGCCGCGCCTCCGGGGCGGGCGGCCCTCGGCCCAGGCCGGACGCGTGGCCAGCACGGACGGCCAGGTTGCGCGGCGCACCTACGTCCCCAGCCACGAACGTGCTTTGACGCAGCCCGTCGCACCACCCGGCCCCAGGCTGGCCCCAGGTCCACGGCGGGATCCTGCCATCTACCACCAATGTGCGCGTGCCGCGGGCGCAGCGTCAGTGATCCTTATCTCCAACGATCGAGCCGCCAATGACCGGCCCCTACGGCACGCGATGTCGAGACCATAAGTGAGCCGCCCACACAGGCCGTTGGGGAAGGGCTTAATCGCCTGCGCAGGCGGACAGCTGTGTCCGGAGAGCCGATGTCCCCTGGTTTGTTGCGTCGCAAAGCGAAGGGGAACCGTTCAGCCTTTGCTAACGGCTTGCTTCCGGGCGCCAGACATCTACCCCAACCACGGTTTGTAACTCCTTGAGTTTGGACAATTACTTATCGTTGACAAGGAGTTCGCGACCTTGCAATATCTGCCGTGAGCGCGGCCCAAAATCGGGGGGACCAATGCGCAAAATTCCAGCTCGATTGCCTGCGACGGGGAGGAAACAGCGCAGGCCAGCGGTTATCGGCCTCGGCGCGACAGTGCTGAGCGTCGCGGTAGCCGCGCTAACCGCTCCAGAACTGGCGGTGGCCTCGACGCACGTCGGCACGGGCACGACGACCAACGGCCCATCCAATGCTTCATCCGCGCCTGCGGTACCGGCTGCGCCGGCGTCATCGATGACGGCGCCTTCCCGCCCCAGCTCGCCAGCCGCGCACGCCGCGCCTGCACGGCTGGCAAATACCGCCAATCCGGCGACAGGCGCCAGACCGCTCAGCACTCCCGCCGCTCCCACCCCCGTGCCCACTTCTGTTTCGGCTTCCCCCGCATCCGCACCCGCCGGCACTCCAACCGGGAGCACGATCCTAAGTACGTCGGTTTCGCCGGCCATCGCTCTGGTCGACAACACAGCGTCGTTCGCCCTCGACGGCAATGTCGGTGACCAGCCGGTATTTACCTCGGCGGTGGGCTTGACCGTGCTCACCAACCTCGCCGGCTACAGCGTGACCGTAACGCCCGTGACGGTCGGGGGGTCACTACCGGCCGACGCGACCGGCTCCCTCGTCTCATCGACGGCGCCGACCACCAACACCGACACGATCCCGGTGAGCGACATCTCGGTCGAGGAGACCACTGGCACTCCTACGCCGAGCAGCGGCACGGTCATCTCGCCCACCTACACGCCGCTGTCGAGTACCGGCGTGCAGGTGTACAGCCAGACCGGGCCTTCGGCGAACACAGGCGACGCGCTCAGCAACGACTACGAGTACAGTACGCCGATCCCAGCCGTTACCAGGGACACCTATACGGTCCAGCTCGACTATGTCGCCGCGGCTCCCCTCTAACGGCGACGCTTTGCGGGCCTGCGGCAACTAGAAGTGAGGACATGTGCGTAACCGCCGGAAGCCGCTGCGGGCAGGCCACCTCCGCTGCGGACGTGGCCTCCCCGCGCCGATCGGGGTTGCGTCGCTCGCCGGGGCTCTGAGCGCAGCAGTTGTCGCTGCCGTTCCCGCCGCCGCGGCGCCGGCGCCCGGCAATCCTGGGATCCCCCATCTACCGGGCGTCGGCATGCTGGTCACCCCGCCCCGCTTGGTTGTGGCAGCCAGCCAGGTAGCCAAGGTTCAGCAGCTGGAGATAGAGAACAGGGGGAGCGTCCGGCTGGACATAAACACCCAGCTGGAGGGCGTGTCTCAGCGTGCCGACGGGTCGACCCTGGTCGAGCCGAACGCCCCGTACTCGGCGGTCAACTGGGTCACGGTGGCGCCGGACCACTTCCAGGTCGGCACGGGCACCCGACGCTACATTCACGTCCGCTTCCGCGTGCCGTCGAACGCCGAGCCTGGTGACCACAATGTCGCGATCATTTTCATGGAACCGCCGATGGCCGCGAAGAAGAGCAACAGCAACGCTGGACAACAAAGCAACGTCCGCATCGCGGACGGAATAGGCGTACCGGCCCTTATCACGGTGCCAGGTCCAGTGATCGACGACGTGAGCATCACCCGTCTGAAGGCGCCGGGATTTTCCGCTGGCGGGCCCATTCCGCTTGCCGCGACGGTGCGCGAATCGGGTGACGTCCATCATAGCTTTGTCGGCGCAGGCAACCGGCTTGAGGCACGGGCGGGCCGGGCAATAGTGATGTTTCCGCCTTTCGCGGTGCTACGCGGATCAACGGTCACCCTCGCCGCCAAATGGACGCACCCTCCGCTGATGTGCGTCTGCCACCTCACGACGGCCGTGGCAACGGGCGGACACCGCAGCATCGCTACCGCGACCGTCGTCATCTTCCCGCTCGTGCGCGCGCTCGCCGCGCTCGCCGCGCTCGCCGCGCTGGTGGTCGCTTTCCTGCTGCTGCGTCGCCGCCAGGGCCGCAGGCTCGCGGCCGCCTACGAGGCCGGCCGCCAGGCCGGCCTCGATGACGGCGCCCCGCCCGACTAGGCTGGCCCGACGCGCAAGGCACAAGAGGAATATTCCCGCACGGGACAGCCGCGGATCGCGTGGGCTATAGCGCACGCGATCCGCGGCGTTCGTGGGCCGCCGCTCGGCACTTCTCTAAAGGAACTGCCGCCCTAAAGGAACTGCCGCGACGGCGCGGGCGGCACCGCGGCTATCCGAACCGCGTTCCGGCCGAGGACGCGATGCATCCCGGTCACCTCGATCGTGCCGACCTGCCCGGGAAGCGAGCGGACAAGCGCCCCACCGACGCCGCCGTTGTCCCCGAACGGGAACGGGGTGTCACCCACGAGCACGGCCGGTCCGGTCAGTGCCAGGCTTACCTCGCCGGTGGCATGCGGACGCCGGTGCCCGTACGAATCCACCGCCCGAAACGTAACACGGGTCGCGTCCGACCCGTCGGCCACAATAGTAGCGTGATCGGCTGTCATCTCAAGTCCGTCACCAGCCGGGTTCGCGGACATCCGCACGACCTCGACCACCGTGCCTGCCAGGTACCCGTCGATGCGAAGTTCGGGCAGGGCTGCCGCGGCGGCACCGCGGCCGATGGTGAGATCCACGAACACCGGCGGATACGCCAGGCTACCGAACCGCTCCGTATCGGGCACGCAGGTCGCGAAATGCGCCCCTGCGACGTAGATCTCCAGCCGGTCGCAGTTGGTCGCGATCATCGCGCCTGGCCCGGGACCTTGCTGCGGCGAGCCGGGCCCGAAGTCCCAGCAGAAGACCGGCAGGATCACCGGGCGCACCCGTGGGTCGACCTGTGACCGGTAGAACGCCGCACCTGGCTTGGGCACGCGGAACGTGTCCAGTACCCCTGGCCATTTGAGGTTCTCGAAATGGTGGCCGTGCAGCGAGGGGTAGTCGAAGCCCGCCCAGCCGAGCAGGCCGCAGTAGCCCGGGTTGGATCTCGCGATGTCGTGCACCTGGGCGTGCATGACCGCCTGCTTCGCGAGCACCTCGTCCGGGTCGGTCCAGCGGAAGTAGGGCGGCCCGTCCAGCGCGCCGACCGCCTCGGTGACGAGATAGGGCAGGCCGGGCATGGGCGGAAGCAATGTCGCGTTGCCGCTGGTTGAGTGGTAGTCGTCAAAGGCGAACACGTCCTGCGCCCAGTCCGATATCGAGTACACGTCCACCGCCCCTGACGTCTGCCGCGAGCCGTCCAGGTGGCCGGCAAGCTGCCGGGTCTGCTGGTACAGCGCCACGTAGTCCGCGGTCTCGTTCAGCCGGGTGCCCCAGATGATCACCGAGGGCCGGTTGCGGTCCCGGATCACCATGTCGCGCACGTTCGCGACGACGAGGTCCTGCCAGGCCGTGTCGCCGATGTACTGCCAGCCGGGCGGCTCCTCCCAGACCATCAAGCCGAGCTCGTCGCAGGCGTCGAGGAAATGCGGCGACTGCGGGTAGTGGGAGCAGCGGACCATGTTGCAGTTGAGTTCGCGCTTGAGGATCTCCGCGTCCCTGCGCTGCAGCCGCGCGGACGTCGCCTGGCCGGCGAAGGGGAAGTGCTGGTGCCGGTTGAGGCCGAAGATCGGTGTGCGGGTGCCGTTCAGGTAGAAGCCGTCCGGCTGGAATGTCGCCTCGCGGAAACCGATCCTGGCCGAGACGCAGTGGCTACCGCGGCCGGGCACGGCGAGCGTCGCCTGCACCGTGTACAACGCGGGCGTGTCGGGCGACCACAAGGTCACGTCGCCGATGCGGGTGAGGCAGAGGGAGACGGCCGCATCCGATAGCGCCACGGTCGTGGCCGCAGTGGCTAGGGGTTTCGAGCCGTCGAGCAACTCGACGCCGATCTGCGCCCTCGCCCCGGCCGCGCTGCCCGCATCGATAGTGCACTGCACCTCAACGCGCCTGCCTGGGCTCAGTACGTCGGCGGGCCTGGCGAAGAGGGCGGAAATGTGTGCCTCGGGCACCACCCGCAGCCGCACGT
Source organism: Streptosporangiaceae bacterium (assembly GCA_035517695.1). Classification (GTDB taxonomy): domain Bacteria; phylum Actinomycetota; class Actinomycetes; order Streptosporangiales; family Streptosporangiaceae; genus DATFVJ01. The sequence continues at coordinate 120,393 of DATIYI010000041.1, forward strand.
CGCGGTAGATGCCGCCCGGCTGCAGATAGTCGACGGCGGCGGCGCCACCAGGCGCGCCCTCCGGCGGTACGGGCAGCCACCGTGCGTCCACCACCACGGCGAGCACGTTGTCGCCGGGAACCAGGTGGCCGGTCAACTCTGCCGACCATGGCAGGTACCCGCCCTGGTGCGCGGCGACCGTGGTGCCGTTGAGCAGGACGGTCGCGTTCACCATGACCCCGTCGAAATCCACGAACGTCCGGCCGCCGCCCAGTGCCGCATCATCGAAATGGCGGCGGTAGATCCACACATTTTCCCACGCCGAATGGTCCCAATCCCGCCAGGACAGCGGCGTGACCGCATGTGGCAGCGTGACACGGCTGAATGCCTTGTCGTCATAGCCTGGCGCCGCGGCACCATCCACGTAAAGGCCGCCAAAAAGCCATTCATGGTTGAATTCGTATGCCGGAGCCGTACAGCTCCGGTCCGGGGCGGCCCGTCCGCCGCCCACCGCCTCGGCCGATCCGGAACCGAGTACCGGCAGGCCGGCGAGTGCCGCGCCGCCGATAACACCGCGACGCAAGATGGCGCGCCTTGACGGCAAGGAGCGCGCACGCGCCCCGGCGGCGTTCTGCTCCGGTGCGGCGACGTCAGTGCGGCGGATTACTGGGAAAGTCACGGCATCAAATTGATGGAATCAGCCCAACAGGGAAAAGGAGTGCATTACGAAACTACAGCTAATCGCTTTCCTGATGAGCGTAACTGCCGCCGACAGCGCTCCGCCACATTTCATTGCTGGAATCGCGGGAATACTCGCCGCAGGCTTCGGAAAACCAGGGGCGGCGGGGTCACGGCCACTCCCGGTTCTCGCGCCGGCTCTGCACCGTTCCCCGCCGCCCGGTGACGCCTCCCGTCAGACGGCGCCCGGCGGGAAACCGGCTCAGGAAGCCGGTGGCATCAGCACGGTGTCGATGATGTAGACCGTCGCGTTTGCGGTCCGGACGTTGCCGCACAGCACGTGCGCGTTGTTGATCTCGTAGTTGCCGCCCATGGAGGCGGGCTTAACAGTGGCGCCTTCGAGCGTTTTCAGCGGCGTGCCGCTGGCAAGCTGCGTCGGGGTGTAACGACCGGAGACCACGTGATAGGTGAGGACCTTCGTGAGTTCCGCCTTGTCGGCCAGCACCTTCTTCAGGGTCGGGGCCGGGATCTTGGCAAAGGCCGCGTTGCCGGGCGCGAAGACGGTGATGTTTGACGCGGAGTCGAGCGTGCCGGCCAGGCCCGCCTGCTTGACGGCGGTGACGAGGGTGGCGAGCATCGGATTGCTGGCAGCGGCGGTGGCGACGGGTGCGGCGGCCATGCCGTTGAAGCTACCTGATCCCGTTGCGGGCACCGTTCTGCAGGCCGAACCGAACGGGGCGCCACCCGCGGCCTCGCCACTGGCGGTCGCGGCCGGTGCCGCCGACGATGCCACGGCGGCAGGCGATGCCGACGAAGAGCTTGATGTACCGCCCGAACTGCAGGCGGCGGCCCCGAGCGCGAGGCAGACGGCGGCAACGGCGATGCCGAGTACACGTTGTTTCACGATTCCCCCTCTGTGACGGTCACTTGCTGTTACTGGTTTGTGGCTGAGGCCGCGCACCACGCGCGGACGCTGTGGCGGACAGCCGCCCGGTTCGACGCCTCAAGGGGCACCGCGGCGACCTGGATCCTGACGATCGCCCATCGCCGCGCGATCGACCGGGTGCGGTCCGTAACGGCTTCGGCGCAGCGTGAGCAGCGGATCGCCGCGGCCACGGTAGGCCCGGACGAGGTGGCCGACATGGTGGAGGCCACGCTTGACCGTGAGCGCGTGCGCCGCTGCCTGGACGGCCTCACCGAGTTGCAGCATGAGTCGATCACGCTTGCCTGCTACGGGGGATATAGCCACCGGCAGGTCGCGGGCCTGCTCGGTGTCGCGCTCGGCACGATCAAAACCAGGATCCGTGACGGGCTGATACGGATGCGCGACTGCATGGGGGGTGCAGTGGTGAAACTGCTCCGCCATGACCTGCACATCCTTAACGGCGCCTACGCCCTGGACGCATTGGAAGGCGCCGAACGCGACCGGTTCGAACACCATCTGCACCGCTGCCAGCCCTGCGCGCATGAGGTCGGCGGGCTCAGGGAGACGGCCACCAGGCTCGCTATGGCGGTAGCCGTCGTCCCGCCACCCGCGCTGCGCGGCCGGGTCCTCGCCGCCCTCGCGCGCACCCGCCAGGCCCCCCCGGTCATCGACTCGCAGCCGCGGACGGCGCACCGCCCCGCCCGGGTTCCGCGCCTGGCCGCGGCTGCGGCCGCGGTCGGCATCGCGGCGGCAGCCATCCTCGGCCTGGCGCAGGTCCGCACGCAGGACAGGCTCGACCATGCCCGGGCCATGGCGGCACCGTAACTGACACCCTATGGACCCGCCGTGGACCCGCCTGAGGTTACGCGGGCACGTTGTCCGATCAGAAATTAACAGAAATAAAATAAAGCAGCCAGTGCTTCTTCTCCGGATAGTTGCAATACATATTTCGCTATCGGCTGACCTCTGTAAACGCACGTACGCGCCGGAGGTCAAGAGGTCTCCCATGCATGGTGAATATGTCCGGACGACACGGCGTGTATATGCTAGGAGTTGCTACCTGGCAATTTAAGGGAGGTATCCTTATGACCAGCACCGACACCAAAATCGACGCTCGAGCGGGCACCCGGCCGGCCGTCGTCTATGCGCGTATCAGCCAAGATCCGGGGAACACGCTGGAGGACGTTCGGCGGCAGATCAGGAAAGCGCTCAAGCGGGTCGACGGCCACGGCGGCGACTGGCGGATGAGCGAACTGCCCGGCTCGCCAGTTGATCCGAAGCACCGGGCCGGCGAGCGGTGGCCGCGAGGCGTGTTCGTCGACTACGACAGCCCCGCAGGCGGCGGGAATTGCCGCCAGGAGTATCGCCGCATGCTCGCCGCTATGGAACGCGGCGAAGTCAAGGTAGTGGTGTCCAAGGCGCTTGACCGGCTCTGGCATACGCTAGCGGAGACCGCCGAGGAGCTCGTCAAGATGCGCGCCGCGAAGGTTCATCTTGAGCTGCTCGACAGCGGGCCGAGCATAGCTCTGGACGGGCGCCTCGTTCATGTGTTCCCGGCCGCATGGGCGGGTCGGCTGACCGATCCTGACGCTGCTCCGGCGGCGGCGCCGGCGCGCTTCCCATAATGACCGGCTGTGGCGTTCATCGCCGAACCTCATAATCACCCGGGCGCAGGTTGTGTGACCCACGTCACAAACCTGCGTGTTAACAATTCGTATGAGTTGCCGCAGGACCTGGGCTCCTGGGCTGCCCCGTTTCTGTTGCTAATTGTCGCCCAACGGCAATCCCGCCATCAGCGATCTAGCGGGGGACTGAGTTTCGGTGATACCTGCGGTGCGTCCCGAACATGGCGCGGAACCTCGTAAAGTATCCGCGCGGCCGCCTTCCGCCTGCGCCTTCTTGTCCCGCCAATCTGTCCCTCCCGACTGTCCCGCCAGGGACAGCGGCCCGAGCGGGACTGTGCAGCTCATGTGATGATCGTGTGAAGGATGGCCAGTTTCTGAGAGGGCAGGCCGTGACAGATCTTCTGGTGCATTGGCGGCGAGCATGTGGCGAGCGGCGATACCCGGGGCCCGAGCGAAGCCGGGGGCCCGGTCTGCTGGCGCGCAGGATATGAGGACCGCGGTCGTTTTGCTGAACCGCGACCTGCGGGTGCACGATCATCCGGCGCTCGCCGCCGCATGTGCACAGGCCGAGCGGGTGCTGCCGCTGTTCGTTTTCGACGATGCCATGCTCGCCGGCCTGCATCGCGCGCAGAACCGGGTGGCCTTCCTGCTCGACTCGCTGCGTTGCCTTCGTGCAGAACTGCGCCGGCGCGGCGGCGACCTGGTCGTCCGCCGCGGCGATGCGGTCGGGGAGACGGTGCGGATCGCCCGGCAGGTCGCGGCGGAGGCCGTGCTGTGCAGCGAGGACGTGAGTGGCTACGCGCAGCGCCGCGCCGCCGCGCTCACGAGTGACCTGAAGCGCTGCCGGGTGGAGCTGCGCCTGCACCCCGGCATCACGGTCGTCCCGCCGGGCGAGCTTCGCCCGGCGGGCGGCAGCCACTACCGCGTGTTCACGCCCTACTGGCGGGCCTGGCAGGCGGCCACCTGGCGCCCGCTGGCTGCGGCGCCACCTCGCCTGCGGCTGCCCGAAGGTGTGGATGCCGGCGAATGTCCCGCTCTGACCGCCCTCCTTCCGCACGGGCCGGCCACCTCCGCCGGCCTGCAGACCGGCGGCGAGCAGGCTGGCCGGGCGCGGATGCGCGCCTGGACCGCAGGGCCCGTCACGGCGCAGGAGGACCGCCACGACGACCTTGCTGCCGATGCCACGGCCAAGCTGTCGGCGTACCTGCACTTCGGCTGCCTTTCGCCGCTGGAGTTCGCGCTCGCGGCAGGTGACGGGCCCGACGCGCATGTACCTGGCGCGCAAGCACCTGGCCCGCGAGCACCTGGCGCAGCCGCACTGCGCCGCCAGCTTGCCTGGCGGGACTTCCATCATCAGGTGACGGCCGCGTTCCCCCAGATCACCACCCAGGATTACCGGCCGCGCGGGATCGGCTGGCACGAGGATACGGACGCGTTCGCGGCGTGGTGCGAGGGGCGCACCGGCATTCCCATCGTGGACGCGGGCCTGCGCCAGCTTCGCCACGAAGGCTGGATGCATAACCGCGCGCGGCTCATCACCGCCGCGCTGCTCACCAAGAAACTGCGCATCGACTGGCGGCTGGGGGCGCGTCACTTCATGGACTGGCTCGCCGACGGGGATATCGCGAACAACTACGGAAACTGGCAATGGGTCGCGGGCACCGGCAATGACACCCGTCCCAATCGTGGCTTCAACCCGCTGCGGCAGGCCAGGCGGTTCGACCCGCAGGGCAGCTACGTGCGCCGCTGGGTGCCAGAACTCGCCGCGCTCGCGGGCCCGCTGGTCCACGAGCCGTGGCGGTTGCCCGCGGCCACCCGCCGCGACCTCGGCTATCCGGATCCAACACGGCGACCGTGAGCACCACGATAGGCAGGCACGGGGAACCCGGCGAAATAATGCCGCTCAGTGCTGGGCCTGCGCCCACTTCTCGTACGCCGCCACCGCGAACGGCAGGGTCGGGAACATGTAGTCCGCACCGATCTTCTCCGCGAGGCCGTAGGCCTCCAGGTAGCGGAGCAGATCCTGTTTGACGCGTGCGAGCGCGAAGATCGTTCCCCGGCTGGCGAGGGTCCTGCGTACCGCGTCGAGCGCTTCGAGCCCGGTGATGTCGACTTCGACGTTGGCTTCGACGTTGAGAATGAACCAGGCGACGGGTTCGGCCTGCTGGTCCACCGCGGCGAGCGCCCGCCGCTTGAAATCCTCGGCGTTGGCGAAGAACAGCGGCGCGTCGTAGCGGTAAACGACCAGCCCGGGGATGGTGTGCGCCTCCGGGTAGTCGTCGATGTCATGCATCCCGCCGACCCCCTCGACCCGCCCGAGAATCGCGTCGTGCGGGCGTGCCACCCGCAGCAGCAGGTCGGCTACGGAAATGCCGATCGCCAGCAGCACGCCGTAAAGGATGTTGAAGACGACGACGCCGGCGCACGAGGCCACGGCGAGCAGGAACTCGCTACGGCGGAACGCGGCGAGCCGCCGGAACGCCCCGACGTCGACCAGCAGGACGGCCGCGTAAACTACGATCGCGCCGAGCGCCGCGCTCGGGAAGCGGGCGAGCACCGGGCGCAGAAAGAGCAGCACGCCGATCACGGCGCCGAGCGCGGTGAGCGAGTAGACCTGGGTGCGGCTGCCCGCCGCGATGCCGAGGGCCGTGCGGCTGGCGCTGCTGCTCACCGGGAAGCCGCGGAACATGCCCGCGCCGATGTTCGCCAGGCCGAGCGCGAGCAGTTCGGCGTTGGCGTTGATCGCTTCGTCGTCCGGGCGGGCGAAGGACCGTGCGGTCAGCACGTCGTCGCTGAAGGCGACGAGCAGCACGCTCAGCGCGGGAAACAACAGGATTCGCAGGTCGTCTGGGTGAATGGACGGCAGCCCGGGGGAGGGCAGGCCCGCTGGGATCCTGCCGATCACACGGACGCCGTGCCGGTCAAGCCCGAACACCGCCACGGCCACGGTGGCCAGCAGCACGGCGAGCAGCGGCCCAGGCAGCTGGTGCCACCGGGACTGGACAAGGAAAAGAAACGCCAGCACCAGCACCGCGAGCACCAGGCTGGCGGCCTGCACACGGGCAATTCCGCGCGCAAACGAGGTGATCTCCGCGATGAAGGTCCGGCCCGTGACGGGCACACCGGTGACCCGCTCCAATTGGCCGGCGACCATGATGAGCGCGACACCCGTCATGTAGCCGATCAGCACCGGCCGCGACAGCAGGTCGGCCACAAACCCCAGCCGCGCGACCCACGCGATCAGTGCGAACACTCCCACCAGAATCGCAAGCAAAGCGGCGAGCGCCGCGTAGCGCGCGGTGTGGCCCGCCGCGAGCGGCCCGATCGCGGCGGCCGTCATCAAGGCGGTTGTCGACTCGGGGCCCAGCGACAAGGTGCGTGACGAACCAAGCACCGCGTACACCACCATCGCGGGCAGGATCGCCCACAGGCCCGTCACCGGTGGCAGTCCCGCGACGACCGAGTAGGCCATGACCTGGGGAACCAGGTACGCCGCGACGGTCACGCCCGCCACCAGGTCGCCCCGAAGCCACGACCGGCGGTAGCCGAGCAGCACCGCTAGGTTCGGCACTACGAACCGCCGGCCCGGGCACGTTCGGCGACCCGCCCGCGACCCGCCGTCGCTCGTTGCGCCAGATTCGCGAACGCGCCTGCGAACAACATCACACCCGCTCCCGACGCCAAAAACTCATTGTGCCTCTTGTGCCCCGGCTTGCGCGCCCGTCTGCCGTCCGCGAGCCCGGCTAACGGCGCCGGGGCCGCGCATTTACCTTCACTGGGGTTTGTAACGCAGCGAGTTTGGACAATTACTAATCGTGGGGGTCTGAATCTTCGCGATCTTGCAGTGTCTACTGTGAGCACGACCAACATCGGGGGGACCGATGCGAAGAATGTCCGATCAATCGCGTGAAATGCGGGGGAGCCATCGCCGACCCGTCCTCACCGGCCTCGGCGTAGCCGTGGTTGGCGTCGCGGTCGTGGCCCTAAGCCCTGCGGGCCAGGCGCTGGCCTCGCCGAACGCCGCGCCAGCCGCCCCCGCCCCGTCGCCAGCGCCCGTTGCGCCCGCGACGACGTCACCGTCACTCACCGATGACCCACCAAGCGGGAGCACGGACCTCACAACGACCGTCGGCCCGGCTATCTCCCTCGTCGACAACACACCGTCGTTCTCCCTGGACGGAAACATCGGTGACACGCCGGTAGCTGACGCTGCGGTGAGCCTGACCGTGACCACCAACAACAGCAACGGCTACAACGTGACCGTGACGCCCGTAACGGTCGGGGGGGCACTACCGACCGGCGCCACCGGCAACCTTGTGTCAGAGACCAAGGGCAACAACGACACGATCTCGGTGGGCGATATATCGGTCGAGGAGACCCCCGGCGTGGGAGTTGGCGCTAGCGGCTCGCCAGGCTTCCAGGCGCTGACGCCCGCGGGTCTGCAGGTCTACACACAAAGCGTGGCTTCGGCGGCCGGGGGCGACACGCTCAGCAACGACTACGAGTACAACACCGGGATCCCGAACGTGGCCAATGGCACCTACACGGTCCAGCTGGACTATCTCGCAACGGCCAACGCGGTGTAACACCACCAACCTCCGAGGATTCCGTGGGGAGGCGGCCCCCGCAGACCCGCCGCCACGGGCGTGCGGCATTGCGTGGCTGAGGGTAACCGGTACTGGTACGATCCGGGGCTGAACAGCTCGTAATTTGGCCAGGCGCTTTTCCGTAATAGACATCACTTCCGGCGCAAGAGGATATTTTCGGAAGATTAGCTGTCGTGCGGACTTATCGCCATCCGGGGGAAGAGATGACAAGCCCGCATGATTCCCGTCGGCCGCGACGCGGCCCCGGCAACTACCGGCGCATTTGTGCCGTGCTGGCTGTTTGCTGGCCACTAATCGCGTCGTTCTCGCAACTTTTGCCGTTCCCGTCGCAGCCTGCTTGGGCGTCAATGCGGGGGCCGGCCGCGGCCAATGCCGGCCGGGCGGTCGGCTCAGGTAGCCCTGCCGCTGGCCCGCATCCTCGTCCGAGTGGCAGCCCGGGTCCGTCGGCATCGGCGGCGCACCCGTCAACACCGGTTCCGGCGGCCATGAATGGGCCCGGGCTGAGTATCGGCGTGGACGACGGCAGGCAGTTTGCTAAACCCGGCGATCTGCTCACCTATACGGTCAAGATCCAGAATATCGGCAGCACGAATGCCCGCGGGCTTGACGTCGTTCAGACGCTGCCGGCCGGAATGACGCTCATCTCGGCGTCCAAGCACGGCGCCGCCCAGGCGGGCCAGGTGAGGTGGCAGCTGAATCTGCCCGCCGGCCATGCGGATACCTTTGGCGTCATCGGCAAGGTCGGGCACACGCCAAGCCAGCTCCTGCGCCTCGCCACGATTGCCTGCGCGAGTACCGGGACCGGTGTCAAGCCGCTCGTATGCGCCGCCCACTCCGACGAACTGCCTGCCGGTGCCGCGGCAGCCGCGGACGCGCGCGACGCCGCAGGCGCGGCGGCGGATAGCCGCGGGATCGGATTCCTCCTGCCGACAGGCGTAACGCTGCTGCTCGCCGCCGCGGCGATCACTGGCTGGCTGTTTCTGCGCAGGCGCGCCCGCCGCGCGTCCTGACCCACCGCGCCCGGAGGCCGGCTCGGTTACGCGACATCCTCGGCCTTGTCCAGTTCGTCGGCGAGCACGGCCGCATGGCTGCGGCCGAGGTCCTTGGTGGCGGTGAGCAGCGTGACGGTGCCACCCGTGGCCAGGGCGCGCAGCCCGTCGAGGGCGGCACGTCGCCCGGCTTGGCCTAGTTCGGCCTGGTAGCGGCGGCGGAACTCGTCAAACTTGGCCGGATCGTGTCGGTACCACGTGCGCAACTCGCTCGACGGTGCGACATCCTTTGCCCACTCGTCGAGGTGGGCCGCGTCCTTCGTGAGCCCACGCGGCCAAATCCGGTCCACGAGCACCCTGGTCCCGTCCTCGGGCGAGGGGTCGTCGTAGACGCGGCGAAGCCGGATACCCGAAGTCATCAGGGCCCAGTACCAGCACCGTCCATGCCACCACTTTAGCTGACTGCAATTAGTAGCAACTATTAGTAGATACAGAAGCTATTGGCCGATAGTCGATACTAGAGGCTCTGCCGGGTGGTCAGCGCCCCACCGGGGCCGCGGCGCTCAGCCGGGGGTTCGAGCCGGCTGGTTTTGCGTCCATCCTGGCCGAGTCCGGTCAGATGCCCCGGCACCTGCTCATCGACCGGCGCCTGCTGCGATAAAGTCAGGCTCGCCTGAAGCTGCACTCCCGCCACATGGCAGGCCCATTGCAGACGGCACGGCAGGCCACGGCAGGTTACCCGGGGAGCGGTCGGCGGATGAAGGCTCTGGTCAAGGCGCGATCCGAGCCCGGGCTCAGGGTGGAGGACGTGCCAGTTCCCGCGGTCGGCAGGGACGACGTGCTCATCCGGGTGCTGCGCACCGGCGTCTGCGGCAGCGACCTGCATATCTACGAGTGGGACGGCTGGGCGCAGGCGAACGTGCCGGTTCCGCTCGTCGTCGGCCACGAGTTCGTCGGCGAGATCGTGTCGGCCGGAACGGACGTGCACGAGCTGCGCGAAGGCGATCTGGTCAGCGGCGAGGGCCACCTGGTGTGCGGCCGGTGCCGCAACTGCATGGCGGGCAGGCGCGTGCAGTGCGCGCACACCAAAGGCGTCGGCGTCAACCACCCGGGCGCGTTTGCCGAGTTCATAGCGCTGCCGGCGACGAACGTCTGGCGGCACCCGGCGGACATCGATCTCGACGTCGCGGCCATCTTCGACCCCTTCGGCAACGCCGTGCATACGGCGCTGACGTTCCCCGTCCTCGGTGAGGATGTCCTCATCACAGGCGCGGGCCCGATCGGCCTGATGGCGGCGATCGTGGCGCGGCACGCGGGGGCACGCTACGTCGTCACGAGCGACGTCTCTGCCTACCGGCTCGATCTCGCCAGGCGGATCGGCGTTACGCTCGCCGCGGATGTCACGCAGACCACGATGCGGGACGCCATGCGGCAGCTTGGCATGCGCGAGGGCTTCGATGTGGGGTTCGAGATGTCAGGAAAGCCGGCCGCGCTGCGGGACATGCTGGCCAGCATGACGCACGGCGGCAAGATCGCAATGCTCGGCCTTCCGACGCGGGAATTCGGCATCGACTGGGCCCACGTCGTGACCGACATGATCACGATCAAGGGGATCTACGGCCGCCAGATGTTCGAGACCTGGTACGAGATGTCGGTTCTCATCCAGTCAGGCGTCGACATCTCGCCGGTCATCACGCACAGGTTCGACGCCGCCGATTTCGAGCAGGCCTTCGCCACGGTCCGCAGCGCCCAGTGCGGCAAGGTGGTCCTTTCCTGGGAAGACAGGTAGAACGACGAATGCGAGGGGTCCGGTAGGTGTTTGCCAGCGTCCGTCAGGAGATCAACGCCGAGCTTGACAAGATCCGCGCGGACGGCCTGTTCAAGGCCGAGCGCGTCATCGTGAGCCCGCAGGGGCCCAGTATCCGTGTCACCGCCGGCGCCGAGGTCCTTAACCTCTGCGCGAACAACTACCTCGGCCTGGCCGACGACCCGCGCATCGTCGCCGCCGCCAAGGACGCGCTGGACCGCTGGGGGTACGGCCTCGCCAGCGTCCGGTTCATCTGCGGCACCCAGGACGTCCACAAGCGACTGGAGCAGCGCATCTCCGGTTTCCTCGGTACCGAGGACACGATCTTGTACTCGTCGTGCTTCGACGCCAACGGAGGGCTGTTCGAGACGATTCTCGGCGAGCGGGACGCCGTCATCAGCGACGAACTGAACCACGCTTCCATCATCGACGGCGTCAGGCTGAGCAAGGCCAGGCGCCTTCGCTACCGTAACCGCGACATGGCCGACCTCGAATCCCAGCTGCGGGCCAGCGCGGATGCCAGGCGCCGGCTCATCGCCACCGACGGGGTGTTCTCCATGGACGGCTACGTCGCACCTCTCGACCAGATCTGCGCCCTGGCGGAGCGCTACGAGGCGATGGTGATGGTCGACGACTCGCACGCGGTGGGGTTCGTCGGCGCGGGCGGCGGCGGTTCACCCGAGCTGCACGGCGTCAGGGACCGCGTCGATGTGCTGACAGGGACCCTGGGTAAGGCGCTGGGTGGCGCGAGCGGCGGCTACACCAGTGGCCGCAAGGAGATCATCGACCTCCTCCGGCAGCGGTCAAGGCCGTACCTCTTCTCGAATTCCGTGGCCCCTGCGGTGGCCGGCGCCTCGCTAAAGGTCCTCGACCTGCTCGAGGGCGGCGACGACCTGCGCGCCCGGCTGCGCGAAAACACCAGGTGGTTCCGTGCCCGGATGACCGAGCTTGGCTTCGACATCCTGCCCGGCGACCACCCGATCGTCCCTGTGATGATCGGCGACGCGGCGCGCGCGAGCCGGCTGGCCGACCTGTTGCTCGCGAAGGGCATATACGTCATCGGTTTCAGCTACCCCGTCGTCCCCGTCGGCAAGGCCCGGATCAGGACGCAGGTGTCGGCCGCGCACACGCGCGCGGAGCTGGAGGCGGCAGCGGCCGCGTTCGCCGCGGCCCGCGACGAGATGGCCCGCGACGAGATGGACTGACGGGCACAAGGACCATAACGACTCCGGGGGGCCGCTCCGCTCCGCCTGCTCTACGCCTGCCTCAGACCGTGGTGAGCGCGACGGCGGCCTCGCTGGTGTACATGGTGAAGGTCAGCGACTCCTGGAAATAGAGTTCAACGCTCGCGGCGTCGTGGGACAGGTATCCGATCGACAGGTCCTGCCCGAGGTGGAGTTCGTAGTCCCCGCCGCGGGTGGACAGGACGAAGGCACCGTCGATGGCGGGCGCCCAGATGATCTCCCCGTCCACGACCCGCACCAGGTGCTCGAGAATGGGATAGCCATGGTCCGAGGTCTCGGCGACGAGGGTGTAGGCGTCCGCGCTGAGCAGCACCGAGTAGGGGCCATTGACACCGGCGAGACGCAGCGAGCTCACCGCCCGGCTGATGATGTTCGGATAGCCAAGCGCATCGTCGGGAAGTGCGATGGCAGAGTTCGACGAACCCTCCCTGATGCCCACGATGCCCGCGGCCGCGTAACCCTCGAACACCGCCCAGTCCTCGGCGAAGGCGATTTTCTTCGCCGCGTCCTTCACCGGCTGCCAGTCCGAGTCCTTCGCGCCGCGTTCGACGTCATCGACGGCCCGGCGGCCGACGGTGAAAGGCACCCGCAGTTCGATGACCGGCTGCGACTGCCTGGCGTGGGCGGCGACGCCCTCGTCCGGCGGGCCGATCTCGGCGAGGTGGCCGGTTCCCACCGCGGCCAGGGTCAGACCCTCGGGACCCCGCACGTCCACCACCCGGCGGCCTGCGACATGACGCTTGAACGTCCGCCGGGCCTCTTCTTCTATGTCAGCCCAGGCGGCGTCTGAGATGGGGGCAAGCTCGCGGTGCAGGTTGTTCATGACGTGGTGCTCCTTTTCAGGCCGCCGATCCCCAGGGAACCGCCGGACCGGGACAAGGCATCAGGTGCTTTGGCCTGCGCGTCGAGGCCGTCGCTTGCCGCGGCGGCCTGCGCGTCGGCGGTGCCGCCCGCAGCGCCCACGGCGGCGCCGAGCGCGGGGGGATCGGGCGGGTCGTCGAGGAAATCGGCGGTTGGAACGAAGAAGAGCGTGCCCGTGACCGCGGTGGAGAAGTCGAGCACCCGGTCGGTGTTACCGGGCGGGTTGCCGATGAACATGTTCTCGAGCATCCGCTCGGTGACAGCCGGCGTGGCTGAGTAACCGATGAAATAGGTGCCGAACTCGCCCCGGCCGGCGCTGCCGAACGGCATGTTCTCCCGCACGATCTGCCGCTGCGTCCCATCGGGATCGATGATTGTGTTCTCGGCCACGTGGGAATTGGACGGCTTGATGTCGTCGGGAAGCTCGATGTCGGACAGCTTGGTGCGGCCGATCACCTTCTCCTGCTCCTCCACGGGCAGCGCGTTCCACGCCGTCATGTCGTGCAGATACTTCTGCACGATGACATAGCAGCCACCGGTGAAATCCGGGTCCTCGGCGCCGATGAAGGTCGCGGCCAGCGCTGCCGGCCCGTCGGGATTCTCGGTTCCGTCGACGAAGCCGAGCAGGTCACGTTCGTCGAAGTACCTGAACCCGCACACCTCATCAGCCACCGTGACCGATCCGGCGAGCCGGTACATGATCTGGGTGGCAAGCTCGAAACACAGATCCATCTCTTGGGCCCTGATGTGAAAGAGCAGATCCCCCGGTGTGGAAACCGCGTGGTGCCTGTCGCCCCACAGCTGGCGGAACGGGTGCAACTCGGCCGGGCGTGGCCCGCTGAAGAGGCGGTCCCAGGCTGCCGACCCCACCCCGATCACGCAGCTGAGCTTGCCGGCCGGGATCCGGAAGCTGACCGCCCGCTTGAGCCCGGACAGATCTGCGAGCAAATCCCGTACGACAGGCTCGGCCCCAGCATTGACCGTCACCACCAGAAAGATCGCTGCTTCGCTGGGCCCGCCGAGCACCTGCTGAGATTCAGCCGGCAATGGCGGGACCGGATCGCTCGGCACTGTCATGGTTACGCGCTCCTTACTTCTCCGCACAGCTTCCCATGACGGGTCCGGCGCCAGTCAGGCCCGGGTCCCACGCCCTGAGCTTTTCACCAAGCGGAGAACGTGGCGTGCATCTCCCAGACGAGGATCTCGGCGGGCTCTGCCGCGCTGACCCGCTGGCCGCCGGTCGCGGTGAACGGCACGGCGTCGCCTTCGGCCAAATCGCCTGTGCCCTCCAGCGTGACGTTCCCCCTCGGCACGAACAGGTGCAGGAACGGCGCCTCGGGCAACTCGACCGCATCGCCGCTGCCGAGGCGGGCGGCGTGCAGCGCGGCGTACTTGTTCTTAATCCGGATGGCGGAGGCGCCGTCGCGGCTGTCCATCCCCGACGCGACAGGCACCAGGCCGCCGCGCAGCAACTCGTCGTCGATTTCGACCTGCTCGTAGCCGGGCGTGCTGCCGTCTGAGTCGGGCACGACCCACATCTGCACGAAATGCGAGACCTGGTGGACCAGGGAGCCCCGCAGCACCCAAGTGACCATCTCCATGTCCTGGTGCGGGTGCGTCTCGAAGCCCGTTCCCGGCCTGACGATGTCGTCGTTGTTGACGTCCAGCCAGGACAGCCTGGTCGTGAACCGCTCGTCGCGACGGCGCACGTCCACCGTCGGCCGCAGCGGCGCGGTCATCTCGGTCATCGGGCCGGCTCGGTCGCGGTGCCTGCAGCGACCGCGATGACCGGTGCGGTCGTGGTGACGTGCAGTTGCGTGCAGTGCTGCGCCGCGATCTCGGCGCAGACCTCCGCCGCCTGCTCGCAGATCGGGCTGCCGAGGTCCGCGGCATTGAGCGCCATGATCATCTTGTATTTGAGATCTTCCACAGCCATCTCCCACGGCACCTGGTCGGGGCGGCGGCGCGATCCGGCCGGTGGCGTTCGCGTGCCGCGTACCCCTATTAGACCCGTGCCCGCTTGGCCCTGCGGGGTGGGGTCCGTCTTCAGAGCTCGTCTTCTTGGCGTCCAGGGGCGTCGGAGCGGTAGTACTTGTCATCCTCCTCGATGGCCTCGACATCCCTGGCCGCGGCTTCTTTGATCTTGTCTGACTGGGACGACCTGAGGCCCGGCGAGTTTCGTGGTCGCATACCGAGCACGATCACCATGATCAAGGCGACCGCCACCACGATGACGAACAATGCGACCGCGTCGGACAGGTTGAAGCCCGCCTTGGTCGACGTCGCCGCCCACGGACCGTTCGCTAAAAGCCCGGCAATTGAGCCAGGGGCAGACGTCGCGATCAGGCTGGATATCATCGGCCTGCCTCCAGACGTTCGGGACCCAATGGCGGGCGCCGCGCCATGCGGGCGCCCTCCTCCTCCTATGTACCCGTTGGGCGCAACCGGCAGACTGACGCCCGACGGGGCTTCGTACCCGAGATCGTCTCAAGCCGATCCACGGCGGTCCGAGGCGGAACCATGGCAATGTGGAGGGATGGCGACTGGTTCTTTGCACCGCAGCGTGACCGTCGAGCGCATCGCGAACGGCAGGTTCAAGGTCTCCAACGACCGGGGCGGCGAGATCATCATCGGCAACGGCGACGGCGCGGATTTCACTCCGACCGAGCTGCTGCTGGTCGCGATCGGCGGCTGCACGGCGATCGACGTGGACCTCCTGACCTCGCGCCGTGCTGAACCCGACGCGTTTGCGGTGCGGGTCGACGCGGACAAGGTGCGCGACGCAGAAGGCAACCGTCTCACCGGCATCGAGGTGACGTTCCGGATCAGATTTCCGCACACCGAAGGGGGCGATACGGCCCGGGTGATACTGCCCGACGTGGTCGAGAAGTCGCATGACCGGCTATGCACGGTCGGTAGGACCGTCGAGATCGGCACACCTGTCGCGACCCGGATTGACTGACCGCGTCCACGCTAGGACCGCATGGTGGCAGCCAGGCGTGGTGGCGCGGCATCCTCAGCCTTCGCGGCGGATGGCTCTACCCGCAGCAACTTGGCTGCCCAGCGCGGAAGCCACCAGTTCCACCGTCCGAACAGCGACACGAGCGCAGGGACCAGCAGCGACCTGACCACGGTCGCGTCGAGAGGATCCCCGCGCCGGCCCCGGTCGCGAAGATCTTCAAGAACGTGAAAGGGACGCTCGCGAGCGCGGCCATCGCCAGGAAGAGGATCACCACGGCCGAGGTGACGAGGCGTCCGGTCCGTCCGATGCCCGTGATGACCGCGTCATGCCCGTGCGCGACCTCCTCGCGCCAGCGGGTGATGAGCAGCAGCGAGTAGTCGATTGCCACACCCAGCCCGCTGAGACCTACCAGGAACTGCGCGATGAAGCTGATGTCGGTGACATAGGTCAGGCAGGCCAAGGATCGCCAGGAACGCCGTAGTTACCGATATTGCGGCGATGAGTGGCGGGAGCAGCGCGAGGAACGAGGCGAAGACGAAGATCAGGACCGCTAGTGCGCCGACCGCCCCGATCAGGATCTCGTCAAGGACGCCGGCACCGCCGCCCGGTCCGCTGCGAGTGCCGCCGCAGCGGCCGCTTAATGAGCCGGCCATCTCCCGGCACCTCAAGGTGCTTGAGAACGCGGGTCTCATCTCGCGCACCCGGCGTGCGACCGCACGCCTCAGCCACCTGGAGGCCGAGCCACTCCGTGAGGTGACCACCTGGCTGGCCCGCTACCAGCAGTTCTGGGACGAGAGCCACGAGCGGCTCGACGAGCTGCTCCTGGCGCTGCAAGGCGACAGGAAGGACGACGACCGCGCTGAGGCGGTCACTCAGAAGGGAAGCGACGATGGGTAAGACGCAGATCATTGCAGAGCCCGGCATGCCGCAGATCGTCATCACCAGGGAGTTTGACGCGCCGCGCGACCTGGTATTCCGCGCGTACACCGACCCGGAGCTGCTGGTGCAGTGGCTGGGACCACGCGACCTGACCATGACGATCGACCAGTACGACGTTCGCGACGGCGGCAAATGGCGTTACGTCGCCAAGGACGCCAACGGCAACGAGTATGGCTTCCACGGGCGCTTCCACGGCACGCCGTCGCCGGCGGGCACCGTGCAGACCTTCGAGTTTGAGGGCGTGCCGGGCCACGTCGCCCTGGACACGACCACGCTGCAGGAGCGTGATGGCAGGACGCTGGTGCGCACGGTCTCGAGCTTCCAGTCCGTCGAGGACCGCGACGGAATGGTCGCCGCCGGGATGGAGCGAGGTGTCCGTGATTCCGGCGAGCGCCTGACGGAGCTACTCGCCACCTTGCGGCAGTGATGCTCGAAGGCAAGAACGCCGTGATCTACGGAGCCACCGCCGGTCATCACTGCGGGTGAGAACGATCTTCCTGACCTCGGGAGCGGCGGCGCGCCACATCAGACAGCGATCCGGGTTGATCATCCGCCTCGTCACGCTGCAGACGGGCGGGATACCCGAGACCCTTCGCGCGGGTTCGACGGGCGCCAGGCGATCGACGACATTGTCGGGCGGACGATGCTCGGGCGCGCGGCGACCCTGCAGGACGTCGGCAACGTGGCCGCCTTCGCCGCGTCCGACGTGCCGCGAACCATCACCGCGTCAGCGATCAACATCACCCGCGGATCGGTCATCGGGTAGTCGCTCGCCAGCGAGGCCATCAGGAAGCTTGGTGTGCCGTGCGCGGATTCATCACACCGAAGCGCCGCCCGGATCGGAGGATCCGGGCGGCTGAGATGTCGGCAGGACCAGACGCTGTCGGTTCGAACGTCACCACGGATATGCAGGTACTACGAACCGGCGTACGGTGATTGCAGAACGTCCACTCGACCCTGACCCGGCCCAAGCATGGTGCAGGTACCGCGTCGCCACGGACCCCGGTGGCACGGTCAAGCCCCGTTTGGGCACCGGACCAAGGAGCTTCCGCGATGGACCGATCATTAAGCTCGTCTTCCGCCGTAGCCACCGCCGCGCCACCAGCACGGGACGCGCCCCGAATGCGGCCGACTCGGAGTTCCCCGCCCAGCAGCAGGGCCTGTGCGGGCAACGGCCCAGCCTTCTCAGCGGAAGTGGCCCAGAGCGTGACCGAAGATCACGACCGGATTAGACAAGACGAGAACCACGTCGTGGTCAACCGGCTGTTCGCGGCCGGGCTGGATCTACAGGCCGCGTTGGGGCTGTTGGGCGATCAGCGCGTGGCCGACCATGTCGGCGATGCCATTTGTAGCCTGGACCGGGCCATCAGGGAGCTGCGGAACACCATTTTCCATCGTGGCGGATGTGACTCGTGATCACACACGCACTGGCAAGCAGGCGCTACGGTCGCCGCCGATGAAAGCTAGGAGCGCGACTCATGATGGACCGCGCTGCTCGCATCGAGGAGTTGGCGGCGGACGGTCACCTGGACAAGAGCGGCCAGACCGAGCTGCGGCTTCGCGGCCCGGTTTGGTTATGGCTTCGCGGCGCTGGGGCTGATCCGGACCCGCGTGACGAAAGGCCAGCGATGACCGGATCTCACGACGCGAGGCGAACCGGAGTATGCCTACGCGCAGCCAACTAACCAGGACTGGGCGTGAGGCCTGACGGTGCCGGCTTACTGCCCATGCTCTTCGCGGGCAAGTGCGCGGCCAGCTTGCCTTCCGCCGAGGTCGTAGCCACAGGAAGTGGGGAAGTCTCGACCGTATGAACCAACCCTTCCTGGTCCACACAAATATGAACAACCCCGTTTCACCCCCGTGGCAAGGGTAGTCAGCAGCGCCAGGTACGCTTCTGCGCAGTTACGGGACGCGTGCTCGTGCGCACGCATCGCGCCTGGGCTCCGGCGGCGCAGCCAGGCCTGGTAGTGGTCACCAAGCGATGGACTAGCGGAGATTTTGATGAGTTTGCCAGCCGGGCAGCAGCGGATGCTTGACGGAATCGCAACCGGGTTGCAGGCACACGATTCGAGGTTCGCCACCCTGTTTGCCATCTTCACCCGGCTAACCAGGCACGAAGAGATCCCCGGGATCGAGCAGCTGACCCCGCGTCGGCTCAGGACAGCGGCGCACAACGAGCGGCGTCCACACTCGGTGGGCGGCCGGCGCGCCGTCGGCATTCGCGGACGTGTGCGGTGGATCGCATTCGTGCCAGTCGCGTTCATCGCCGTCTTCAGTATGGTCGTCATCGGTTTGGCTGTTTCTGCCAAGCCAAGCCACTGTGGTTCCGGGGTGGCTGCCCACAAATCCGGATCCCAAGGCCCCGGTTCGTCGCTGAGCCGCACCTTCGGCTGCCAGGTCAGGCAGCCGAACTCGGGCGGTGGCTAGGCGGCCGCGCGGATGGTTCCGCGGCGGGCCCCGGCGCTCCCCGCACGTACTCTCGGCAAGGCCACACTCCTGTCACGCCGCAGGGTGTATGAGGACCTTCGTGTTATGCGCAGGTCCGACCCGCAGATGTTGGTCGTCGTTATACGCACGAGCGCGTCGTTCGGCTGCTCGAGCCTCGGCTGCCCACCAATGCCGATGGGAAACACCAGGTCAGCCACGAGGCGATCTTGGCGTCCCAGGCGGGATAACGTCGGGCGCGGGTGTTTTCCGTGAACCGCGGGTGGGTACGCCCTGCCGCGACCGGAACCCCCCTTTCACCGATCCCCATCGCGTGGACAAGCTGAAGAGGGGGCGGGGCGATGCAGCTGATCGATCATTGGGTTGTCCTCATGTTCGAGAACCGGTCGTTCGACAATGTGCTTGGACATCTCCCGCACATCGACCCTGACGACGGGATCCGAGGGCGTGACGTCAGGCTGGCGTATCCCGGCGGCACTGTGAAGGTCCGGCCCGCGACGGACTTCCGGGCGCCCCTGCCCGATCCAGGTGAGGCTTTCGGCAATGTCAACGTGCAGTGCTACGGGCAGTATGTCCCGGCGTCAAACGCGGGGAAGGCCGCGTACCCGATCTTTCCCGACTTCTTCGACCCGCCGTACAACGCTCCACCGGCGGGGACAGTCCCTGCGATGGACGGCTTCGCGCTCGACTACTACTGGAACTTCGCCTGGTTGAAGGAGCGGTTCCCCACCGACGCGGAGATGCAGAACATCGGCGCCGTGCTCACCCCGGAGATCGTCCCGGTGATCAATACTCTCGCCCAGGAGTATGCGGTCTTCACCCACTGGCACTGCGAGGTGCCGACGTGTACGACTCCCAACCGGAACTTCTTTTTCTGCGGTACCAATAAGGGCCGGGTAGACAACGAGTTTGTCGCCAACTACGGCTGGGACTTCGAGCAGCCCAGCATCTTCTCCCTTCTCGAGGACAAGGGCGTCGGCTGGGCCGTCTACTTCGATCCGGGGCAGAAGGTGCCGATGTGCACGCTCAGCCTCGGTGGAGCCAGGCACCGCAAGATGTGGAAGTCGCGTGCACGGACGCATGCGAGGTTCTTCCAGGACTGCGCGGCGGGAGCGCTGCCCGCGTTCTCGTGGGTCGAGCCGAGAATGCTCTTTGGCAAGGAATTGAATGACTATCACCCGCCGCACGATGTCCGCTTGGCCGAGCACTTCCTCGCCGAGGTGTACAACGCGGTGCGGAAGTCTCCTCAGTGGGAGAAGACGGCGCTGATCGTGACATTTGACGAGCACGGCGGGACCTACGACCACGTGCCGCCGCCGGCCGCTCCGGTCCCGGATGATTTCACCGGGGAGCAGGATTTCGCTTTCGACCGGTTCGGTGTCCGGATCCCGACGGTCGTGATCTCCCCCTATACGCGACGGGAGACCGTTATCAGGGATCTTTTTCACAGCACGTCGGTGCTGCGCACCGTCCGAGAGCGATTCGACCTTGGTCCCGCGCTCACCAAGCGCGACGAGACCGCGCCGCTCCTCACCCCGGCGTTCAACCTCGCCGAGCCGAGGAGGGACGCGCCGGAGCAGGTCGCACCACCTTGCCTGGACAATGTCGACCTGAGCCGGGGGACGGCGCCCGGCGACGAGCCGGACGCCAAGTTGTTCCTGGCCAAGCACGAAGAGCACGCGCTGGAGCCGATCTCACAGCTTGGACATGTCGTCCTTCGCAACGTGGCGACGATGTCGGGAAAGGATGTCGGCGACATCCCACGCGGGCTGGAGGCGATCAAATCGTGGCTCGGTGAGCGTGTTGCCACTCTGCACGACTATCACCCCGAGAAGTGAGTTCGACCCCGCGGGACGCTAGGCGCGCGACGCCCCGATGCGCCGCGTGACGCCGTATCCGCGTACCCGATACCGCGTACCCGATACCGCGGGCGCGTCGCGGCAGTGCTGGCGGCCTACCGGCCGCTCGCGGGGGTGGCCGAGATCCGGTTGCACGACACGCCGCTCTACAATTCGATGTACCGCTTCGACGACGACATTCTGGTGAACACGCACGTGTACGGTCTGCTGGCTGCGTACAGCGGAAGAAGGCCCACCGGGTGGACTACTGGCGCGACGCGGCCGCGCCGAAGCCGACCAGCCGCAAACCTTCCGCCAGCGTGATCGTCCGTAACAGCCGTGGTGACCTGCTGCTCCTGCGCAGGCCAGACTCGGGGCGATGGGCCATCCCCACCGGCGGGTTGAAGAAGAACGAGACCCTCATGACCCGGGCACGTGATCGCCTACGCGGACGGTGAGGTACGCCAGCCGGTCAACGCCTGCTTCACCGCCCGCCAGATCGGCGGCAGCTAACCACGACCCGTGAGGCGCTGGAACTCGCCTGGGTGCCACAGGACAAGCTGGATGAGTACGACATTCATCCATCGATCCGCCGCCGCATCGTGCACGGACTTGACGATCACCGCGTACCGCACGTCGACTGAACACACCGCGGTCGCGGCTGCGTTGGCTCGCGCAGCCGCTCGCCTGACCGCCTCGGCCGCAGGCTCGCGCGGCGCCTGTGCCCGTCGGCGTCGCTGTCCAGGGGAGGATACTCGACATGTGAACTTGGCCTATGCAACCGGCGAGCTGGCTGGGCGCCGGCCGCCGCCGGACTGGAGAATACGTGCGGGCGCCTGATGCGGTGGTCGTGGGTTCTGGCCCGAACGGGCTGGCTGCTGCGCTTACTCTGGCGCGCGCAGGCCTGGCGGTGGATGTGGTGGAGGGGGCGGCCACGCCGGGCGGCGGCTGCAGGACGGCGGAGCTGACGCTGCCAGGTTTCCGGCACGATGTGTGCTCGGCGGTGCATCCGCTCGCGGCGATGTCCCCGTTCCTCCTGCGCACCTCGCTGGCGGCCGGTGGGGTCACCTTGCGCCCGCCCGCTGTCGCGTTCGCCCACCCGCTGGATGGCGGGCGTGCGGCCGCGGTCGCGGGTTCGGTGGACCAGACCGCGGGTGGCCTTGGCGCGGACGCCGCGACCTACCGCCGGCTGCTGTCGCCGCTGGTGCGTGACGCTGGCTTGATCGTGCCAGCGGTCCTCGCGCCGCTGCGTTCCGTGCCCGCTCATCCGGTCGCGCTGGCGCGGTTCGGTGCCGCCGGGTTGCTGCCCGTCACCTGGCTGGCCAGGGGTTTCCGCACCGAGGAGGCCAGGGCGCTGTTGGCCGGCGTGGCCGCTCATGCGGAGCTGCCGCTAAGCGCGCCGCTCACGGGCGCGTACGGGCTTGTGCTCACGATGGCGGCGCACGCGGTGGGGTGGCCGGTGGTGGAGGGTGGCAGCGCCCGGCTCACGGACGCGCTTGTCGACGAGCTGGCGAGCCTGGATGGGCGGGTGGTGACGGGCCGCTGGGTCCGGACGCTTGCCGACCTCGGGCCTGCCCGCGCTGTGCTGCTCGATGTGTCCCCTCGGCAGTTCATCGGCATGGCGGCGGGTCGCCTGCCGGGCAGGTACCGCAGGGCGCTCGAGCGGTTCAGGTACGGGCCGGGGGTGTGCAAAGTCGACTGGGCGCTTTCGGGTCCGGTGCCGTGGCAGGCAGCTGCGTGCCGGCAGGCGGCGACCGTGCATCTGGGCGGTAACTTGGCCGAGGTCGCCCGCAGCGAGGCCGAGGTGGCGGCGGGCCGGCACCCGGGGCATCCGTACTGCATCCTCACCCAGCCCTGCGTGGTGGATCCGACCCGCGCGCCTGCTGGGCAGCACACGCTATGGGCTTACTGCCATGTGCCGCCGGGCTCCGCCGTGGACATGACCGACCGCATTGAAGCCCAGATCGAGCGGTTCGCGCCCGGCTTCCACGATCTGGTACTCGCCCGCGTCACGACGACCGCGGCGGATGAGGAGCGGCACAACCCGAACTACGTCGGCGGGGACATCAATGGCGGGCTCGCGATCCTGCGGCAGACGATCTTCCGTCCCGCGGTCAGGTGGAACCCGTACCGGACCCCGCTGCGCGGCGTCTACCTGTGCTCAGCCTCCACCCCGCCCGGCGGCGGCGTGCATGGCATGTGCGGCTACGGGGCGGCCCGCGCCGTCCTCGCCGACCTCGGTGTGACCGCGTCACGCGCGGCGGGTCCCGCTACATTGACGAATCTTGGAGGTGCCCAGCAATGCCTATGACCGATAACGCCGCGCGGCGACTGTGGCTGAGCCTGGAGCCGCTGCATGATGTCGTCTACTTCGGCCCCGGGGTTCGCGACGCCGGTGTCGGCCTCGGGCTGCGCGGATACTGGATGACCTATTTCGCGTTCCGCGCGGCACCACTGGGCGCGGTGGGACCGGCGGCCGTGGTGGCGGCGTTCGCCGGCTTCGCGCCTGGCATGGTCGCCAGGGCATTGCCCGACGCGTGGTCACGCGCATCGCCGCAAGTGTGCCTGACGAGGCGGGCGGAGGTGTCGGCGGAAGCGCTCCGCGCGATCAGCGTCGATCCGGACGCCTGCGGCGCGGCGGCCGGGCTGCTGGCACCTGTGGCGGCGGCAGCCGACGCAACCGGGCGTGCCCTGTTCGCCGCGAACGCGGCGTTGCCCATGCCCGATGATCCTGTCGCGGCGTTCTGGCAGGTGGCGACGACGTTGCGGGAGCACCGCGGCGACGGCCATGTCGCCGCGCTTGTCGTGGCAGGGATCAGCGGGCTCGAAGCGCATCTGCTCCAGACGGCGGCTGGCCGCTTCCCCGCTGAGGTGATCCGCCTCGCGCGGGGGTGGACTGAGCAGGACTGGGCCGGCGCGGCCGGGCGGTTGCGCGCGCGGGGTCTGCTGACCGGTGATGCTGAGCCCCTGCTGACGGCGGCGGGCCGCGCGCTGCTTGCTGGCATCGAGATGCGAACCGACGACGCGGCATGGGCGGGTGGCCTTGCCGCGCTCGGCGAACCCGCGGTCGACGAGGTGGTAGCCACGCTGCGCACCTCGGTCGACGCGGTCCTAGCCTCGGGCGTGCTGCCCGCGGACAACCCGACCGGCCTTCCTGCTGGCCCCGGGCCGGCATGAACCCGTCAGGCGCGCGTATTTCCTCCCGGCGGCCCGATGCGGCAGGCCCTCCGGTCGGTCAACAGCGTCACCGTTACCGCCGGTCCGCGCTGAAACCTAGGCGCCGGCGATCATGACAGCCAGCAGAGACAGGCACCCCGTTAACCGCGGCGAGCGCGGGCGCGCCGCTTGCCCTCGTGCATCGCCTGCACCCGGGCGACAGGAATCGCGCGGCCCTGCTCGACCAGCTCGGGGCTGAGGTGCTGCGGCACGGGCATCTGGTCGGCCCACGGGTCCGTGTCGGCGACCAGCCGCGCCGCCGTGTGCACCGTGAAGTCGGCCGGCGCAACGCGATCAAGGTCGTCCCAGTCCACGGGAAACGACACAGGCACACCCGGCCGGACGCGCGGGCTGTACGCCGCCGCCACCGTCGCTCCCCCTGCCCGGGTCGAATCGAGGAATACCTTGCCTGCGCGATCTTCCTTGATATAGGCCGTGGTAGCGAGTGCCGGGTCAAGCCATTCGGCCCGCGCGGCGATCGCGCGGGTGGCCGCGGCCATGTCCTCGCTCGTCGCCTGCGCATCGATCGGCACGAACACGTGCACGCCCTTCGCCCCGCTGGTCTTGACCGCGCCCGCGAGGCCGGCCTCTGCCAGGGCCGCGCGGACGAGCAGCGCAGCGCGGACGGCCAGCGGGAAGGCGTCAGCCGACGGCGGGTCGATGTCGAGCACGAGGTGGGTCGGGCGATCCCAGCGGTCGGCGCGAATCAGGGTCGGGTGGTACTCCACCGCCCGCTGGTTGGCGAACCACAGCAGCGTCCGGCGGTCGTTGCACAGCGCGTAGGAGACCTCCCGTTTGGAGGTCTCCGCCCACAGCGGCACCGTCGGCACCCACGGCGGGGTGTACCTGGGCACGTTCTTCTGCATGAACGGTGCCTGGCCGCGGAGCACCCGGATCACAGAAAGCGGCCGGTCACGCAGCTGCGGGATGATGCGGTCACGAACCGCGTCCAGGTAGTCGACCAGATCGCGCTTGGCCGCCGCAGCCCCGTCGAACAGCGGTTGATCGAGATTGGTCAGTCGCACCCCGTCCCGCACCTCGCCGCCGCTCATCTGGTCAGCTTGCCACCGATCAGGTCGCGAACGCGAGGGACCACCCAAGCGAAGGGACCGCGGCGCCACCCGAGCGAAGGCCGCTCGACGCGAGCCGCGCACCGCCGCGTTAGTCAGTTCCGCGGGTCCTGGCCGGACATGCCGATGGCGGTCTGGCGCGCGGCCGCGACCGCGAAGACGACCACGAGCATCGCGTAGATAGCCAGCGAGAGGAAGGGGGCAATCGAGAGGAAAGGGACAATGAAGCTCAGCGCGGCCGCGAGCACGTAAGCACGCCGCCCGCGGCCGCGCGGGCAAGGGCCCGGATGATCACGGCAGCAGGCGCGTGCCCGGTCAGGATCTCAGGCTTGCGGCGCAGATGCAGCCACAGCAGGCTGAACGCGATCGACAGGACGATCATGGTCAGCCCGTACAGCCCGATAACCGCCTGCGCGTTGGCGCCGCCGGTGGCGACGCCGGTGGCACGCTCGTTCCCCGCCTGCCCCAGCCCGGGCGTGCCGCAGGGACCGCGATGTCCGGCACCAGCACAGCCCGCATACCGCCCCCCGATCAGCTCATACCGGTTGCGAGGATGGGGACCGGACGATCCCGTGCCACCCCGCGCAGCCGTTCAGTTCAATGATCCCGAACGGCCGCCGCGGCGTGACACGGGCCTGCGGGGCCGGGGGCGCGGCAGCTGACCCGCGCTCGACGGTTCGCTCCGCCGGCTCGGGCTCGAGGCGGCTGACCGACGGGACTAGGCCAGGGGCGTCACGGCCTACTTCGGTGCCGTCCATGCGACGGCGAGGCGCTTGACCCCCCGCTGGAAGCTTGAGCGCAGGTAGGACGGCTCTGCCGCGTAGCTGAGCGAGGACGTGCGGGCCAGCACCTCGTCGAACAAGGCGCGCATCTGGATGCGGGCGAGGTGGGCGCCGAGACAGAAGTGCGGGCCGTGGCCGAACGCCAGGTGTGGGTTGGGGTGGCGGCGGATGTCGAAGCGGTCAGGGTGGTCGAAGACGGCCTCGTCACGGTTGGCCGACGTGAACGAGACGACGACCTTGTCTCCTTCGCGGATGCGCTGCCCGCCAAGCTCCAGGTCGGCGGTCGCCGTACGGCGGAACGTCATCACCGGCGTCCACCAGCGCAGCATCTCCTCGACAGCCGTCGGCATCAGAGCGGGATCGGCGCGCAGTTCGTCCTGCGCTGCTGGGTGCTCGAGCAGTGCGATGCACGCGCCGGGCAGGCCGTTACGCAGGGTCTCATTGCCCGCGACGGCGAACAGCCAGAACATGTTCTCGAACTCCTCGAGCGATACGTGGCCGCCGTCGTCGTCGACCTGCGCGAGGAGAATCGACATGATGTCGTCGCCCGGTCGGCGCCGCTTCTGCTCGGCAAGCAGGTGGGCGTAGGCGTAGAGGTCGGGCATGCCTTCGCGGGTGCGGGGGTCGGGCAGGCAGCCGCCCGCGTCCGTCGCCGGCCGCAGCGACAACGCCTCCCTGGCCATTGCCGTACCTGCGGACGGGTCGAACTCGGCCGACGAGGCGTAATCGGGGTCCTGGTATCCGATAACTCGGTTGGACCAGTCGAACAGCAGCCAGCGGTCCTGATCCGGCACGCCAAGGACATCTGCCAGGGTGAGCAGCGGCAGGTCGGCGGCCAGGTCCTTGGCGAAGTCGCACTCGCCCCGTTCGCTGGTAAGGACACGATCGCAAATCGTCCGCGCGTGCCCGCGGATGCGCTGGTCGAGGCGGGCCACCGCACGCGCGGTGAACGACCGGCCAAGCAGCCGCCGCAGCCGCGAGTGCTCCGGGGGATCCATGTTCAGCATCATCCGGCGGACGTAGGCGAGGGCCTGCGGTGTCGCCGGGTCGCGGACCTGCGTCGCGCCCAGCCAGGATGAAAACAGCCGCGGCCGCCGCAGCACCGACTCGACGTCGGGGTGCCTGAGCACGAGCCAGAAGCCTGGGCCGCCCGGCCAGCCTAGAACGGGAACCTCGTCCACCCACGCGACCCGCCTGTCTCGGCGGAGCCGGGCAAGAGCGTCGTACGGCACTCCGCCGACGTAGGTGACCGGGTCGAACACGACTTCGGTGTCGGGCCGGGGCACTGCTGTCACTCCCGCCCCAGAAACTCCTCGATGGACGTCGCAAGCGCCATCGGCATCTCGAACATCGGGTAGTGCCCGGCTACCTGCTTACGGTCGCCGTAGCCGCGCAGGTCCATGAAGGCGTGGGTGCATGCCAAGCGATCGAGGTACCTGGGCAACGAACCCCATCCGCGCGCCGAGCCAAACCAGCCGTGCAGGGCGAGGACGTGATGTTCCCCCGACCCAACGATCACGTGCGAGCTGGCCACGCCGACCCCATCACATCTTGTCCTGCCTGCTGCCGACTCTAGACGTTTGATCCGCGCGGTGCGATGCCGCTGAGGATCGTCTCGGCAAGGCGCCGGGCGAGGCCGGGCGGGGTGGTGATCGGGCTGCCCGGCGGGGTGAATAGGACCCGTGGCAGGACCTGGCCGTGGATCGCACCGATGAGCAGCGTCGAGGCGGCGTCGACGTCGGCGGCAGCGGCACTGAACCGATCCCAGTGAACCGATCCTTGTGAACTGACATTCATGAACAGAATCTTTGCGTCTCCGTGTCGATCCAGCCGGAAGCCGTTCGTGTGGAGGGTGAAAAACCACTGCGGTGCTCGCCGCCTTTTGGCCCAGCCGGAAGGACAACCCCTATTCGTTCGCCACTCTACGGCTGGCCGGCACCGTGGTCACGACCACCGGCGTGGTGATCGCGACCTACCAGCCCTCCGATCCGGTCTCGTCGCCAGAATTAAGGTCGCCAGAACCAAGGAGGAACATCACATGAAGCAGTACCTGCTCAGCGTCTACCAGCCGGACGGAGATCCGCCGCCGCCCCCAGTCATGAAAGAGATCACGCGCGACCTGGAAACCGTGAACCGGGAGATGAAGGCGGCGGGCGCCTGGGTCTTCGCGGCCGGCTTGCACCCGCCGAGCACGGCCACCGTGGTGCGGCTCGAGGGTGGCGAGGTGCTCACGACCGACGGCCCGTTCGCCGAGGGCAAGGAGCACCTGGGCGGGTTCACCATCGTCAGGGCGCCCGATCTCGACGCCGCGCTCGGGTGGGGCCGCAAGCTGGCCAGAGCGACCACGCTCCCGATCGAGGTGCGTCCGTTCCGGGGCGGCGCCGAGGAATGACGGCCGTGGCCGTGTCCGAAATCGAGCGCGTGTTCCGCGCGGAGTACGGTCGCGCGGTGGCCGTCCTGGTCCGCGTCTTCGGTGACATCGACGTCGCCGAGGAGGCGGTTCAGGACGCGTTCACCGCGGCGTTGCAGCGGTGGCCGTCCACCGGGCTGCCGCCGAGCCCGGCGGGATGGATCATCACCACCCGCCCGCAACCGGGCGATCGACCGCCTGCGCCGTGAGGCGTCCCGCGAGGATCGGCACGCCCAGGCCGCGCTGCTGCGCGCCTGTCCCGAACCGGCCGAGGAGGGCCCAGCCGGGGCGGACCCAGCAGAGGAGGACACCGTGCGCGACGGCCGGCTGCGCCTGATCTTCACCTGCTGTCACCCTTCACTCGCGACCGGCGCTCAGGTCGCGCTGACGCTCCGGCTCCTGGGCGGGCTCACCACGGCGGAGATCGCACGCGCCTTCCTGGTGCCCGAGCCGACCATGGCCCAGCGGCTGGTACGGGCCAAAGGCAAGATCCGCGACGCGGGGATCCCCTACCGCGTCCCGACTGATGCCGACCTCCCTGGCCGCCTCGGGGCCGTGCTGGCCGTCGTGTATCTCATCTTCAACGAGGGTTACACGGCGAGCCTGGGCGACCGGCTTGGCCGCGAGGACCTCGCCGCGGAGGCCATCAGGCTAGGCCGGTTCCCAGCAGAGCTCATGCCCGACGAGCCGGAGGTCCTGGGGCTGCTCGCGCTCATGCTGCTCGCCGAGTCGCGCCGGGCCACTCGGACCGGCGCCGGCGGCGACCTCGTGCTGCTGGCTGACCAGGACCGGGGCCGCTGGGACCAGGGCCTCATCGCCGAAGGCCAGGCGATAGTCCGGCAATGCCTGCGGCGGGGCCGGCCGGGCCCGTACCAGATCCAGGCGGCGATCAACGCCGTCCACAGCGACGCGCCGGTCGCGGCCGCGACGGACTGGCAGCAGATCCTCCAGCTGTACAACCAGCTCCAGTCACTCAGCCCCGGCCCGGTCGTCGCACTCAACCGGGCAGTCGCGGTTGCCGAGGTCGACGGACCGGCTGCGGCCCTCGCTATCGTCGATGCCCTCGACCTCGACAGCTACTACGTTTTCCACGCCATTCGCGCGGACCTGCTCCGGCGCCTGGGCCGAGACGCCGAGGCGGCGCGGGCGTACGAGACGGCGATCGCCCGCACCCAGAACACGGCCGAACAGGCGTTCCTGCGGCGCAGCCGCGAGGCGCTCAAGTAGCGGCGCAGTTCCGCTGTCAGCGACGCGATGACCCAGCCTGGCGAGGCTCGCTGCGTCCGATCGCGGCATGACGTGCGAGACCTTTCGCGCCAACTGGATCGAACCGGGTACGCGGGCAGGCCCGCGGTTCACGCCCCGCGAGTTCCGTTGCGCGATCAACACGGGATCGGATACTCCTCAGACCGGACTTCGGTCAGATGCTCACCATCTTCCTGAGTATTCCTGATCCGTATTTCGAGGTGAAAGGCGGCGGAGCTCGCTGCGACGGTCTCTGGCCGCACCTTGGGTAGTGGCCACGGGGCTGTTAGTAGGGATCGGCGGTGGTCCGGTAGGTCCGCCGGGATGGGGCGGTCCAGTGGAAGATGCCTGGCTGGGGCTGGGTGAGTTGCCAGCTGGGAGCCTGCTTGACTTGGTGGTGCCGGCGGCACAGGGGTCCGAGGTTGCATTCGCAGGTCCGGCCGCCGTGCTCGTAGGCGAGTGTGTGGTCGCAGTCGCACTGGGCCGCGTCGCGGCGGCAGCCGGGGAACATACACGTCCGGTCGCGGATCTCGATCAGGTGC
>DATIYI010000042.1:0-47349 GCA_035517695.1 Streptosporangiaceae bacterium
GCCGCCCGCGACCTCGACGTAGTTCGAACTCATCGCCTGCGTGGCGATGTTGTAGACGTCGAACGCCCACCGCGTCGGGCTCACGTGGAACGGCACGACGTTCTGCCCGGCCGGGAGCCTGCGCAGATCGGGGACCGCGACCTCGATGACGAAGCAGCCACCGGGGTCAAGGTGAGCCGCGACGTTGCCGAAGCAGGCCACCTGCGCCGCCTGCGTCGTCAGATTCATGATCGTGTTAAAGACCAGGTACGCGACTGCGAACGTCCCGTCCACCCTCGTCGTCGCGAAGTCGCCGATTGTCACGCCGATCGCGTCGCCGCCCGGCTTGGCGCGCAGCCGGGCAACCATCGCCCGCGACAGGTCGATGCCGCAGACCGGGACGCCGCGGCGCGCCAGCGGCAGTGCGATGCGTCCCGTCCCGATGCCCAGCTCCAAGGCCCGGCCGCCGCCGGCGAGCGCCGCCAGAACGTCGACCACCGCCTCCACGGCGCCCGGCTCGAACATGTCCGCCGACGACTCGTCATACGTCGCCGCGACACGTTCTCCGAAGTAGCCATCCCCATCGTCCATCGCCGGACCATACCGCAGAAGACCTCTGCAGTACTCGCAGGTTTCGCGCGCGCTCCGCGGCATGAGTGTGCACTTCCGCGCTTGGCCACGATGTACAAGTATGCAGGATGAGCGGCCGGTCGCCGTTGCAATCGGGGGTGCGCGACGGCTACCGGCGAGGCGAAGGCCTCTGGCTATGAGGACGGTCTCGGCGGACTGGGCTTCATCGCGGTGACGGGAGAACCCGACTGCCGCGACGCAGGTCGTGATGGCACGCCGGGCGTTGAGTTCTCGTGGCAAGGCTCCGACGAGGGCGACGACGTGAGCGGTCGCGGCTGGGCCGCGCTCAACCCCGAGGGCACGCTCGAGGGTCGCATCAACTTCCACCTTGGTGATGATTCCGCGTTCCGCGCCGAGCGACTCGACGGGGTCGTCCAATGAGCGTCCCCATCGAACTCGCGATGGAGGAAGCTCTCCGCCCAGGCCGCTACATCTCCGAACACGCGTCCTTCTCCCGGGTGCGCGAGTTCCTGGTCGACGCCTGGTGCCTGGGCGTGAAGAACGCACTGGGGCCGAAGCTGTGCGAGAGGAGGAAGCTCCCGTCGTTTGTGCTGATGCCTTCCGCAGTCATCCGGGGGAACCTGTGGAGGTGCCGCTGGTTCTCGCCCAGCGGATCGTGTTCGGCGCGGTCGGTTACGCTCGCGGGCTCGGGTTCGAGCCGCACGCGGACTTCGCCAAGGCCGCGGGGCATCTCGGTAATTGGGACGGTCTGCGACGTGGAGTTCGGCAGGACGGGATGCCCATGTACATCGAAGGCCCTCATGACGACAGATGGCTCATCATGCACACGCTCCGCCGGAACGTCGGCGACGGCAGCTTCCATCACCTGGTGGGACTGCGGTCCTGACGGCACGGGAATCCCGATAGCCTTCGGCTTCCGGTCAGCGAACTGCCTGCCCATGCGCTCCCGCGCCGCCGCAGCTTGCACCGATATGATACCATCTTGGTATGGCTATGACTCTCCGTCTTCCGCCCGAGATCGAGGCGGATCTCAAGCAGGTCGCCGCGACCGAGCACCGGAGCGTCCAGCAGACGGTTCTGGTCGCGATCGAGGAGTATCTGTCCGCCCGGGAAACAGCCGAGATTCTCGCGGACCCGGTTGCCCTGCGCAACCTGGCGGAGGCCCGGGAATCGGAGCTCGTCGGCGACGTCGTCTATGGAACCGAAGCCGCACGTGCGCTGCTGGCTGAGCGCAAGAAGTGAGCGCTGACCGCTACGAGCTCGGGATGACCCGTCCCGCTAGACGAGCGATCGCGGAGGGGCTGCCTGAGGACGTGGCCGCCGCTGCGGTGGAATTCATCACCGGCCCGCTGCTGGATGTGCCGCGCCGTGTCGGCAAGCCCCTCCGGGGTGAGCTCAGCGGGTTGCACAGCGCGCGGTTCGCCACTCAGTGGCGCGTCATCTACCGCATCGACGAGGGAAAGCATGCGGTCGTGGTCCAGGAAATTCAGCATCGTTCGAATGCATACCGTCGCCAATAGCGACTCCACCGCGGCCGTGCTCTCCGGTTCTGGAGCGTCACGGCGGCCAGTGCGAGATCCCGGCACACATGCCTGCCAACGAACTGATGGGCGGGTTCGCGAGCCCGCGATGTCCTTGCCGGGCTCGTTCTTGCGGTAGGTCACAGCAACCCGAACCCGGCGGCGACGACCGCGGCGAACAGGTCCGGGGACCAGCCGCTCCGGAGCCGATACGACGGCGCGTCGCGGAAGAGAAGTTCACCGTCACCACGTGGCGCGGGGAAGACGGCCGCGACCGCGGCCGACGTCGCGGACACAAGCGTGACGCTGACCGTCGCCAGCGGCGGGCACAAGGGCGAGGAGCTGGACCTGCGGCAGGTCAACCGCCGTGACAAGGGCAAGCAGGTGCACAGCCGCACCACCCGCGGGAAAGACGAGCCGCCCGCCGCCGGGATCGTCTGCAACATGACCGGGTGGTGGCGGGAGGAGAGCTGGTTCCTTGCCCAGGGCGCGCCCACTACGCCCTGGACTCCCTCGACAGCTACGCCGTCACCCCCGGCGATCCGGGCCGCAAGGTGCCGAACCCGGCGAAGAAACAGCGTCTGCCACGGTCGCCGCCGCGCGCAAGGCGCTCGCCGAGGCCGAGCAGGCCCGGCAGGGCAAGCTCGGCAAGCTCAAGAACCCGGCCCCAGGCCAGGAAACCGTGATCACTAACGCGATGCTCGCCAAGATGAACGCCCCCGTCGCCGCCGCCCACCGGACACTGGAAGAAGCCCGGGCCGCGGCGAAAGCGATCCCGGCGAAGATCCCGCTCGCCGAGCACAACCCTGACATGGCGCGGCTGGAGACTGAGACCAAGCTCATCACCCACGCGGTCAAAATGGCCGCGTTCAACGCCGAGACCGCCCTGGCCCGCGACCCGCACGGCCGCTACACCCGCGCCGGCGACGAAGCCTATGCCCTGATCCGCGAAGCCCTCGCGGCAGCGAAGACATCATCCCCGGCGACGGCACCCTCACCATCCGCCTCGACCCGCTGACCGCGCCCCGCCGCGCCCGGGCGATCGCCGCACTCCGCGACCAGCTCAACATCGCCCAGGCCACGTTCCCCGGCACGAGCCTCATCCTGCGCTACG
The DNA here is from genome assembly GCA_035517695.1 of Streptosporangiaceae bacterium. GTDB lineage: Bacteria > Actinomycetota > Actinomycetes > Streptosporangiales > Streptosporangiaceae > DATFVJ01. The sequence continues at coordinate 3,205 of DATIYI010000042.1, forward strand.
AGACGAAAGACCACCCGCGCACCGCATAAACGATCTCCTATGTGAGGAGTCCTGAGGCCTGGGTCTTCGGGACAGCCACCACGACCGCCTGGACGTCGATGGATCGGGCAGGCGCGAGCGGGAACTCAGGACTACGGGCCCGCCACTGTGTCCTTTGTATAGTCCCCCCGGAGGGCCAGTGCATTGATGCGGATGTTGACCCCGTGCGCCGGCAGCTCGCTCTGGAATATCAGGCTGATCTCCTTTCGGCCAAAGTACTTCCCCGCGTCCTCCAGCGAGTCGAACGTGAACTCGACGACGCGGTGCGGTGTCGCTGAGAAGACGTTGTCGTACGACGCCAGCCGTCGTAGCTCGTCGGGACCCTGCAGAGACTCCGCGATCGATCGGACCCACTTTGCGTAGTCGCGCTTGCTCCCGAGCGGATAGTCGATCTCGTACACATATTTGATCACTGGGCAAGTTCCCTTCTGTTCGCGTTTCCACCCGCGCCGATTCAGGCGCTCGGGGCTATGGTCCGTCCAGTTCTTGCACCCGGGCAAGGCTGGCGCCTTGATCGGAGCTGCGATGCCTATGGCCCTTCAGTCGATATCCCGCAGAATGGGCCGTAGCGCATCCAAGGCGGAGGGGTCGTCAATGGTGGATGGCACGGGCTCGATTTTGCCGTCGGCGATGCCGCGCATGGTCTTGCGCAGGATCTTGCCCGAGCGGGTCTTGGGGAGCCCGGGGATGATGTCGATCCTGCGGAGCGAGGCGATGGCGCCGATCTGGTCGCGGACAAGCTCGATGAGTTCGGCGCGCAGCGCGTCGGGGTCGGTGTCGGCGCCCGCCTTGAGTACGACGAATCCGCGGGGCACCTGGCCCTTGAGTGAGTCACTGACGCCGATGACGGCACACTCGGCAACGGCGGGATGGCTGGCGAGCACTTCCTCCATCTCGCCGGTGGATAGGCGGTGGCCCGCGACGTTGATGACGTCGTCGGTGCGACCCATGACATACAGATATCCGTCGCTGTCGCGGTACCCCCCGTCTCCGGTGACGTACGCGCCCGGGTGGCGCGATAGGTAGGAAGCGACGAACCGCTGGTCGTCGCCCCACAGGGTGGTCAGGCAGCCGGGCGGCAGCGGCAGCCGCAGCACGATCTCCCCGGTGGTGCCTGGCGGGACGTCGATACCCTCGGGGTCGATGACCCGCACGTCGTAGCCGGGTACCGGCACGGTGGGCGAGCCCGGCTTGGTGGCCATGGGCTCCAGGCCCATCAGGTCCGCCCCGATCGGCCAGCCGGTCTCGGTCTGCCACCAGTGGTCGATCACCGGGACGCCGAGCAGCTCACCTGCCCACCGATAGGTTTCGGGGTCGAGCCGCTCACCGGCAAGGAACAGGTACCTGAAGGCGGACAGGTCGTACTTTCGGACCAGCTCACCAGCCGGATCCTCCTTTTTGATCGCGCGGAACGCGGTGGGCGCGGTGAACATCGTCTTGACCCCGTGCTCGGCGATAACCCGCCAGAACGCCCCGGCATCCGGGGTGCCGACAGGCTTGCCCTCGTAGAGCACCGTGGTGCAGCCTGCCAGCAGCGGTGCGTAGACGATGTAGGAATGCCCCACGACCCAGCCAATGTCGGAGGCAGCCCAGTACACCTCACCGGGCTGGGTGTCATAGATGTATTCCATGCTCCATCGCAGCGCGACCGCGTGTCCTCCGTTGTCGCGGACGACGCCCTTGGGCTTACCTGTGGTGCCTGAGGTGTACAGGATGTACAGCGGGTCAGTGGCCGCGACGGGCACGCAGTCGGCCGGCTCTGCGCGGGCCACCTCCTGCGCCCAGTCCAGATCGCGGCCGGCGCTCAGCGTGGCGGGTGCCTGCGGGCGCTGCAGGATGACGCACCGCCGTGGCTTGTGGCTGGACAGCTCGATCGCCCGGTTGAGGATCGGCTGGTAGGACACGATCCGGTTGACCTCGATCCCGCACGAAGCCGACACCACGACCGTGGGCGCGGCATCCTCGATGCGCAGTGCCAGTTCGGGCGCGGCGAAGCCGCCGAACACCACCGAGTGCACCGCGCCGATGCGCGCGCAGGCGAGCATGGCGACCACCGCCTCGGGGACCATCGGCATATAGATGACCACGCGGTCGCCCGCGCCCGTCCCCAGATCGCGAAGCACACCCGCGAACCGCGCGACCTCAGCAAGCAGCTGCCGGTAGGTCAAGGTCCGGCTAGCGCCGGTCACCGGGCTGTCATAGATCAGCGCGGCCTGGTCGCCGCGGCCGTCGCGAACGTGCCGGTCCACCGCGTTGAAGCAGGTGTTAAGCACGCCGTCGGCGAACCAGCGGTAAAACGGCGGACGGGAGCTGTCCAGCACGACCTCCGGCCGACGGTACCAGTCGATCCCCCCGACCGCCGCGCCCCAGAAGGCCTCCGGGTCGGTCAGGCTTTGGCGGAATGCATCCTCATAACGGCCCATGACAACACTCCCTAACTGCCTGTCCGAACTGCCTGTCCGAACTGCCTGTCCAGGTGGCTGCGCCGATCACCGGAGGATCCTTGGCTGCTGGCTTACTGGCGGGGTCTCATCACACACTCATAGCTTCGGGAAAGCATGAGCTTCCCGCGCTCGCGATGGAAGCGCCATAGGTCCCGATCAGGCCGCCGAAAGTGTTTTACTCGTCTGCTCGTTCCCTGCCGCTGGTTGCCCTGCCGCTGGTTCCCCTGCCGTTGCTTGCCGGGTGTTGGTTCCCCCACAGCCGCATGGCGGATCAGACGGTCGTGCCGAGTCCACCGTCAACGGGTATGACGGCACCGGTGACGTACGCACCCGCCCGTGCGGCCAGATAGACCGCGGCTCCGGCCATGTCGTCGGGGCGGCCGATGCGCCTGAGCGGGGCCGCGGCGGCGATAGCATCCCCGAATGTCTCCAGTGTCGCCGCCATCATCTTGGACTCGAACGGCCCGGGGGCGATCGCATTGACGGTGATGTGCCGTGGCCCAAGCTCTCTGGCCAGCACACGCGTCAGGTGGTGCAGGCCGGCCTTGCTGGCCGAGTAGGAGTATGTCGGCAGCGGTGGCACGCGGAGCCCGTCGATGCTCCCGATGTTGATGACCCGTGCCGGGTCGTCGTGCGAGCCGGCCGCCTCGAGCAGCGGCAGGAACGCCCGGGTGAGGAAGAACGGGGACTTCAGGTTGAGGTCGACCACCTTGTCCCAGGCTGCTGCGGGGAACTCCTCGAATGGCGCGCCCCAGGTGGCACCGGCGTTGTTGACCAGTATGTTCAGGGCCTGCTGGCGCGCACCGACCTCCCGCGCGAGCCGCAGGCATTCGTCCTCCGCCGATAGATCGGCAGGGATCGCGGCGACCGTGCCGTACTGCTTGAGCTCCCGCTCGGCGGCGGCGCACGCATCGGCCTTGCGGGAGCTGACGTAAACGAGAGCCCCCGCCGCCAGCAGCCCTCGCGCGATCATGAGCCCTATTCCGCGGGTACCCCCAGTGACGACGGCCGTCTTACCCGACAGGTCGAACAGATTCATGCATCTCTCCCGGGCGTCGTTGCCACCCAAGGCCGGTGGCTGGTAACCAGCGGCGCGGCCTGGTCAGTAAACCCTCTCAAGGCACCGGATCACCCCCGGCGGCGGGTGGCGAAGCAGGCGGCGCAGCGGTCGATGTGTGCCCCAGGTTCGCGGACCGTGCGGCACATGCGCGCCTAGTCGGCGAAGCCGAGCTCGGCGGCTGCGACCAGCCCACGTGGTCGCCCTGGCAGGTCATTGCGCAGATAGCGAGGTCGGGGCCGGGGAGTGGAGCAGGGAGATTGTGCTCCCGGCCGTTAGGCCTTTGACCGTATGGGTAGCGAGAACCTTCTGGCGGGTGGGAGAACGACAGTCGGCCCGCTGGTCCCAGCGGAGTTCGAGAAGAGGCCGAGCAAGCGTGAGGACGGACTTGCCGAGATCAGGGAAAGGGCGAAAGCGATGACAGCTGACAGGCCCACACTGTCCATGACAACGGAAGGTGCAGAGACGGGGAACAGCCATGCTGCGCCGGACCAGCGGGAATTGCAGGAACAGATCGCCCAGGCCCGGCAGCAGCTCGCGGATACCGTCGCGGGCCTCGCCGCCAAGATTGATCCGCGCACGCGCACCAGCGACAAGGCTGAGCAGGTGAAGGCTGTGACCGGCGCACAGGCCGCCCGGGTCACTGAGCAGGCCATGCGGCGGACCGGGCAGGTGCGCAGTGGTGCGCGCGCGGTCGCTGACAAGGCGCGCGAGGCCGTCGCCGCCCACCCGCCGGCTGGCCGTCGTTTCGTCGGTGGCTTGGCCGTGGCGCTGACCGCAGTGGGCATTGCCGCCACGTCGACCTGGCTGGCGCGGCGCGGGCGCGACCGCAAGAGCAGGCAGTGGGGGCGGCGATGACCACATCCCGGAAGAATCCAGACCTGGCCCGCGGCCGAGCAGAAGCAGATCGGCCGCACCACGATGTGCCCGACGCCCCGGCCAGGCTGCCTCGCGGCTCATGGCGGGCCGCGGTCAGGCGGACGCTCGCGGAGTTCAAACGTGACGACCTTTCCGACCGCGCTGCCGCGCTTACCTACTACGGCATCCTGTCGATCTTCCCTGCGATCCTGGTGATCGTTTCTCTGGTGGGCTTCGCAGGCAAGTCGGTGTCGCAATCGCTGATCACCAACGCGGGTAAGCTCGCGCCAGGTTCGGTCAGGCAGATTCTGACCGCCGCCATCCGGCAGCTGCAGCACGGCCAATCCGCGGCGGGCGTCGTGGCCCTCGTCAGCCTCGCGGTCGCGATCTGGTCGGCCTCCGGCTACGTGGCGGCATTCATGCGCGCCTCCAACGCCATTTACGACGTGCCAGAAGGCCGTCCCGTCTGGAAGACGGTCCCCATCCGCATCGCCGTCACCATCGTCACCCTGGTCCTGCTCTCCGTCAGTGCGGTCATGGTGGTCGTCACCGGTTCGCTCGCCCACCGAGTCGGGCAGGTCCTCGGCGTCGGATCGACGGCGGTAACGGTCTGGAACATCGCCAAGTGGCCCGTCCTGCTTGTCATCGTCGGCTTCCTGTTTTCCTTGCTGTACTGGGCGTCTCCCAACGCCAAGCAAGGTTTCCGCTGGGTCAGCCCGGGTGGCATCCTCGCCGTCGTCGTCTGGGTGATCGCGTCAGCGGCCTTCGGCTTGTACGTCGCCAACTTCGGCTCGTACAACAAGACCTACGGCACGCTCGCCGCAATGATCATCTTTCTGGTCTGGCTGTGGATCTCCAACAGCGCGATTCTGCTCGGCGCCGAACTCAACGCCGAACTCGAGCGCGGCCGTGCCATTCTGGCCGGCCATCCGGAAACGGAGGAGCCGTACATGCGGCTTCGCGACACCACGAAGATCCGCGGCAAGGATGATAAGTGAATCGGCGGATTCTCATCCAGCACTGAGCGGGCCGCTACGAGTCTGCGGGGGATCCCGGGGGGCGTCCCCCCCGGGCAATACCGTCTTGACGGCCGCGCGGGGGGAACCACTGGCGGGTCTGCGGGGGGATCCCAGGAGGTCGCCCCTCGGGGCGACACCGCGCGGTCGGCGCAGCGGATCCGCTGGCGCACTGGTTAACGTGTTCCCCAGGGCGACGCCAGGTGGGCAGCGCACTCGTGCCTGAACCGGTCGGCGTAACCAGCTTCGGTCAGCTCGGCCAGGTAGGCGTGCAGCGTCGTGAGCGTACGGGGATCGTCGGCGGGCACCGCGCCGCGTACCGGCGGCAGCGGCAGCGCGGCGTCCAGTCCTGGATCATCCGGTGAACGCTGCCATCGCCCGGATGGACGGATCGCCCGCGCAGCCGTATCGGACAAGATGACGTCGGCGAGACCGGGCCAGTCCCTCGCTACCTCGGCGCCGCGGCTCAGACCGGCGGCCCGCAGTCACTTCGGCATGATTCTGGCAGCAGCGGGTCATCGCTTTTCCCCTACCTGAACGGCCTGGTTCTCAAGCGCGCCCGGCAGCGGGCGGGCCAGGGGCCTGCATCGTCTAGGACACGCCCTAACTCTCAGCGGCTGAAATCAGGTCGTCCGCGGCGTGTCGGCTGATGGACACCCGGACAAGCGCCGCGGCGAGACGCGTGAGCGGGCGTTCCGCGCCCGCGAGCGCCGCCAGCTCCCCGGCCTGGTCGGGCAGACCGAGCTTGCGTGCCCCGTCAAGTACCCTGCGGTCCAGGTAGGGAGCGACATCCAGCCACGTGGCCTGGACCTCGCGCAAGAAGATGTCCGCGCCGGCCGGGCCGATTCCGGGGAACTCGGTCAGCAGCGACCTGATCCGGTCGGTGTCCCCGTCGGCGTCCCTGTGCAGCTTTCGCAGATCCCCGCCCCACCGGCTGGCTAGCAGCTCCGCGCCATTGCCGAGCATGGTCGCTGTGCGCTCGTCGTAGCGCCGGTAGTGCCCGCGGCCAAGCGCATCGACTCGGTTCTGCCAGGTGGCTTCGGCCATGGCCCTGGGCGTCCGGTAACCGGCCGCGAACAACTCCCTGGCAGCGCCGACCGCCACGGCCGCCGAGATGCGCGCGCTCAGCAGGGTGGCGAGGACAAGCAACTGGTACAGCGGCGACGGCCGGTCGCTCAACCGGATACCCGCCTCCGCCGCGTAGGTGCGGCCATAACGGTCAAGCAGCACCCGCAGTAGATCGTGCTGCGTCCGCGTCATGCCGTCGCGCTGCCCGCCCGCCGCGCCGGTAAGCACGGCGTCCGTCCGCGTGCGGCTGCGGCCAAGCACAACCTGTTTAGCTGGCACGGTTGCGGGGCACCGCCGTGAGCAGCAGCGTGCTGTCCTCTTGTGCCCGGACGGAGTGCCTGGCCGACGGTATGACGAGCATGTCTCCGGTGCGGGCTTCCCAGCTGGCACCGTCCGCGGTCAGCGTCACGCGACCGGACAGGACGTATACGGTCGATTCGCCCGGGTTGTCGTGTTCGGCGAGGGTGGCGCCGTCGAGCAGGGCGAGGATGGCCTGCCGCAATGCGTGTTCGTGACCCCCGACCACGGTGGTAGCGGACCGGGCCGCGGGTGACTGCCGGGCCGCGGCGAGCTGCTGCCTGGCCATCGCCTCGATCGAGAACTTCTGCACGATTGCTCCTTCAAATAACGTCAGGCCACTGAAGCGGTCACGATGCCTTCTTGCCCCGTTGTGGGCGCCTGGCCTTGCGGATGGCCGCCTCCAGATCGTCGCGGGCCATCTTCGACCGGCCGGGGATGTCCAGCCGACCGGCAAGTTCGGTCAGCTCGCGCTTGGTCAGCTGTGACAGGTCGTCGTCGCCGGCTGCGGGTTTTGCTGCCGGGCTAGTGCCCTGCGCGGGCTGCTCCGATCCCGTGGCCGCGTCCCCGGCGTCCACGGCTTCCCGGGCATCGGCCTCGTCCCGCGCCTTCGGGTCGGAACTGCCTGAGCCTTCTGGCCGTCGGCCACGGGCGTTGTCGACGCTGCGGCGCAATGCTTCCATCAGGTCGACGACGTTGGTCTCCTCCGGCGGCGCTCCTTCCGCGACGATCTCCTCGCCGCCGCGCTTGCGTTCGATCAGGTCTTCCACTTGCTCACGATAGGTGTCGCGGTAGCTATCCGGCTGCCACGGGGTCGCCATCGAGTCGATGAGCTGTTTCGCGATGGTCAGCTCGCGACCGCCGGCGGCGCGCGCGGTCGGCAGGTTCTCCATTGCGCTGCGCGGGTCACGGATCTCGTCGGCGAAGAACATCGTCTCGAGCACGAGCGCGTCCTTGTCCGCGCGCACGGTGACCAGATACTGCTTGCCGCGCATAACGAACATGGCCACCCCTGCCTTGTTCGTCGCCGCCATCGCCGCGCGTAGCAGCGTATAGGCGTGGTCGGTGCCTTCGCCCAGCGGCGCCAGGTAGTAGGTCCTCTGGAAGTAGATCGGGTCGATCTCGTCGAGGTCGACGAAGTCAGTGATTTCGATGGTCCGGGACCGGCCAGGTTCGACCGCCTCGAGCTCCTCGTCGGTGATCATTACGAAGTTGCCGTCACCGACCTCGTAACCCTTGACGATTTTCCTGTACTCGACTTCTTGTCCGGTGCGCTCATTGACGCGCTTGTAGCGGATCCGGTCCGAGGTGCCTGCCTCGAACTGGTTGAAGTGCACCGTCTTGTCCTCAGTTGCCGAATACAGGCCCACAGGCACGTTGACCAGCCCGAAGGACAAAGAACCCGTCCAGATCGCGCGCGCCATTCCCGGACACCTCCCGCAGCCGCCGCCGCTTCCGCAATGCCACTGAGCAGCTACCCGCCTGACGGCTGACGATGCCCGGGCATCTTACCTGGGCGCCTGCCGGGATCCCTGCGCGCGGGGCCGGCCTGGCACGCTTGTCATCGTCGCGGACCCGGGTGATGTCGCGGCCGGTATCTACCGGTCCGTCTGTTTCGCTGACGTGGAGAGCGAGGTCCGATTCGAGCGTGCACCGGCCGTACCGGAAGACGCCGCGCCCGACGACAGGGCGCGGCCCTGATTGGGCATCCTGCACCTATGAGGGTGCGACTCGTTCGCGCCGACCGGCTCTACGGCGGCCTTCCCTGGGCTTACGCCTCGATTGCGCAGCCGGGGGCGCTCGTAGTCACCGCCGGGGCATGCCCGCTCGACGAGAACAAGTCAATCGTCGGTGTCGGCGATGTCCGGCTGCAGGCCGCGCAGGCCGTCGTGAATCTCGCCGAGGCGGTGGCGGCGGCGGGCGATGAACCAGTCGCGGGGTCCGCGACCCCCGCCGGTGGAGGGCTCTCGTACTGTTGATGCATGTGCCGCAGCATCAAGACCTTGCGAGAGCCGTACACCGAGGCCGTGACCGAGGCGGACATACATGCCGCCGCCCTTCAATACGTCAGGAAGGTGAGCGGGTTCCGCGCCCCTGCCGCGCACAACGCGCAGGCGTTCGATCGGGCCGTGGACACCATCGCGACCGCCACCCAGGTCCTGCTCGACCACCTTGAGGTGCGGCAGGGACGCAGCGGCGGTCCGACGCGGCGGCCTGCGGCCGGTTCACGTCATGGCCGCGCGGTCGCGAGCTGAGCCGGCCGGTTCATTGCCACCAATCCGTCTGCAACAGTGTCGGGCCGATGGCGTGCTCTTCGTACGTCAGGTGCTCGAGCAGGACCTTCGCCAGTTCGGCCAGGGCGCCGGCCAGCCGGGACCGCGCCTCGACGGTGTCGGTCGACGCGGGCGCCGCGGCGCCCGCCGCTATGTTGTAGAGCAGGTCGAAGACGTCGCGGTGGTCTGCCTCCGGCTTGGCGACGACACGCGCGAGTGCGGGGTTGGCCCCGCGCAGGGCTGGGAGGAATAGGGCGTCCTCCAGGCCGTGGTGGGCGTGCACGTGCCTGCAATAGCTCAGGCAGTTGACCGGCAGCCGCCACAGTGGGCCGTCCGTCCGCAGACGCGCACGTCGCCAGCATCAGCAGCGATGCCAGATACGCTCACGAGATGGTAGCCGAACTGGGTCGCGCAGACGCGCGCGCCCGGCCGGTGGCCCTGGCCGGCGCCGGCGACCTGATGACATGCGTTGGAGCCACCTGACATGGCAGAGCGGAAGATCCGATACCTCGGCGACCCCATCCTGAAAACCCCTGCCGCGCCCATCACCCGGTTCGGCAAGAACCTGCAGGCATTGATCGAAGACCTGATGGACACCGTTGCGCTGCCCGGGCGGGCGGGTCTCGCCGCACCCCAGATCGGTGTCGGCCTACGCGCCTTCAGCTACAACATCGACGGGCGCAGCGGCTACGTCCTCAACCCCGAGCTCATCGAGGTGTCAGGCGACCAGCAGGAAGGTGAGGAGGGGTGCCTGTCGGTCCCCGGCCTCTACTTCCCAACCCCGCGGGCCAGGTCCGCGACCGTGCGCGGCGTGGACGCGCGCAACGAGCCCGTCGTCGTGAGCGGCACCGAGGAAATGGCGCGCTGTCTGCAGCACGAGATCGACCACGTGGACGGGATCCTCTTCCTGGACCGGCTGGACGCCGCCACCCGCAGGCAGGCCATGCGTGAAGTGCGCGAATCAAGCTGGTTCCTGGCCCCAGGCCAGCGCCTGCTGCGGTAGCGCGGCGAAGGGTCTCATTTAACGCATAACGAGCTGAGGGGTGCGCCGGCAAAATCCGGGCAACCCGGTCGCCCTTGTGTGCTGGCACGTGCCTTACGTGCCTGTGACCTGCAGGGATGCCAATCCGGTGAGATGAATCGACTGCCCGCGCGCGCGAACCGCTGCGGGCGAGAGCGGAAGATCTTGCGGTAAGGACTTGCTCAGTAGATGTTCAGGAGGTAGCGCCGGTGTACAGTGACGCTGTGCGGCGGCGCAGTCGGCGCGGTCCCCCCGTCCGCGCGTGACTCGCTGTTCCGGCGGTGCCCCCGTCCGCCGTGCGAGCGCACTGCGCCGCCGCTCCTACCATTGAGCCAGCCAGCCCTGGGCGAGCACTCAGCGCAGCCGTTTGGGATGCGTTTTGTCGACCGCATCCGAACGTCGCGCCGCCTGGCGGTCAGGACTTGCTTGACGCGGCCCATATGTTGACTCCCGCTTCGACCGCGTGCGCGTCGATCGCCGCGAGTTCAGCCGCGGTGAGACGTGGCCCTCGCACCGCCGCGAGGTTCTCCTCCAGTTGCTCGGTACTGCTCGCGCCGATCAGCACGGACGTGACCCGTTCGTCGCGTAGCGCCCAACCAAGTGCCATCTGCGCGAGCGTCTGACCGCGAGCCTGCGCGATCTCGTTGAGGGCGCGCACGTGGGCGATGTTGCGCTCATTCAGCAGGTCGTGTGACAGCGACCCCTGGCGGCTCGCACGCGAGCCTTCGGGAACGCCGCGCAGATACTTCCTCGTCAGCATGCCCTGCGCAAGGGGAGAGAAGGCCATGCAGCCCATCCCCTCGCGCTCGAGCACATCGAGCAGGCCGCCCTCGATCCACCGGTTCAGCATCGAATATGAGGGCTGGTGGATCAGCAGCCGGGTGCCAAGCTCCCGTGCGATCCTTGCCGCGTCCTCGGTGCGCTGCGGTGAGTAGGAGGAGATCCCCGCGTAGAGCGCCCTGCCGGACCGCACCGCCGTGTCGAGTGCGCCCATCGTCTCCTCGAGCGGCGTCTGCGGGTCGGCGCGATGGCTGTAGAAGATGTCGACGTAGTCGAGGCCCATCCGGCGCAGCGACTGGTCCAGGCTGGCCAGCAGGTACTTACGTGATCCCCAGTCGCCGTAGGGTCCTGGCCACATGTCATAGCCGGCCTTCGTGGAGATCACCAGCTCGTCGCGGTAGGGCCGCAGGTCCTCGCGCAGGATGCGGCCGAAGTTGATCTCAGCAGAGCCGTACGGCGGCCCGTAGTTGAGATTGCCGAAATCGGTGCGGCCGTAGTTGTTGGCGAGATCGAAGTGCGTGATCCCTCGATCGAACGCGCGCCAGATGATCGCACGCTGCGTATCGAGCGGCCGGTCGTTGCCGAAGTTCTGCCACAAGCCGAGGCTGATCAACGGCAACTTGAGCCCGCTGCGCCCGCAGCGCCGGTAGGGGAGTTGCTCGTAACGGTCGGCGGCAGGGACGTAGGTGGGCACGTAGGAGGTCATGGGGAGCAGTCTTTCACCCGACGTATGACCAGTCTGCTGGGCCGGGCTGGGCAACAGGATGTGACGTACCTGTCGATGGCGTCGGGGTGCTCCGCCCATTCGGGGGTCGCCGGAACGAGGGCAGCTCATGGCTCGGCGCACGACGAAGATCCCGCCCCGCCGCAGATCGAGCCGGTCGGTCGGTCCACCGGATCCTGATGGCAGTCCCTGACCTGGCCGAAGCTCTCCGCCAGTTGATCGCGCAGTCTGATGGCGTGGTGACCGTCAAGATCGCGGCCCAGTGGGTCAAGGACCAGAACGGCGTCCCGGCACGGGTCGTCGAGGAGCAGGCATTGAGTTGGGACTACGACGAACCCGCGAGGCAGCCCGCAGCCGAAGCGGAAGACTGGCGCAGTTGGGCGGTGGTCAAGCCACTCTTGACAGGATCATGACGGGGAACTCGCGATGCGGCGCGCGTGCCTTGTAGTCGTTCCACGCTGGGTACATGCGGCATCCCTGCTGCCAACACAGATCGCGCTCCGGTCCCGTCACCTCATGCGCTATGACGTCATATGTCGATCCGAGGATGGTCACCGTTGCTCTGGGGTTGGCCCGCAGGTTGTAGTACCAGGACGGGTTGTGCTCTTGGCCCCAGTTCGTGGCAATCACGACGAAGTCGCCACCCTTGCGCAGGAGGTACAGGACCGGCTGGGTCCGCTGGGCACCCGTCGTAGCACCGGTGGTGGTCAGCAGCAGGACCTGGAGACCGGAGACAAGACCCGTAAAGGTTATGTTGCGGCCGGTGATGCGCGAGACGAAGCGGTCGGTGGCAGGCAGGGTCCGTGCGAACAGCCGCGACACCGGCTCCCAGCCGGCCATGCGGCGCATCGCGCGAAAGAACACACTGGTTTCGGCGTAGGGGGATATTTTGACCGGGACGGTCATGTCATCCTCACGATCTGGCTCACGGCCTGCTGGTCCCGCGTCACGCCGTGATCTCGCATTTAAGTCCGGGGTGGGGTCGTGGCAGCACGGGGGCATCCTGACGATATCAGCCGTGAAGACGCTGCCCGTGGAGGCGCGGATTGCCGTCCTGACGGCGCCGTCCCTGAAGGCGCGCAACGCTGGTCGACATGGGGGCGCGCATGATGAATCGTGTCCCGGCCCGCTCAGGGGGCGTCATGCTGGGTGAGCTGGTGGGCCACGCGTCAGGGCAGATCACAGGAACAAGGGTGCTGCCCGGCCGAGGGCCAGGAGGTGCGTGTTGAGGTCTCGTTTCAGGGCACGGGACAGGCGTTAGGGCAGGAGATCCTCAACCTCGGCGCTTCAGGGCCCTTTGCGCGGTTGACTGCCGTCGCCACCGTCGTCGAGCACGAGGTGGACGAGAACGGCGCTTACCAGTGGCAGATGTGGGAATCGCTGTCGGCGGCTGTTGGCGCACTCGTTGGCGGCTAGTCGAGGGCGGCCGCCCCAGGGCCCCAGGGCCAACAGGGTGACGTCCGGCGCTCGACGAGCCCTTCGCCTGGTCCGCCCCCCAACTGCTCATCGCGGCGGCTCCCTGGCTACATGACGTGACCGTTTGGCATCAGCCGATGCCCGGGAACACTGACTCCCGCGTCGCGCTGGGAATTCGGCCGCAACGGAACCGGCGGGGCGTTTGGGGCGTATCGAGGGAGCACGATTGGCCACCAGGACTGAGACCGTCTACACGTACGTCTGCGACCTGTGCGGTAGTGAGCACGACGACCAGGCCGACATCACACCCATCTACGTGGATAAGCCAGAAGCCCAGGCGCGCGGCCTGCGCGGGCGCCGCTTCCAGGTCGACGTGTGCGAGGATTGCCTCTGCCGCCCGATCGCCGACGTCCTGGCGTTCTGCGGGGGTGAGCATGCGGGCGAGGTCAAGCCAGCGGCGAAGCGCGGCGTTGTCCGGATCGCGGACCGCTGAGCGCTCACCCGACCCAGATGAAGGAATCAAGTGACCCGGGAATCAGGGGCTATGAACCGCCAGCACTGAAATGCGGCGGCCAGTCGCGCCGTCGGTCACCAGATAAGTCGCGGTGAGCCGGCTGATCTCGCCGCCGCCGCTCCTTTGGCGCGAGAGCGTCCCCGGTAAAGAGCCGACGTGGAGTTCAGGACGGTGACCCGGAGTCGAGAACGTCGCTGCGGCCATAGGCGGCCGCGCGCCCTGTTCCCCGTCGGGCCCGCCGACCGGGCGCCCTGTTCCCCGTCGGGCCCGCCGACCGCGGCCAGTGGCAAGTGGGAAACCGCGAGCGTTACTTCCGCGACCGGACGTTCGACGAGGACCGGTCCCAAGCATGAGCAGCAACGCAGTCCCGCCACCGCCACCGCCACCGAGCTTCGGGGGGATGAAACTCGCCGACTTCAAGAGCACGGGCGAGTCGGCCAAGGTGTCGGCGCTCATCATGGACCGGGATCTTCGCCGGGCTATGGCTTGGCTATGGCTGGGCTATGGCTCATCCAGGTCATCAATGCGGCCACCGGCTACCGGATCGACACCGATCTCGCGATCCAGACGGTCGTTGAGCAGTACTACCAGGACATATCCAACTATGACTACTTAGATGCGTGGAATTTGGGTGGGGACGACGTCGGCGGGACGGATTACGGCTCATGGTGGCCGGATATGCCACTACCGCCAGCGTTGATTTCGGTACGGTTAGTGATCCCAACGCCAGCGCGGTGGACCTGAAGGAGGAATTATGACCATGAAGAACTGGGTCTTCTGGAAGGGGCCAGAAGAGCCGATCGTGCGCCAGGACTTTGAGGATTGATCGCTGACCTTGGACCCGTCCGGAGGTCGTGGGTAACCTGCGGTATCTTCGAGGGCCGCCGGACGCCGGGCTCCATCGAGCTCACGGTGAAGAAGAACGTGCTTACGGTACGTGCCGAGTGCACGTGGCAGCCTGCGGGAGGTCAGGCGGTCCTGCTCGTCGAGCGACCGCAAGGGGGTCGCTTGGCGGTTGTCCTTCGGCGCAGCCTCGACGCCGAGCACGTCGCCAGGGTGGCCCCGTCATTGAGCACACGTTCGGGATTACGCTCCCCGATACTGGCGGACAGGCCAACGGTCCTCCTGGTCCCGCATCGGCACCGGATGCGTCATGACCTTGTCGCCGGGCGCTGGGCGTCATCCAGCAGGTACAGGTAGGGGCATTCACGGGGCGACGCTGCCAGGCAAGCCCGGCATGGCCGCTCCGGATCAAGGACACAGGCGTCCTGCACGGCTGCGCTTGGCGACGAGTCTGCCGATCGGGCCTCCATAAGCCCTATTCGGACATGGACCCTGGTGCCAGGCCAGGGGCGAAGGTCCGCAGTTTCTGCTGCACGGCCGGCCACACCGCCCGGCCGCGGGCTCGACGGCGACGGCCTCGGGCCGTGCGGTTTGGCCCAACGATGCTAAGGGCAGGCTTGTCCGAACTTCACCACACCGAGGCTGACGGGCTGGCCGTAGAACTGTGCGCCGGGTCGGGGGTCCTGCGTGCACACCTTCCAGTTGCTCTTGACGATGATCAGGCGATCCCTGCCGCTGACGTCCTTGGAAGTGATGCTCGTACTTCCGGGCAGCGAGCTCGTGGCCACATTCAGGCTCTTGCCGATGAAGTCCGGCATGCCCTGGCCCTCCCGCGTTGGCGACGGTGGCTGAGTGCCCTTGTCATGAGCTGGGCAGGTTTCGTCCAGCTTGACGACGCCGAAGTCGAGCGTGGTGTCCGCACCGGCGGGGGTGCCGGCCGCAGGTGCCTGGAAGCAGACCTTCCAGTCACGGTCGAGGATCTGGTGGCGCGCCCGCCCGGTCGCATCGTGGCTCCTCAGCTTGTGGAATCCTGCGGCGCGTGCGTCATCCCGCGCGGTTTGCAGGCCCTTCCCGATGAAGTTCGGTACCATACCCGCGGCCTCTTCTGTGGCCTCGGACGGCACCGTGCCACCGGCCGGTGCGGGCGCGGCTGACGTGGTCGCCACCGTTGGTGATGGGCTCCCGCTCCCGCAAGCGGTGAGCAAGGTCGCGGCCGCGAGGGCCGTCAAAATGGCGAGTACGAAAAATGCGCGCATTCCTCCCATGTTGCACATTTCCTATGCCTCTCGCTCGTCTGCATGAGGACCCCCTGCCACGCCGGACAGCCATAGATTCACCGTAACGGCTCCGCACTGGGTTTCTCGCACGGTCTCGCACGGTCATAGTTGGGGTCAGAAAAAAACCAATCCGCGGGTGTCACGGGAAAACGGCGAGGCGGTGGCGGGATAATGGCCGGTGACATGAGCAAGGCCGCGTCAGCCGCCAGGCCGGGTCCGGTGCGCCCGGGTGCGGCGAATTCTCTGCAGGATGTCTCCGGTATCCGGGTCGGTCACGCGCAGCGGGCCGGCGACGGCTGGCTGACCGGGGTCACCGTCGTGCTCACCGGCCCGGCCGGGATGACCGGTGGGGTCGACGTGCGCGGTGGCGCGCCAGGAACGAGGGAGACGGATCTGCTCGACCCGCGCAACCTCGTCGAACGGGTGCACGCCGTGGTGCTGACGGGTGGTTCCGCATACGGCCTGGCCGCGGCGGACGGCGTGCTGACGAGGCTCGCGGATGCCGGTGTGGGTCATCCGGTCGGGGCTGATCCAGGCCAGATAGTGCCGATCGTGCCTGCCGCCGTGATCTTCGATCTCGGCAGGGGCGGTTCATTCCGCGCGACACCGGGCCCGGCCATGGGCGCCGCTGCCGTTGACGCGGCCATGGCCGGACATCGGCGCGGACCGGACGAGGATCCTCCTCTTCAGGGCAGCATCGGGGCTGGCACGGGTGCGGTCGCGGGTGGCTTCGCTGGTGGCCTGGGCACCGCCAGCGCGGTACTGAGCAGCGGTCCCACCGTTGGCGCACTGGCGGTCGTCAACGCGGCGGGTTCGCCCGCGGACTCGGGCACGGGCGAACTCTGCGGTGCCCGTTTCGCGCTGCCGGGCGAATTCGGCGGCCTCATGGCGCCGGACCAGGCCGAACTCGCCGCGTGGCGTCCCAATGCCGGCGGCGCGGTGTTCAATACCACGATCGGAGTGCTCGCTACCGACGTGGTGCTGACCAAGGCGCAGTGCGCTCGGCTCGCTGGGGCAGGTCACGATGGGCTGGCCCGTGCTATCCGGCCCGCGCACACGATGGTGGACGGCGACGCGGTGTTCGGGCTCGCCCGCGGCGGAGCGGGGGCCGCCGGTCTGGGCGTGTTCCAGGAACTGCTCGGCGCGGCGGCCGACGCGTTCGCCCGTGCCATGGCGCACGCGATCCTCGCCGCGGCCGGCCGGCCGGATGCACCCTCCTACCGTGACGTCTTCCCCAGCGCGGTCCGATCGCTCGATGACTGATCCCCGGCGTGGTGCGCGAGGCCGTCCGCGGTGGTCCGCACCACCGGACGCCGCATCACACCAGTCGTCGCCGCAGTTCGTGGGCGCATTGACCTGCGCAGCCGTTATGTATGGGCCGTTTTGTCGTCCCCTGATGTCAGGATCTCAGTAGAAGATTAACCAGGATCCCAAGTAGAAGATGAGAATGCGGCGGGGCAGGAGGCGGTCATGCGGTTACGGATCGGGCGGGAGGCTCTGGCCGACGCGGTTGCCTGGGCGGCACGGGCGCTGCCGACGCGGCCGGTCATCCCGATCCTGGCCGGGCTGCTGCTTGAGGCGGGCGAGGGCGGGCTCACCCTGTCATGCTTCGACTACGACGTCTCCGCGCGGGTGGGCGCGGAGGCTGCGGTGGCCGAGCCTGGCCGCGCGCTCGTGTCGGGCAGGCTTCTCGCCGAGATCGCCCGGAGCCTGCCCGCACGGCCCGTGGATCTCGTGTCAGAGGGGGACACTGTCGTCCTGACCTGCGGCAGCGGGCGTTTCACGCTGCTCGGGCTGCCCGCGGACGATTTCCCCGCGCTGCCCGCGCTGCCGCCGCCGGCCGGCACGGTGGACGGCGGGAAGTTCGCCACCGCGGTCAGCCAGGTGGTGATCGCGGCGGGCCGTGACGACACCCTGCCCATGCTCACCGGTGTCCTGATAGAGATCGACGGGAGCGAAATGACGCTCGTGGCCACCGACCGCTACCGCATGGCCGTGCGTGAGCTTGACTGGCAGCCTGTCAAGGCCGGAGTCCGTGCGTCCGCCCTCGTGCCCGCGCGAACGCTGGCGGATGCGGCGAAGACGATGGTGGCGGGCAGCGAGGTGGCAATCTCGCTGGCGGCCGAGGGTCAACAGACCGCTGCCGTAGCAGACGACCGAAGTGGTCTTTTGGGCAGCGCCGCGGCAGGGGGCGTCGATGGTGCCAACGGGCTGATCGGGTTCGACGGTGGCGGCCGGCGCCTCACCACCCGCCTGCTCGGGACCGAATTCGTCGCCTACAAGTCGCGATTCCCACGCGATTACCGATCCTGTGCGCGCCTGGCGGCAGGGCCGTTCAGCGCGGCGATCCGGCGAGTTGCGCTCGTCGCTGACCGGGAGTCCCGCCTGTTGCTGACGTTCCGCGCCGGCGAGCTTGTGCTGGAAACGGGGTCGGGCGACGGATCGCAGGCGGTCGAAACGATCGAGGCCGCTTTCGAGGGAGAAGACGGCTTCGCGATCGCGTTCAAACCCCAGTACCTCATCGACGGCGTCGCAGCCGCGGCGGCAGGCGGCGACGAGCGGGCAGGCGGCGCGGAGCCGGCGGCCGACGCGGACGATCATGGAGGTGACGAGGCGCGGGCCAGTAACGTCGATGGTGACAAGGCGCAGGCCGAGCGCGCAACTGGCGTGATCCTTGAGTTCACCGCACCCGACAAGCCCGCGATCATCAGGGGCAGCCCAGGCTTCAGGTACCTGCTTGCCCCGATGCGGACCTGATCCCGCGCTGCGCTGGCGCAGAGCGCCACCCTGCTACCGTTTACGGCCGATGCCAGCGAGTGACGGGGGGTGACTGGATTCCCCCGAATCGGCTGACTGCTCAGGCCTGCGGTGGTAGGCAGAAGGGACATTAGCCCGGAAAAAGCCCGGGGGGTGCAGTGGGCAACAGGACCGTAATTCGGTATGGCGCGCTGCCCGCAGGCGCGCTTGTCGCTGGCTACCAGATCGAGGAGCAGATCGGCCGCGGCGGAATGGCGATCGTCTATCGCGCCCACGACCGCCGGCTCGATCGCCGGGTGGCGCTGAAAGTGCTCTCGGCGGATGCCGCGGCCGGCGATGCTTTCCGTCGTACCTTCCTCCGCGAGTCGCGGGCCGCTGCCGCGGTGGATCATCCCAACATCATTCCCATTCACGACGCCGGCGAGGCAGCCGGGATCCTGTACATCGCCATGCGTTACGTGCGTGGCGGGGATCTGGCGGCGCTGCTCCAGCGGCGCCCCGTGCTGCCGCTGGACCGCGTCTGCGACATCATCTGGCAGGCAGCGTCTGCTCTGGACGCTGCCCACGTTCGCGGCCTGGTCCACCGAGACGTCAAGCCGGCCAACATCTTGCTCGACGCCGGGACAGCGGGCGAACGCGCCGATCATGCTTATCTAACCGATTTCGGCGTGACCGCTCGGCCGCTGCCTTCCGCTGGGTTCGCGGAACGCGCCGTAAGCGAGTTCGTCGGCACGCCTCGGTACGTCGCACCCGAGCAAATCGAGACTCGAAGCGTGGACGGGCGGGCCGACCTCTACGCGCTCGCCTGCACCGCCTACCAAATGCTGTCAGGCGGGCCGCCCTTCGACGGCGATAACCGCGCGGTGTTGTGGGCGCACCTGTACGAACCACCGCCGCCGCTCACCGCCCGGCGTCCTGATCTGCCGCCGTCCCTTGACGCAGTCTTCGCCAAGGCTCTCGCCAAGGCGCGGCGCGACCGCTACAGCGGGTGCGCCGACTTCGCCACGGCGCTGCGGAATGAATCCGGCCTCCCGGCAGCCGGCGCTGCAACTGGCGAATCAAATGCCACCTTGGCCGGGCCTATCAGCGCCCCGCCGCGTCAGCACGCCGCTGCGACCATGCAATTTGCGGGTGGTCCGGTGCCGCAGTCCGACGGCCGTCGCAGCCCGGCGATCAGTCTCGGGAAGCCGACTCGCGCGTACGGAGGACCGCGCCAGTACGTCCTTGTGGCGGCGATCGCGGTGCTCGCGGTCGTTGCACTTGTGGCTGCGGGGTATGTAATGGGCGGCCCGCGCGCCAACCGGGCCACCGTCAACGCTCACCCGGCCGCCGCCGTCTACAAGGGCGGCGATGCCGGGCCCGGATGCCCCGCCGTGCCCGGGGCTAGCGCTGCCGCCGCAACGAGCGCTAGCGGCGACGGCTGGATCCAGGTCGGCGGTGGCCCAGCCGCCTGCCACAGCCTGGCCCTTGCCAGCCGCAAGTCCGGGGCGGTGGCCCGCGTGCACGACACATTCACCTGGACGTTCCGGGCCGGGCACGCCGCCTCCTGCAGCGCCAGCCTGTTCATCGCCAGCACCAACCCGTCATCTGGCATCGCGCACTACGAGGTTTTCGCCGCGGGCCGCCTGCCGATCGCCCAATTCTCCATCGCGCAGCAGCAGGCGAAAGGCACCTGGGTGCCGGAGGGCCCCTGGCGGGTGCCGGGCGGGGTGCTGCGGGTCCAGCTCACCGATAGAGCCGCATTTCCCGGTGACACCAACCACGTGACCGCGTCCGCGGCCCGCGCTAGCTGCCGCTGACGGTCTGAGTCACGGCTGACTCGTCAAGATCACCTGCGGCCGGTGGCACACGATGGGCCATCCAAATCTGGCAAGCACCCAGCCCGGCGGGCACTGGCTCACGGCCCGTCGAGATCGATGTCGTCGGCGAGAAGGTGGATTTCGGATCTTCCCGCGCGCGATCGTGCAGCCGAATACGACACGTGGCTGGCCGCTGGGAGCCCATACGGCCCCGGCCGCGCCGCTCACGTGCGGCTGTAGTACTCCCTAGGTTCCTGCCGCGAGGAGTGTGAGGGTGCGGTCGAGGTCCGCATGGGAGCGTGGCACCCAGTCTTCACCCCAGTAGAAGTTGCAGCTCGTTTGCGCCCTCAACAGGTAGTAGAGCGCCTCGTCGAGGCCGGGTCGGTGAGCCGAGTCTGCGCGGTCGGCCGCGGCGTGCAGTTGCTCGCTCACTGACCCGATTCTGGCCAGCGCGTCGCGTTGGGCAGGCGAGCCGGTCCACTGGGTGAAGCCAGTCCCGTTGTGCCAGCCGGTGTTCCAGGCACCGGGCCGCACTCGCACCTCGCCGTGCGGGCCATGCGTCGCGAGGTGCTCGTGGATGAACGCCGGCCGGATCCCGCCGCTTTCGCCCGCGCGGACCAGGTCAAGGAGCTTCTGGTAGAACGCACTCCAAAAGCTGGCGTCCGGAGTGGCGTTGCGGAACCAGCCGCCGTTGTCGCCGTCGGTGCAGGTCGTGACCAGGGGAGTGAAATCGCAGTGCCTGGTGCGGGCCTGAACCTCACGGATGAACCAGCTGGGGTCCATCCCTGATTCCTGGGCGTCGGAAAGCTCGCGGTCGCGGACCACGACGACGATCTCGGCTCCGTCGTGGCGAGCTATGTGGGGCCGGTAGCGGAGCTCGTCCCAGCGCATGGGGTCGACCGGCTCGACGTGGTTGGCGTCGACGAGCACGTAGCGGTAGCCGAGGGCGCGGATGAACGGGATGAGCTCCATCGTGAAGCCCATTTCGGGCGGCCAGAACCCGCCGAAATAGCTGCGGGCGAAAAGGTGCTGGGCGAGACCGTGCCAGCGGTGGAGCTGCTGGGGCCAGTCGGCGGCCGGGATGAGGGGCAGCACAGGGTGGTAGTAAGCGGAGCCGAGAATGTCAATGATGCCAGTGTTCTGCAGGTGCCACAGCAGGGATCCGCAGTCGACGATGCCGTAGACGCGCGCTTGGAAGGCGGGATCGGCCAGGGTCTGAAGCAGCGTGCCGGACATCGAGAGGTGGACGCGGCCAATGTCTTCGTAGGGCCACAGCGATCGCGGGATTCGGTCGAGCGCGTAGAGGATCTCGGCGGCCTCCCATTGGTCGTAGCCGAGAAGCTCTTCGAGGTTTCCTGCGGGCTGGTGCAGGTTCAGCACCAGCGCGAACGCTATGTCGTCCACACTCTTGCCTTCCGGTCGTGGTCGCTCGGGGACTCAGGCCACCGAGCTGGCGGCGTCGCGGGCCCTGCGGGCGAGCTCGGCGCCGTAGTCCGTCCAGATGCCCTGGCCCCAGTAGCGGTAGCAGCTGGTTTCGCAGGCCAGTAGGTAGAAGAGCGCGCGGCGGTAGCGAGGATCGCTGGCCGGTACCCCCGGGGCCAGCAAGTGCTCGTTGAACAGCGAGCTCGCACGCTCCATCGGCGCTAGCACGTTCTCGTACCCGCGCATCCACGAAATGTCGTTGGTCCAGCTGCCGCCCTCCATGTTGAAACGGTCGTCTTCGGCGCCGATCTCGCCGATGACCGCGGCAAGCCGTTCGGGTCCCTCGCCTGGCGCGAAACGCTCCCACACCCGGTGCTGCAGCAGCGGCTGCAGAGGTGACAGCTCCTCGCGGCTGATCCCCAGCCCGGCCAGCGCCTCGAGGTACTCGGTGACGTTCGCCGCGGGGGTGGGCGAGCCCGAGCACTCCCGCATCGCCTCGAGGTATTTCGGTGGAAACTCGTTCATCATGACGCCGCCGTTCTCGCCGTCGGCGATCTGGGTGACCAGCGGTGGGACGCGCCGGCCTGCCAGGTCCCAGGGCGCGAGGCCCTTGGCCTCGTAGTAAGGCTGCATCTGGCCCACCAGCTTGGTGTCGCTGCCCTGAGTCTTGACGATCGCGGTGATGCTCGCCGTGTTGCCGCGCGAGTCTGTGCAGACGAGCCGGTGCGGCAGGTGCGGGCGCTCGACGCCGCGGCCGCCGGGTTGTTCCACGGTGTGTTCCTGGACAAGCACCCACTCGTAGCCGCAGTCGAGCAGGGTGCGGACAAACTCGTAGGCCACGTCGGGGTGGTTAGGCAGCGCCATCTCCGCCGGGGAGAATCCCCGGATGCGGCCGAGCGCCTCCAGGCCGAAGATGGAGGCGAAGTGGTGTTGCCACGCGCGCACATGCAGCCGGTAGTCCTGGACCGGGGTGGATGGGGCCACCGCGTGACCCCAGGTGGAACCGAGCCACTCAGTGGTCTGGCGGGCCCGGGCATCGTTAGCGAGGTAACCGAGCGCATCGAACACGTCGTTCAGGCCCATCTGCCGCATTCCGTGCAGCAAGGTGCCCGAGTAGTCGAGCATCACGCGGGGCTGGCTGCCTGCGTCGAGTAGTTGGGGGATGAACTCGCCCATGCGCTTGTAGCACCACACGAAAACTGGGGCGTTGTGGTTGTCGCCGATGTCCGGATGCTCCATCATCCACGCGAGGTTGCTGACGATTCCCGCCGTGCGCAGATCGTCTCCGGCGGCCGGGATGAGCGGCTGATGCATGTGCAGTGCCACCGCGAAGGTGCTGGCGGCACGCTCTATATCGAGGCCATTTGCAAACACGGGGCGCTGCTTGCCCGCATCGATGGCCTCGCTGATCAGCGGCTCCTGCCCGCACAGGTTGGGCAGGCCGTCGACATACTCGGCGAGGGTATCCACGGGGCTCGCTCTCGGTTGGTCACTTGTGACGGATGTATTCGTAGATGTTCAGGTAGTCCTGACCCGGCCGGGCCCACGAATAGTCGGACCGCATGGAGTTGAGCATGAGCTGGCGGAAATCGGCTGGGTAGCTGTACCACAGACCTAGCGCGCGGTGCAGCGCCGACTCAATGGCCACGTTGTCAGACTGATGAAAGACGTACCCATTGCGTTCATGGGGTGGCCGCGCGGAAAAGTCGCGGTCGAACACCGTGTCGACCATGCCGCCGACCGCCCGGACCACAGGCACCGTCCCGTAGCGCATAGCAGTCATCGGGGCCAGCCCGCACGGCTCGAACATGCTGGGCACGATCAGCAGATCGGCGCCCGCGTAGACGAGATGCGCCAGTTCCTCGTTGTAACCGATCTCCAGGTGACAGTCCGGGTTGTCGTTGAGGTCGCGCTTGAGATTCCAGAAATGGCTGTTAATTCCGTTGTGGTGGAACGCGTCGCCAACCAGCACGAACTGAGCTCCGTGGGCCAGCGCGTAAAAGAGGGCATGATGCACCAGATGCATGCCCTTTTGCTCATCCAGCCGACCCACATACGCGACGATCGGGCTCCAGGCCTTGCGCAGCCATAAGCGATCTCTGAGCTTTTCTTTATTTTCGTACTTGCGATCGACGCTGTCGGCGGAATAGCGCGCCGGTATGAAGGGGTCGGTCTCGGGGTTCCATACGTCGTAGTCCACGCCGTTGAGTACTCCGCCGAACTTGCCTTGGTGCACACTCAGGGCAGGAGCGATCCCGGAGCCGCACTCGCCGAACCGCACCTCATTGGCGTGATTGGGTGACACTGTGGTCACGAAGTTTGAATACACCACCCCGGCCTTCATGAGGTTCGCGGTCTGGAGGTACCGGTCATCGCCTAGCCGGTTCCGGTCCAGGAAGTACTCGGGCGGGTTCAATTGGGGGCCCCAGAGCACCTGCGGGCCGGTGACGCCTTGATGGCGAAAGTTGTGGATGGTGTAACAGACCCGCTGGTAGGGCATCGCATCGCGATATTGCTCGTAGAGCAGGCAAGGCACAAGCCCGGAGTGCCAGTCGTGGCAATGGATGATATCGGGCCGCTTGTTCGACTTGACCATGAACTCGAGCGCCGCTTTGGAGAAGAACGTGAAGCGGTCGATGTCGTCCGGGTACCCGTACAGGCGGTCCCGGCCGAAGAAGTTGTCCGCCGAGTGTGGCTCGACGAAGAAGCATTTGCGGCCGTGCACATAGCCGAACCACACCGTGGCGTGGACCACCCCGCCATGCCACGGCACCCAAAGATCGTTATGGCTGATCTGCAGGTCCCAGATGTCGCCGTAGCGCATGCAAGCGTACTTCGGCATGACGATCTCGACGGTGTTTCCCCTGATTTCCAGTTCCCGGCTGAGCCCGAATACCACGTCGCCCAGCCCTCCAGCCTTGGCAGCCGGGGCGCACTCAGGCGCGACCATCATAATGTACAAAGCTCACCTCGTAGCGCGCCGATATTCACAGGCTCCCTCGTCGCGGCCTGGGTCTATCGGTGTCTGTCTGTACGGTACCGAATGGTAACCAGGACGGGCCGACACCGCCAGTGCCGCCGGCCCGGGGCGCCGAGGTCGTCCCCAGGGGGCCTCGGCCTGCCCGAGGCAGGATAGACGAGTAAGTGCCGAAGGAAAAGGGGCAAAGGGTCCCATGCTGGCGCGATCACCCGGGCTCACCGCGGGTTTCCGTCGGGATTCCGGCCCTCGGCACGGCGCTGACCAGGCCAAGCTTTCCTGGCGCACGCCGTTGGGGAGAGCCGACCCCGGCCGAGCGGGTTAGGCCGGGTTAGGCCGGGGACGGGCTCCGGGTGTCCCACCACTCGACGCCGAGGTTAGATTCAGCTCATGACGTCCCTAGGGCACAGACCGCAGGCTCGGTGGCTAGGTAACACGCTGGCCGATTTCGAGCGGGACCTCGCTGACAACCTTTTTTACGAGAGGGGGACGACGGTCGAGTCTGCGAGCGCCCATGACGGCTATTGGACCTGGGCCATCACCGTCCGCGACCGCCTCGCGGAGCGTCGCGCCAGGACGGCCGAGGCGCACTACGTGACGAACCCGAAATTCGTCTACTACCTGTCGGCGGAGTACATGCTGGGCCGCCAGCTCCGCCAGAACGCAATGTACACACACACCACCGACCTCGCCCGCCTGGCCTTTGCCAGCATCGGGGTGTCGGTAGCGGACCTCGAGGTCCTTGACGTAGAGCCCGGGCTGGGCAATGGGGGCCTCGGGCGGCTGGCGGCCTGCCTGCTCGACTCGCTGGCCACCCTCGATATCCCGGCCGTGGGCTATGGCATCCGGTACGAGTACGGGATCTTCAAGCAGATCTTCGAGAACGGCTATCAGATCGAGCACCCCGACGACTGGGCCTTCTACGGCAACCCGTGGGAGTTCTCCGCTCCCGACGACCGCCAGGTCGTCGGGTTCTACGGCCACACCGAGGCGGTGGACGACGATCAAGGAGGGCTGCGGGCCCGATGGGTGCCGGAGCAGACGGTGCGCGGTGAACCCAGCCACATGCTGGTCCCCGGCTACGGCACCGAGACCGTCAACATCATCAGGCTGTGGCACGCCCGGGCCGGCCGGGAGTCGTTCGACCTGGCCCTATTCAACGCCGGTCATTACGCGGAGGCCGTCGAGGCGCGGATGCGCTCGGAGAACCTCACCAAGGTGCTGTATCCCAGTGACAGCACAGCGGCCGGCCGGGAGCTGCGGCTCAAGCAGCAGTACTTCCTGGTTTCCTGCTCGTTGCGCGACATCATCCGCCGGTTCCGGTTCCGCAACAGCGACTGGGAGGTCTTTCCCGACAAAGTCGTCATCCAGCTCAACGACACCCATCCCGTCCTCGCCGTGCCCGAGCTCATGCGCCTGCTCGTCGACGAAAACGGGGTCGGCTGGGAGCAGGCATGGTCCATCACGCGCCGTACGTTCGCCTACACCTGTCACACCCTGCTGCCCGAGGCTCTGGAGACGTGGCCAATCCCGATGTTCGGGCGGCTCTTGCCCCGTCACCTGGAGATCATCTACGCCCTCAATCAGTTCTTCCTCGACGACGTGCGCGCTCGCCATCCGGGTGACGAAGAACGCCTCGCCCGCATGTCGCTGATCCAGGAGGTACCCGAGCGCCGGGTGCGGATGGCCAATCTCGCGGTCGCTGGCAGCTTCGCTGTCAACGGCGTGGCAGAACTGCACTCCCGGCTGCTCGTCCAGGCGACGTTGCGGGACTTCTCGGACCTGTGGCCCGATAAGTTCTTGAATGAGACAAATGGTGTCAGTCCGCGGCGGTTCCTCCGGCTCGCCAACCCGCGCCTGTCCGACCTGATTACGGCCCGGCTGGGAGACGAAGGCTGGCTGACCGACCTGGAGCGGTTGCGGGAACTCGAGGCCTTTGTCGACGATGCCGAGTTTCGCGAGCAGTGGCGCCAGTTGAAACGACTGAACAAGCTCGACGTGGCCGCACATGCCCGCGCCACCACCGACCTTACCGTCGATCCCGATTCACTTTTCGACGTGATGGTCAAGCGACTCCACGAGTACAAGCGCCAAGTCCTCAAACTGCTCCACGTCATCACCCTGTATAACCGGATAAAGGCGGATCCGGCGGCTGCCGTGACGCCGTGCACGGTGATCTTCGCGGCGAAGGCGGCACCGAGCTACCAGCAGGCGAAGCGCATCATCAAGCTGATCAACTCGGTCGCATCCGTGGTCAACGCCGATCCGGATGTGCGTGACCGGATCAAAGTCGTCTTCCTCCCCGACTACAACGTTTCGATCAGCGAGCTTGTGATGCCCGCGGGCAACATTTCTGAGCAGATCTCGCTCGCCGGCAAAGAGGCATCCGGTACTGGCAATATGAAACTGGCCCTCAATGGTGCCGTTACGGTCGGCACGCTCGACGGTGCGAACATCGAGATTCGTGACCGGGTGGGAGCCGACAACTTTTTCCTCTTTGGCGTCACGGCCGACGATGTCATCGTTCTCAAACAAGAGGGCTATTCTCCTGGCAGCTATTACCACGGCGACGCCGAGCTTAAGGCGGCCATTGACGCTGTCGCCTCAGGGACCTTCTCCGGCGGGGACGGGAAAGAATTCGAGCCGCTGATCGCTTCACTCCTCAAAGTGGACGAGTACATGGTTCTCGCCGACTACAGGTCCTATATCGATTGCCTCGATCGGGCCTGGCAGGCCTGGGCCGATCAAGAACGCTGGAGCCGAATGTCGATCTTGAATACGGCGCGGTCGGGTTTCTTCTCCTCCGACCGCGCTGTTCGCGGCTACTGCCGCGACATCTGGCACGTCGATCCCGTGCCCGTACCTCCACATTCGGCGGCCGACTCTCAAGATCCACGCCAGGTTCCCTGAGGATCGGCGAGGCGCCGCGCGTCATCCGGGCCCCGGCGTTTACCCCATTCATGCTTAACGGCTGCGCTGCGTGCTCACTCACAGCGCAGCAACCCGGTCTTCGCCTGGGCCAAGACCGCCCACGCTACTGACAGCACGATCAGCGGACCGCGCCGCGGATCGTGCCGTCAGCGCGCCACGAGCCACCCATACGACGCCGACTCGGTCGCCTGGCGACGCACCGCCCGCGCAGCGGACCGTGCCTCGCTGCCGGGCTGGGCCCGGCGATTTTTCGCTGGACTTCTCCTTGGGACTCTTGACATCCATCCAGAATCGGGCGTAAACAAAGTAAAACACAGATCAAACGGATAGGAGCACAGGTTGTACGCGGAAGAACGGCTCCAGCTGATCGTCAATCGCGCCCGGGCACACGGGCGGGTGGACGTAACGAACTTGGCGGCCGAGCTCGAGGTGACGCCGGAGACGGTACGCAGGGACTTGAGCTCACTCGAGCGGCAAGGCCTGCTGCGCCGCGTGCACGGGGGCGCAATCCCGGTGGAGCGCCTCGGCTTCGAGCCAGCGGTCGGCCAGCGCGCCGAGCGATACCAGGAGGAAAAGGAGCGGATTGCCAAGGCTGTCCTGACTGACCTCCCCCAGGAAGGGGCGATCCTGCTCGACTCGGGCACGACCACCGCGCGGATCGCCGAGGAAATGCCGCTCGACCGCGAGCTGACAGTGGTCACCAACTCCCTCCCGATCGCCCTCACCCTGTCGGTCCGTCCTAACCTGCGGGTCCTCGCGACCGGCGGGCGGGTGCGCTCCCGCACCCTGGCCGGCGTCGGTGACTGGGCGACCAGCGCGCTCAGCAGCATCCGCGTCGACATCGCCTTCATAGGCGCTAACGGCGTCTCCGTCGCCCACGGCCTGACCACGCCCGACCAAGCCGAGGCAACCGCCAAACGCGCGATGATCCGGGCGGCGCGGCGGGCCGTTGTCGTCGCCGACCACAGCAAGCTCGGTGCCGACTACTTCGCCCGATTCGGCGAGCTCACCGACGTCGACACCCTTGTCACCGACAGCGATGCGGACGACGATCTCGTTGCCGACTTCGAAGCTCACGGCCTGACGGTGGTGCGCGCGTGATCGTTACCCTTACCGCAAACCCGAGCGTCGACCGCACCATCGAGGTCGCGAGGCTCCGCCGCGGCACGGTGATCCGCGCGCGCGCCAGCCGCGTCGACGCGGGCGGCAAGGGCGTCAACGTCGCTCTCGCCCTCGCCGCCCATGGCTTCAAGGCCACCGCCGTGCTGCCAAGCGGCGGCGCGGAGGGCGCGCAGCTGGAGGCGTTGCTCACCGGCTCGGACCCCGACCTGCTCACCGTCCGCATAGCCGGCTCCATCCGGGCGAATGTCACCGTGGTCGAAACCGACGGCACCACCACCAAGCTCAACGAGCCCGGCCCGCGCCTGACTCCTCCGGAGCTCGACGAACTGGCCGGCACCCTCGTGGACGTGGCAGCCCGCGCTGACTGGGTCGTGCTTTGCGGCAGCCTTTCGCCTGGCGCTCCGGCCGACTGGTACGCGGGCCTCGTCCGGCGAATCAGGGGTAACGGCCCGCGCGTCGCCGTCGACAGCTCGGGCCCGCCGCTGGCGAAGGCCATCACCGCACGGCCCCACCTGATCAAGCCCAACAGGGAAGAACTCGCCGAACTCGCCGGACGCAGCATCGACACGATCGCCGATGTCGTCGATGCCGCGAGAACGCTGACCGCCCGCGGCGTGCAGACCGTGCTCACCAGCCTCGGCGCGGGCGGCGCCGTGCTTGTCGGCCCCGAGGGTTGCTGGCACGCCACCGCACCTGTCATCCAGCCGCGCAGCACCGTCGGGGCGGGCGATGCGCTGCTCGCCGGCTACCTCGCCACCGCCGCCGGCGGCCCAGATGCGTTGTCTAAAGCCGTCGCATGGGGCAGCGCCGCCACCGCACTTCCCGGCTCGCGTATGCCGGGGCCGCACGACATCGTGCACACCGGGATCCGGCTCACCGACTTGTCCGCCAGGGACCTCGCCCCCCACCCCGTTAAGGAGCAGCCATGACCAACTCGATCATCACGCCAGAGCTCGTCGATCTTGACCTCGACGCGGCCGACCGGCGCAGCGCCACCCGCGAGCTCGCATTGCGGCTCGTCAAGCAAGGAAGGGTCACCGAACTTGATGGCTTCCTCGCCGATGTGCGCCAGCGCGAGGAACAGATGCCCACAGGGATTGAGGGCGGCATCGGCATTCCGCACGCCCGGTCGGCGTTCGTCACCCAGCCGACGCTCGCCTTCGCGCGCAGCGAGGCCGGCGTGGATTTCGGTGCGCCCGACGGTCCCGCGCACCTCATCTTCCTCATCGCCGCGCCCGACGGCGGCGACTCCGAGCACATGACCATTCTCGCGGCGCTCGCCCGCCGCCTTGTCCACGCCTCGTTCCGCGAGGCACTCGCTGCCGCTCCTGACGCAAAGGCCGTCGTGGACGTCGTCACGAAGGAGGTGCTGGGCCAGTGAAACTCGTCGCCGTAACTTCGTGCCCCACCGGCATCGCGCACACCTACATGGCCGCCGAGTCACTCGAGCAGGCCGCCAAGGCCGCCGGTCACACCATAACGGTGGAAACACAGGGCGCAGGCGGCGCTGACCCTGTCCCCGCCGACGTCATCGCCGCCGCCGATGCCGTCATCTTCGCCGCCGACGTAGAAGTGCGAGGCCGCGAGCGGTTCATCGGCAAGGCGCTCGTCACCGCTCCGGTCAAGCGGGCTATCAACGCCGGCCCGGAGCTGATCGAGGAGGCCGTGCACGCGGCCGAAGCCGGCTCGCCAGAGGCCGCCGCCACGCCGGCCGCCGCGCCGCACTCCGCCACCGCACGCCCCGCCGGCGCGCACCGCGACGTGCTCGCGGGGCTGACGACCAAGGTCGACAAGGACGCTCACTTCGGCACCAGGCTTCGCCAGTGGCTGATGACAGGGGTCAGCTACATGATCCCGTTCGTCGCCGCGGGCGGCATCCTCATCGCCATCTCCTTTATCTGGGGCGGGCCGCAGGTGGCCAGCAAGGTCTTCGGCGGCACGTTCCACGGCCACACCTACCACCCTGTCATCACCGGCATCGAGAGCTTCGATGTGAGCGCGGTCCTGCACGCCGCCGGTTACGCCGGGCTGCTGTTCCTGATCGGCAAGGTCGCGTTCTTCATGCTGGTCCCGGTGCTCTCGGGGTTCATCGCCTACGCGATGGCCGACCGGATGGGCCTAGTGCCAGGCTTCGTCGCCGGCCTGATCGCGACCGCGACAGGCGCGGGATTCCTCGGCGGGCTCATTGGCGGCCTGCTCGCGGGCACCGCGGTATTGGCGGTGAAGCGGGTACGGGTTCCGCGCGCGTTCGCCGGCATCATGCCCGTCGTGGTCATCCCGTTGCTGTCCACGGCTTTCGTCGGGGTCATCATGGCCGTCGTCGTCGCTCGGCCTGTCGCCGCCGCGACGACCGCGATGACCAACTGGCTGCACGGCTTGTCCGGCGCGAACGCGGCCGTGCTCGGCCTGCTCCTCGGCGCGATGATGGCGTTCGACTTGGGTGGGCCGGTCAACAAGGTCGCCTACACGTTCGGGCTGGCCGGGCTCGCTAGCGGCAATACCAAGGTGATGGCCGCTGTGATGGTGGCAGGCATGACGCCGCCGATCGCCCTCGCGCTGGCCTGCGTAGTGCGCAAGCGGTTGTTCACTCCTGCCGAGCGCACCGCCGGCGAGGCGGCCTGGTTGCTCGGCCTTTCGTTCATCACCGAGGGCGCTATCCCATTCGCTGCGGCCGACCCGCTGCGGGTCATCCCGTCAATGATGGCGGGCAGCGCCGCGGCGGGCGCGCTGTCGATGGCGTTCGGTGTGACCTCACTTGCCCCGCACGGTGGAATCTGGGTCATCGGCCTGATCGGCAGGCCCCTGCTGTACCTCGTTGCCATCGCGGCCGGGGTCGTTGTCAGCGCCGTCTGCGTGATCGTGCTCAAGTCGTTGCGAAGAACCGAACCGGCCGAGCCAACTGGCACCCGGGCCGACGCGACCAATGCGACCTCCGAGCCGGTAGCGGTGGGTGCGTGATGGCTGAGCGTCGCGTTGTCGTCGGATCCTCCGTCGGGTTGCACGCCCGCCCCGCGTCGCTGTTCGTTCAGGCCGCAACCAAGGCTCCTGTTCGGGTCGCCATAGCAAAGAACGGCGGCGACCCGGTCGACGCACGGTCGATCTTGTCGGTCATCGGCCTCGACGCCCGCGGCGGCGAAACCGTGGTGCTGTCCGCCGAGGGCGAAGGCGCACAGGCAGTGCTCGACGAGCTCGCGGCCATCGTCGCAGTCAACCACGACCAAGAGGGATGAATGCCATGAGCACTGACCTGCGCGGCCTCGGCGTGAGCGCCGGATCGGCGACCGGCCCGGCCGCCCGCCTCGGCACCCCGCCGACGCTGCCCCCCGCCGAGTACACCGTTTCTGACACCGAGGCGGAAGCACACCGCGCCGTCGCCGCGCTCGAGGCAGTGGGCGAGTTCTTCCAGGGCCGTGCGGCCGACGTCGGCGGCCAGGCCGCCGACGTGCTCGTGGCCGAGGCGATGATGGCCGGTGATCCCGCACTCGTCGCCCAGGTGCGGGACATGGTGCGGGACGGCCGGCCCGCACCATGGGCGGTCAGCGAGGCGCTCGCCTCGTACCGGGCGATGCTCCAGTCGGCCGGCGGCTACCTTGCCGAACGCGCCGCCGATCTCGACGACATAACGAACCGTGCGGTCGCGCTCCTCCTCGGCGAGCCGATGCCAGGTGTCCCGTCGCCGGGTCACCCGTTCGTGCTCCTGGCCGACGACCTTGCGCCCGCGGACACTGCCACGCTCGATCCGGCGATCGTCATCGCGATCGTCACGGAAGGCGGTGGCCCGACGAGCCACACAGCGATCCTGGCGAAGACGCTCGGGATCCCGGCCATCGTCTCGTGCGCGGGAGCTTTGTCAGTCGTCGACGGCACGGTTGTCGCCGTCGACGGCTCCACCGGCCAAGTCCTGGTCGACCCGACCTCGGCAGAAATCGAACGGTCGGCCAGGCGAAGCGCTGAGCGGGCCGCCCGCCTCGCCGTCACACGTGGGCCGGGCCGGACCAAGGACGGCCACCCAGTGAAACTGCTCGCCAACGTCGGCGGGCCGGCCGACGTGCCGGGCATCCTCGCCGCTAACGCCGATGGCATCGGGCTGCTCCGCACCGAGTTCCTGTTCCTCGGCCGCCGGGACGCGCCCACCGGCGACGAGCAGCGGGCCACATACACCGAGATCCTGGCCCGCCTGCAGGGACACAAGGTGGTCGTGCGCACGCTTGATGCGGGCGCGGACAAACCGCTGGCGTTCGCGACGCAGCACGCGGAGCCGAATCCGGCTCTCGGTGTCCGCGGTTTGCGGCTCGACGGGCTGCTTCCCGACTTGTTCGACACGCAACTCGAGGCGCTGGCACGTGCGGCCAAGGACACCGGTGCCGATGTCTGGGTGATGGCACCGATGGTGTCGATCCCGTCGGAAGCAGCGGCGTTCGCGGATCGGGTGCGCGGCCACGGGCTACCCACCGCCGGGGTGATGATCGAAGTCCCGGCGGCCGCGCTTTGCGCGGAGCAGATCATCGCGCAGGTCGATTTCGTCTCGATCGGCACCAACGACCTGAGCCAGTACACATTCGCCGCTGACCGGCAGGCCGGTGCGCTTGCTCCGCTGCTCGACCCATGGCAGCCGGCGCTGTTGCAGCTCATCGCGATGACGGCTGCGGCGGGCAGGGCAGCGGGAAAGCCCGTAAGCGTCTGCGGCGAGGCGGCAAGCGACCCACTGCTCGCGGTTGTGCTCACCGGTCTCGCCGTGACCAGCCTGTCGATGGCGTCGCCGAGCATCGCCGATGTTCGCCTCGCCCTGGCAGATCGCACGCTGGCCGAGTGCCAGGCCGCCGCCCGGGCGGCCCTCGCCGCGTCGACACCGGCCGCGGCACGCGCCGCCGCCTCGCTCTGACAACACCCGGCCAGGGTCTGCGCGCCTGAGGCGATGACTGAGCGAAGGCAAGCTGTGGCATCGATGATCGATGGCCCGTTGGGTGCCAGATATAACTGGCGCCCAACGGGCCACACGTGTGCCAAAACCCGCATTTGAACTCGACCCGATCCGCCATCGTGTGGCCCGGCCCACGCCATGACCGCGGCCGCACCGCTGTAGCGGCCCGCTCACCGCTAGATCAGAATCCGCCGATCCGGGCCAGGACAATTTCCGGCATCACGCCGCAAAAGCGAGCTCGACCCTGTCCTGCACCGGGCGGTAGCCGAGCCGCAGGTAGAGGGCGTTGCTTGTGGGGTTGGCCAGGTCGGTGAACAGGACCACCTCCGCCGCGCCAGCTTGCAACGCCCGGCGGCTGACCGCAGCCGTTACGCCCGCCCCGTAGCCGTGGCGGCGGTGCTGCGGCGGAGTGTAGACGGGCCCAACCCGGGTCATGCCCGCTACCTGCCGGGTGAGCCCTGCCAGGGAGACAGGCTGCCCCTCGTCCTCCCAGAGGGTCAGGCCGCCGTAACTGAGGCGGTCGTCGACCGCGTTGTGGTGATCGCTATCCCGGGCGCCCGCCTCGCTGGCGAATGCCGCGAACCACGCCACGACCAGGTCGCGATCAGCGGTCTGGGCAGCGCGTGCGCGGCCGCACGGGGCCGGGGCGGGCGGTACGAGTTCACCCAGGCTGAACAGGCGCTGGCGCATCGACGTCTCGGGGGTCGTCCCCGTGCGCTGCCGCCATGCAGCCGCGAAAGCCTGTGCTGTGGCCGGCTCTGCGCTGAGACCGGCGACCGGCGTGCCGGCGCTGGCAAGCATCTCTGCGAGCGGCTCGACGGACTCCGGCGGCGTCGAGCTGAGCGCGACAGGGTAGGGCGGAGTCACTAGGAACGCGCCGCTGATGCCGTCGGCCTCCGGCCACCAGCCGTACAGCGGGCCGGCGTCGCCGAACGCTGCGTCGCCGCGGGCCCGCAGAACTTCGAGCACGGTCAGCGCCACAGTGTTCTCCACCGGCCGTGATCTGAGAAATGCACCTGCGGCGGCGAGGTACTCGGTTAGATCGTCCGTCGTAACCCAGGCCATGTTCCATCTTGCGGTGCGCACCCGTCCCCTCGCATCCGGTTTATCTCGTCGCCACCCGGTCAGACGCGGGCGCCCGGCGGTGACCCGGCGGACGCGGCGGCCGGGGTGGAGATGCCTGTCCGGTTTGAGCCACGGGCGCCGCGATCCGCGGGCCTAGAGCGCGCCGTCGGCGCCGCACTCGGCTGAGCGGCCGGCGCAAGCGGCTCGCCCGGCTCTGCTTGGTCTGCCGATCGGCCTCGGCCGCAGCTACCCACCCGTCGATCTGCTGCGCCGCCATGGCGCGGATAAACTCGGGGTGCATGGTGTCCTCCGTGACTCTTGGCCGGCTAGTTCAGCCCTGACACCGTCCACATTCGTGCTAAGGCCCCAGCGGGCGCATCGGGCGAATGCCTAATATCAGCGGGGCCTCATACCGGGCACGGGACTAAGGCGCCCAAGCTCGCCCAAGCCCGTATGAGGTCGTCTGAGCCCGTCTAAGCCCGACGTCAGAAGGGCGCGTCGAACTGTGCCGCACGCGCCAGCCCAGTGAGATCCGGGAGCGGCCGCCCAGGCCCAGCGGCGCAGCCCGGCTCCCGTCGGCGCTGCGAACCCCGCTCGGATCATGGAATTGAACAGCCTTCAACGCCGCGGGCCCTGGGCCCGGTAGCGGCGCTTCAGTTGGTGAAGTAACTGCTTCCGCCGCTCTGCGGGTCGGTCACCTGCGCCGTTACCGGTACTTTCCCGAATCGGGCGAAGGTGAGGACGAGCGTGATGTCCTTGCCGCCCTGCATGTGCCCCGCGCCGGTGATGACCAGATGCGCGTCATTCGGCAGCAGCCGCACTGTGGTCGCCGCAGGAATGCTTATCGCCGTCACGGTCTTCATCGTCACGCCCTGGCCTGTGGGCGCGCGGAAGGCCACCCTGCCGCCGACGCTTGTGCGCGCCGCCACCAGGCGGTCGGGTGCGCCGTCGTTGCGGATGTCGAGGAACGCGACGGTCGTGTGGGGTGACGCGGCGGCGGGAAGCGGAACGTATGCGCTGGTGACCGCCAGTGTGGGGGCGGCGGTAACGCCGGCCCTGGCGGTGCAGCCCGACACGGCGGCGGCCAGCGCGCACGCGGCAACAGTGGCCACGGCCCGCCGCCGCAGGACCCGCGGCCGGCTCGTCATCCGCTTTCCCATCGTTGTCCCCGATTTCATTCCTATCTGATGCTCTCACGCGTGGGGTCCGCGCGGCACAGTGGCTGGCAGCCACGGTGCACCCGCGCCGGGCACCCGGGCCGGCAGCGGACCGGTGGAGCCGCACCGCACCCGGCGCTGGCAGCGCACCGGGCAGCAGCGCTCCCTGCCCCATCAGGGGGCCTGCCGTTTGGCCAGCGGCGCCTGGCGGACGCCCCTGGCCAAACGGCAGGCGCCAAAGATCCATGAGAGTACGCCCTAAAGGACCTTGACGGGACCATAGGCCCGTTGACCACATCGCGCGGACCTGCGCAAAGTGAGGGAAATGGCAATTATCAGCCGACTGGCTGACGCACTGGAACTAACAGCCGACAGGCCAAGCTCCCGCCCGTGAGCGTGACCACGGCACAGGGAGGGCCCCGATGACGAATCTGGCCATAAATCTCGAGCAGACCGCGGCACGTTACCCAGACCGGATCGCAGTGCGGCTGGACGAGCAGGTGCTGACCTACCGTGAACTGGACGACAAGACCGCCAGGGCAGCGTCCTGGTTGCTTGGCCGCGGGATCGCGCAAGGCGATCGGGTCGGCCTCATGCTCCCGAACGTGCCCGAGTTCGTGATCCTTTACTACGGGCTCCTGCGCGCCGGCGCCATCGTCGTCCCGATGAACCCGCTGCTCAAGGCCCGCGAGGTCGAGTACTACCTAAACGACTCGCAGGCGTCGCTAGCGCTCGCATGGCATGGGATCGCCGAAGAGGCCGGCGAGGGCGCCAAGCGCGCCGGAACCGATTTTGTCAGCGTCGAGACAGACGCATTGGCCGCGACACTTCGCGGCCGCGAGCCCGTGATCGCGTTCGCCGACAAGGAGCCCTCCGACGTCGCGGTCATCATCTACACCTCGGGCACGACAGGTCAGCCCAAGGGCGCCGAACTCACCCACCGCAACCTGGAGACCAACGTCGAGGTCACCAGCGACACTCTGCTGTACCTGCAGCCCGATGACGTGATGTTCGGCGCGCTGCCCCTCTTCCACTCCTACGGGCAGACCATCGCAATGAGCTGCGCGATCGCCGCCGGTGCGTGCCTGACTCTGATCACGCGTTTCGAGCCGGTCCATGCGCTGGAGATCATCAAACGCGACCAGGTGACCATCCTGCCAGGCGTACCCACGATGTACGCGGCGATCCTGCACTACGCGGGGGGCAGCGCGGGTGACGTGGCCAGCCTGCGGCTATGCGTCTCCGGCGGCGCAGCAATGCCGGTCGAACTGCTGCGCGCCTTCGAGAAGGCGTTCGACTGCATGATCCTCGAGGGGTACGGCCTGTCGGAGACCTCGCCGGTGGCCTCCTTCAACCACCCGGACCGCGCTCGCAAGCCGGGCACCATCGGCCAGGCGATCTCCGGCGTCGAGATGCGGGTCCAGGACAATGACGGCAAGCCGGTGCCGCAGGGCGAGGTGGGTGAGATCGCGATCCGGGGCGACAACGTTATGAAGGGTTACTGGCAGCGTCCGAACGAAACCGCCGACGCGCTAGTCGGCGGCTGGTTCCGCACCGGTGACCTCGGCTGCGAGGACGCGGAGGGCTATTTCTCGATCGTCGACCGCAAGAAGGACATGATCCTGCGCGGCGGGTTCAACGTTTACCCGCGCGAGGTCGAGGAGGTCCTCTACGAGCACCCGGCCGTCGCGGAGGCAGCGGTGATCGGCATCACCGACGACATGCTCGGCGAGGAGGTCGCCGCGGTGGTGGTGCTCAAGCCCGGTGCGTCCGCGACCCCAGACGAGCTGCGCGAACACGTGAAGAACCAGCTTGCCGCGTACAAGTACCCGCGCTCCGTCTGGATAGTGCCCGAACTGCCGCACGGTGACACCGGCAAGATCCTCAAGCGTGCAATTGTCGTGCCGCCGCGATCCTAGGCGTGCTGCTGCTCAAGGCTCAGCTGCTTACGGCTCAGCGAGGG
Organism: Streptosporangiaceae bacterium; assembly: GCA_035517695.1. GTDB lineage: Bacteria > Actinomycetota > Actinomycetes > Streptosporangiales > Streptosporangiaceae > DATFVJ01. Next base: position 40,946 of record DATIYI010000042.1, read on the forward strand.
TGAATGGCGCAGGTCGCGGACGCAGGAACTGATCCATAACGGCCGCGCGGGGCTGCGTCCATGCCGAAGCCGTGGCGCATTGCTGGGGTTCGACCAGCGATGGCCTGTCGTCGGATGCTGCGGGGCTTGCTGTGGGGGCAGGGAGCTGTGGGGGCAGGGACAGGCCCCTACAGCCAGCCGACGCGCGCGTTGGTGAGCGGCTCGCCGGCTGGCGGCCTGCCGAACTCGCCGGCCCGCACCTTCCCGAGCAGCCGCTCCGTCGCACCGACGATCTCCGGAGCGGCGTCCCGGAGGCTCGCGGCGTCCGCGGCTGCCGTCTCGTCGGCGGGAAGGCCGGCCTGCTTGAGAATTCCTTCGAGGTCGGCGAGCTGAGCGCCGAGCCACCCGAGCGGATTCGCCGTCAGTTCCTCGACGAACACCCGGCTGCCGGGCTCCCAGCCGCGGAAGGCCGGGTGATGGTGGGTCCTGTCGAAGCTGCCTGGTGGGCCGGCCACCGATTCGAGCAGGTCAACCCGCCAGATCGGCCGGCCGACCTCGATCGGCTGCGCCGAGTAGATCGAGCCCTTAAGCTCACCACGGTCGAGCATCCGGACTTCGAGCCGGACGCCGCGCTCGGCGCCCTCCTGGCCCTTGCTTGGATTCGGATCGACAAAGTACAGGTCGCTCACCACGACGCCGATCCGCTCGAAGCCAAACGCATAGAGCATGCCTGAGCCCTCCTACGATCACTTTGCCGCCGGTTCGGGATGGCTGCTTCGATCCTGCCGCTGGCGTCGGTGCCCACGCTTCCTTCCTGCGGGTGTGCTGTCAACGAGCCGGCCGAAGGCCCAGCGGGTCCGCTACCCCTCAAGCCAGACAGTTGTCCCCATTGGTCTAGACATGCCGTAGTTGGCTGGAGCCCCTCCGCGCGGCGTGGTGTAATCTACGTTGGCGACTCATTTGATCGGGAATGAAGGGAGTCCACTGAATGCGGACCTCTCCCGCCCCTAGAGCGGCCAAGAAAAGAGCCGTGAAGGCCCTGGGTATTGTCGCGGCAGCCCTCGCCGCCGCGAGTGTCATCGCAGCATGCGGCTCCTCGTCGTCCGCTAGCGGAAGCGGTAGCAGCCCGATAACGCTTCACCTCGGTTACCTGACGAATATCACTCATGCCACCGCGCTCGTCGGGGTACACAACGGCATCTTCGCCAAGGACCTCGGCCCCGGGGTCACGCTGAAGACCGAGACCTATAACGCGGGGCCCGACGAGGTGACGGCCCTGTTCTCGGGCGCACTCGACGCGGCTTACATCGGCCCAGGCCCGGCGATCAATGCCTGGCAGAAGTCACAGGGCCAGGCGATCCGGATCATCTCGGGTGCGGCCTCAGGCGGCGCTTCGCTTGTGGTCAAGAAGGGCATCACGTCGGTGGCGGACCTCAAGGGCAAGACCCTCGCCACGCCGCAGCTCGGCAACACCCAGGACGTAGCGCTGCGGTACTACCTGCTGCAGCACGGGCTGAAGACGGACACACAGGGCGGCGGCGACGTGCACATCAAGCCGCAGACGAACTCGATCACCGTGCAGGAGTTCAAGTCGGGCCAGATCGACGGCGGCTGGCTGCCCGAGCCGTACGCGACCGAACTGGTGCAGGCCGGAGGGGCCAAGCTGGTCGACGAGCGCAGCCTGTGGCCGAACGGGCAGTTCGCCACCACCCTGCTCGTCGTGCGGACGGCCTTCCTGCAGCAGCATGCTGCCGTCGTCGCGAAGCTGCTGCAGGGCCAGGTCGACGCGAACGCTTACATCAGCAAGGACCCCGCTGGTGCGCAGACGGCTGCCAACGCGGAGCTGGCCGCGCTCACCGGCAAGGGCCTCAGCGCCAAGGTGATCAGTGCCGCGTTCAAGGAGATCACCTTTACCAACGACCCGATCGCCTCGTCGCTGCTGGCCGGCGCGCAGCACGCGGAGAAGGTCGGGCTGCTCCAGCCGGTCAACCTCAGCGGGATATTCGTCCTCGCGCCGCTCAATAAGGTGCTGGCCGCGGCTGGCGAGCCTGCGGTGCCGTCGTCATGAGCATCGCCGGACCGCGCGCCGCGGTGACAGGGCAACGCGACAAATCGGCCGCGCGGATCGCGCCGGACGACAGCGCGGTCCGGCTTCGTGACATGTCGAAGGTGTACGGGCGGGGCAGCGGGGCCCTGCTCGCGCTGGACCGGGTCTCCCTGAGCGCTGCCCGTGGCCAGTTCGTCTGCCTGCTCGGCGCCTCCGGCTGTGGCAAGAGCACCTTGCTGTCCATCGTCACCGGTCTCGATGAGGCGTCAGCGGGCACGGTCGAGGTGGCCGGGCGCAGCACCTTGATGTTCCAGGAGCCCGCGCTGTTTCCATGGCTCACCGCGGGCCGCAACGTCGAGCTCGGCCTGCGCGGTGGCTCGATGCCGGCCAAGCAGCGGCGCGAGCGCGCCGACGAGCTACTGGCGGCCGTTCACCTGGCTGGGCTCGGCGGGAAGCGGCCGCACGAGCTGTCCGGCGGAATGCGGCAGCGGGTGGCCCTCGCCCGTGCGCTCGCCCAGGACGTGGACGTGCTCGCTATGGATGAGCCCTTCGGCGCGCTCGACGCGATGACCCGTGACCTCTTGCACGACGAGCTCGAGCGGATCTGGCTGGAGCGGGGCCTGACCGTGCTTTTCGTCACCCATAACGTGCGTGAGGCGGTGCGGCTGGGCGACAAAGTGGTGCTGCTGAGCAGCCGCCCGGGCACGGTGATCGAGGAATACCCGGTCGACGCACCGCGCCCGCGCCTGATCGATTCGCCCGAGGTATCCGGGCTGGCCGCAAAGATTACCGAACGGCTGCGTGAGGAGGTAACGCGTCATGGCGGTTGACACGCTCGCCGGGCTTGACGTCCTCCAGGGAGCCAGAGCCGCGGGTCCAGGCGCGGGCCGCGCCGCCCGCGTGTGGTCTGCGACGTGGCCGAAGCTGCTCGCGCTCGGCCTGGTGATCGCGGTCTGGCAGATCGTCGTATGGTCAGGCTGGCGGCCGACGTACGTGCTGCCAGGCCCGCGCGCGGCGTTCGGTGAGCTGTGGGATGAGGCGCACCACGCTGTGCTGTGGAAGGCCATCGCCATTACGATGCGCCGCGCCGTGACTGGCTTCGCCTTTGCCGTGGTGATCGGATCGGCGATTGGCTTGGCCGTGTCGCGGTTCCGCGTGCTACGGGCTGCCATCGGCTCGCTGATCACCGGTGTCCAGACAATGCCGTCAATCGCGTGGTTCCCGCTCGCGATCCTGGTTTTCCAGCCCAACGAAACCGCGATCTTCTTCGTCGTGGTGCTCGGGGCCGCGCCATCCATCGCGAACGGCCTGATCTCTGGGGTTGACTACACGCCTCCGCTGCTGCTGCGGGCGGGTAAAGTTCTCGGCCTCCGCGGCCTGGCCCTGTACCGGCACGTGATCGTGCCGGCCTCGCTGCCCGCCTTCGTCGGTGGGCTCAAGCAAGGCTGGGCGTTCGCCTGGCGCAGCCTGATGGCAGGTGAGCTGCTCGTCCTCATCGCGCACGAGCCATCCATCGGCGTGCTGCTCGAAAATGACCAGAACAGCAGCTCCGCACAGGCCGTGATCGCGATCATGATCGTCATCATCGTGATCGGGATGGTCGTGGATTCATTGTTCGGTGTGGCCGACCGCGGAATCCGCCGCCGCAGGGGCATTACGGTCGGCAGCGCCGCCGGATAGACCACCGCGCGCCACTTCGCTATCCGCGCGCCACTTCGCTATCCGCGCGCCACGGCGCCACCCGCGCCACGGCGCCACCCGCGCCACTTCGCTATCCACGCGCCACTTCGCTATCCGCGCGCCACGTCGCCACCCGCGCCACGTCGCCATCCGCACGCCACGTCGCCATCCGCGCGCCCTTGTGCCCCGTGCGCCACCTGCGCGTAGTGCGCCACCTGCGCGTCCTCACTGAGCGTGTGCCCGGATGGGCGCACCCGCGAATTTGCCAATTGGTGATGTGGCCATACCTGACGGCTCCGGCGCGGCAGCATACCATCAGATTGCGGGACAAGCGGCCTTTCCGCTGTACCCAAGGAGCTTTTTTTGGGTATAGGCGGGTAGGTGGTGGCATCGCCATACGGAGGCTGGTCATGGCAACCAGGGGCGACGCTTACGGGCACGACAGGGGTCAGCGCGGCGGAACTGTGGGGGCCAGGCGCGGCGGCGCGGGGCCCGTAGCAGACACCAGGGCGGCGGTGCGGGCTGCCAGGATCGCCGACCGGTATCACCTCGAGGACCGGATAAGCGAGAGCGGGCAATCGACGTTGTGGCGGGCCTTCGATGACGTGCTCGGGCGCCCGGTGACGGTTCGCACCTTCGGGCCGGGATTCGCGCGGGCAGCCGATGTGGTCGCGGCCGCGCGCGCTGCTTGCCGGGTGCCTGACCACCGGCTGGCGCGTGTCTTCGACGCTCATGTCGCCGCCGATGGCGCGTACATCGTCACCGAGTGGCCGGATGGGGAGGACCTCGAAGACCTGCTCCTGCTCGGCCTGCTTGACGTCGGGTGGGTCACCAGCATCGTCGCTGAGGTTGCCAGCGCGCTCGCCGCCGCGCACGCAGCGGGGATCGCGCATCTGCGCCTTACCCCCCGGTCGGTGGTGTGGAGCCGCGACACAGGAGTGAAGATCCTTGGTCTCGGTATCGACGCGGCGCTGGCAGGCACGGCTGTGTCAGGCACGGCTGTGTCAGGCACCGCTCGGGCGGATGTGGCTGGGGACGGCAGTGCTGAGTTTGACGCCGCCGTGGCCGGTCCGGCACCGCCGAATGCCGTGTCGGCAAAGACCACGCAGGAAATGGCGGCGGCAGCAGCGGCGCTTGCCGACACGCGCGCGCTCGGCCAGTTGCTGTACGCCGCGCTCACCGCATGCTGGCCTGGATCGCAGCAGACCGCGCTGCCTTCAGCGCCGCGCCGTGACGGGCGTCCGTACCGCCCTCGCCAGGTCCGGGCCGGGGTACCGGCCCGGATTGACGAGATCACCTGCCGTGCGCTTTTCGCGCCGCTGCCGCGCGATCCGGTACCGATCACCAGCCCTGGCCAGCTCGCAGAATTGCTCACCGGCGCGCTGCGCTACGAGTCGCGCCCGCCTGCCAGTGCCGTGCCGCCCGGCGCGAAGTTCGTCGACAGCATGGATGGCACCGGTGCCGCGGAACGCGCAGGCGGCCTCGAAGCTGCCGCGGTCGGCCATCCGACGCGGCCGCGGCGGCGCCGCCGGGTGCGGACGCTGGCTGCTGGCGGGGTGGTGGGCGCGCTCTTCTTCCTCGACTCCGCGATCATCGGCATCAGCCTCCTGGGAGCTGCGCACGCCCCGGACATCGTCCGCTCCGTCGCCCACACCCAACAGCCCGCGTCGCGGCCACACCGGCCGCCAGGCCGCCTGCTCGAACCGGCCAGCGCCGAGGCGTTCGACCCGTACGGGAGCGGCGAGAACGAGAACGACGAACTCGCACCCTGGGCGATCGACGGGAACGACAGCACCGCCTGGCACACCGACTGGTACACCACGCCGCTCTTCGGGAACCTCAAGCCAGGCACGGGCCTGGTAGTGGATATGGGACACTCGGTAACGATCACTAACGTCAGGGTTCTGCTCGGCTCGGTCCCCGGCGCCGACGTTCAGCTCAGGATCGGTGACAGCACGCAAGCGCTCGGCGACATGGGGGTGGCGGCGAGAGCCAGGGATGCCGGCGGCCAGATTACCCTCCGTCCGGCTGCCGCGTACCGGGGCCGGTACGTGCTCGTCTGGTTCACCAAGCTGCCACCCGACGGCGACGGGACGTTCCAGGCCGACGTCTACGAAGTGGCCGTGCACGGCTCCTGACCGGTCTTTGACCCTGCTTTGCCGGTGCTGTCCCGGCCGGGCGACCCGCGGGAATCCCCTCGCTGCGGCGCCCCGGGCACGGTTGGGCGTGGAACGGACTTTATGCGGGCCGGATCGCGCACACTGGATGGTAGTAGCGGCGGAGACGTGCTCCCGCCGAACGAAAGGGTGGCGGATATGTCGAACCGGATGAAGTTCGTCATTGGCGGGATAGTGCTCGGCTTCCTTGCCATGCTGTTCCTCCCGGACTGGGTGGGAGTGTTGATCATCGCTGCGGCGATCGCCATCCCGGTCGCGGGTTATCTGATGCTCGATCCATCGCAGCGGCGCCGTTTGCGCCGACAGGGCCAGAAGCGACTCGACCGCTGACGGCGGCGCACGACCGGACGGACGCGGCGGCGGTGTGCCTGTCCCGGCCCCGGCGCGAGCGTCATGACAACCTACCTGCGGTCGCGCGACCGCAGGAGGTTGACAGGGCGCGCTTGCGCCGGGGCCGGGACAGGCGCCACCGCCGCGTCCGTCCGGTCGTGCACCGCCGTCAGCGGTCGAGTCGCGTCTGG
>DATIYI010000043.1:0-11103 GCA_035517695.1 Streptosporangiaceae bacterium
AGCAGGCCGGGGGCTTTCACCACACAGTGTTCGCGCTCGGCGGAGGGCAGCTACTGGGCCTGCATACCCACCCTCAGGCCGCAGGTGATGCCTTCGACGAGCAGCGTACCGGCCTTGATCATGTTGCGTTCGCCTGCCGCGGCCGCGATGAGCTGCACGCATGGGCTGCGCGCTTGGACGAGCTTGGCATCGTGCACGGCGGAATCAAGGATGCCCACTACGGCTCTGGTGTCTCTTTCCGCGACCCGGACGGAATCGCCCTCGAGTTCTTCGCGCCGCCTGCCTGACCACGGCCACGCAGCCGGTGCCTAAGCCGCACACCGGGGTGCGCTGGCTGGCCGACCGCGCGGTGCCCGGGGAGCTGCTGGACCTGTCGGCCGCCGTGTCGGTGCGCACCCCCGGCCACCCCGCCAGCGGGCACCTGCCCAGGTGGCACCTGCGGTACCGGGCCGACCCCGCGTGCCCGATGCACCTGGGCCCGCTGCGCGCCTGCCACGCCATACAACTGCGCAGCCGGGGTACCTGACCCGTTCAACGGGGTACCTGGCCCGCTCCCACGCGGACGAATTGCTGGAAGTGCCCGGTGGCTGGCCGCCGCCACCATATACTGCAACGTTACCTTGCCGGACCCAACCCGGAACTCTGTGCAGGCGCTTTGGGCGCCTGGGCCGGTCCGGCCGCCCCGCCATAGGCGGACTCACTGACCGCGATCACGACCGGGCCGGACAACGCCCAGTGCGTCCGTTGTGCGGGGCGCCTCCCACCTCTAGGACGGCCCAAGTACCGCGCCCCGGGAAACCGTACCCATGCCCGGCCCGGCCTCGCCCACCCCTCCAAGAAGGTAAGTTCAGGCAGTCCCCTATGCACTTCTGCCACCGCCAGAGTGCCATCGCGCGACACATAGGTGAGTTCGACTGTCGCGCGGGACCACCAGGGCGAATTGCGCTCGCGGGCCTGCCGCCGGAAAAGGTCGCGAACATCGGCCGGGCGGGTCAGGTCATAGGTTTGCCGCACACCTTGATCTTCGTCGATGAGGTCTTGGACCGTGAACCGCAACACTTCGAACGCATGCCCGCGGAGCACCTCGCTCTGCGCCGCCAGCCACTCCCGCTCAAACGTGTGCTGGCGGCGCTCGAAGGCCACCAAGGCCAAGGCCCTAGCGATCACATACAGGCCGATTAGCGCCGAGCAGTAGACGACAACCTCCTGCCACGGGGGTGATACCAGGAGGCTTGCCGCAGCGACAGCAAAACCCGCCCAAGCGGCGGCGAGCGTGACGCGATAAGCACCAGCGAAGTTGGGACCACGCAGTCCAAGCAGGTGACGCCGCATGAGCGAGGGGAACCCGGGCAGCGGGAACAAGGGAACAGCCAGGTCGGGACGGGTGAACTCGGACTCATAGGTCACCACATTCACGCCAGCCCTCTCGTGGGCGACAGACTTAACCTACTACCCCACAGGCGGTGCTGCCATCACTAATGCATGTAGCCAGCATCATAGGCTGATCCGGACCAGCACCCTCGAACTGGACTACCTGTTACGAGCCACGAGCCCGGAGCCGAGCCACTGACTATCCAATTTATCCCTTGCGATCACAAAGTCAGAGCCACCGTTGGCATACAGAAGTAACTTGCACGCACCGGGGCGAAACCGGGCTTAGTACGGCCGGGTCTCGGCTTAAATTAACTGCAAGCTTTACCCCATCGTCCGTACCGCTCGTCGTCACTATTGGGCATCGGCTATGAGGAAGCCAAATATACGGAATCGCCGAATCTGCTGGACGTTGACCGATATTGACCAACATAATGATCGTTTATGCACGCACAGAGCCCAGGTGCTGCGTTTCGGCCAACGCGCAATATCGGCGGCTCAGCGCGCGCAGCTGGCATCCACCATGGTGTCGCGGGCCTGGCAGTCCTCCGTATCGACATGATGATCGGGGCGATCCGAAGTGCATAACTATGCATGATCGCCTGGTATGGGGATTGCCCGCTTCTGCCGCATAGGGCGCGCACCGGGTCAGGCGGAATCTAGGCAGCGGCGGCCGGGCCGTTCGTCGCAGCATCGACGGGCACCTCGCCCGACGGCGACCTCCGGACCAGTCATGCCGCACCGAGTCGACAACAGTCAGCATCGGGCTAAGCCGATAGGTGGCATCACACTGAGTGATGGAGAAGCTCAGAGAGAACGCACGCCTAGCCGCCGATATGTACGACCGCTAGGCGCTGAGCTCGATGCTGCCGGTGGCGCATATCGGGTCATTCTGCATCCGTCAGAGGTGGTGGCCCTCGTCGCCGCCTTCGGTTCGATGCCTTGCGGGCGTCGGGACTCAGGCTGCCCTGTACGGGCGCCGAGTTTGCCGGCTTCGCTCGTCAACACCGACTCCTGTAGGACTGCAGAAGCGAGGGTGCTGCACCGCCGAAATCTGCGCCACAGCCCACTCCCGGCTGGCTTCGGTGGCTCCATCCCAGATCCCAGAAACCGCGAACGAAGCCATCACTGGCTCTCACCTGCCAACCCCTCCTTTCCAAGGACAACGACACACAGTAACTGTTAATCTCCGATATCTGTTAATCTCCGATATCTGTTAATCTCCGATATGCAATGCAACGCCCGGCGGGCGGCCTAGGATCTGTCTGTCAGATGGCGAGAACCCAGACTCGGAGGATTCGTGTCGAGCGACGAGTCTCATGCACCGCGACCAGGTGGCCGACGCCACAGCTCGGTGCACTGGCGGGCGGTGGCACGCTCGTCGGCCGCGATGCAGGCCGCGGGCTCCGCGGCACTGCTGGCGACCGGTCACGCGGGCCACGCCCTGCGGATGTTCAGCACCCTGGGATCCACTGGTGCCGCCGCGTCACGGAGGGCGCGGCGGCAGGCCGCACCGCAGGCTGACGAGATCGAGGACTTCGGCCAGCTAGCGCAGTCGGTGCTCTACCTCCGTGCGTTCAAGGACGACCGGCTGCCGTTTTCCCAGTGCGATGTCCGGCACGACCGTCAGCCGGCCGAGCGGCAGCTCGCCTTCCTCTGGAGGGATCCGGACGAGGAGTTCCTGTCGTTCGAGCGCTACCTGGGCCCGGAGCTCAGCCGCTGGGTCGGCCCGATGATCGCTCTCGGGAACCCGCGCGACCGACTTCCGCCCGAGGGGCCGGTCCTGCGGTACTATGCCGACGACAGGGACTGGTTCGTGAAGGCCGAGCACCTCATCCCGGCCGTGCGCTGTATTGTCATGCTGCCCCAGGTCACCAGGTCGCTGAACGACGAGCTTGGCATCATCCAGAGGTCCAGCGCGGCCGGGAAGTTCTTCGTGATCACCAGCCCCTACGCGGCGGCCGGGAAGGGCCAGGCCAGTGCGCCTGCACCGCTGCGCCTCCGGGTGAGTCACGCCATGCTGCGGGCCCGGACGACGCCGTGGCCGGACCTCGTTGACGCTTTCAGCAAGCACGACCTGATCCTGCCGCGCTCCCATCCGGGCCCGGGCTGCGTCATCGGTTTCGGCAGGGACGGGCATGCTGTGGTCCTGACGTCTGGGGCTGTGCGCGCACGTGACTACGTCGCTGCGCTCGCGCGGGCTCTTCCGCCGGGTGATCTCGTTCACTGATTCTGGGATCTGGCCTCCGAATTTGGTGAAGGCCGCGCTGCCGGGTCTGCCGTGGCCGACATGTGCGCAGGCCACGGCAGGCCCGACGCACCCCGGGGCGACCCCGGGGCAGGGTTGCCGGAACCGCTTCACCCAATTTTCGGCCCGCCCCCAACTGAAGGCGTAGTAACCACCTGTAGCGCTTCAGAACTCAGTGCAGGTCTGTGAGCTGCGATTTGGCTTGGCGTTCGGGTTGGGGCAGGATCGCGGTTCGTGTCTTTCCGTCTGCTGTATCTGATCATGGTCCGGGTATCTGGCTGGCTGGTCCTGCTCGGCCGGAGCCAGGCATCCAAGGACGCGGAGATCCTCGTGCTGCGTCATGAGGTGATGGTGCTGCGCCGTCAGCTGGCCGGGCCCAGGCTGGACTGGGCCGACCGCGCGGTCCTGGCGGCCCTGGCCCGGCGGCTGCCCGCCGCACTCCGCAGCGGCCGGCTGGTCACGCCGGGGACGTTGCTGGCCTGGCACCGCCGCCTGCTCGCCCGCAAGTGGACCTACCCGAACCGGCCAGGCCGCCCGCCGACCGCGGCGGAGATCCGCGACCTGATCCTGCGGCTGGCGACCGAGAATCCCAGGTGGGGGTATCGTCGGGTGCACGGCGAGCTGACCCGGTTCGGCCACCGCATCAGCCAGGCCACCGTTCGCCGGATTCTCCGGTCCCGGCGCTACTCCCCTGCTCCGCGCGGCATGGACACGTCCTGGCGGACGTTCCTGCGTGCGCAGGCCGACGGCTTGCTGGCGTGTGATTTCTTCGCCGTGGACACGATCTTCCTCAAGCGGCTGTACGTGCTGTTCGTCATGGAGATCGCGACCCGGCGGGTGCACGTCCTCGGGGTAACCGCGCACCCGGACGGAACCTGGACCGCCCAGCAGGCACGCAACCTGGTCATGGACCTCGCCGATCGGATCCGCTCGTTCCGGTTCCTCATCCGTGACCGGGACACCAAGTTCACCGCCGCCTTCGATGAGATCTTCGCCAGTGAGGGTGTGCGGATTGTGAAGTCACCGCCGCTGGCGCCTCGGGCGAATTGTTATGCCGAACGCTGGGTACGGACAGCACGGGCTGAGTGCACGGATCGGATGCTCATCTACAACCAGGCCCATTTGCGGGCGGCACTGCGGGTCTACGAAAAGCACTATAACGGGCACCGGCCCCACCAGTCCCGCCAGCAGCAGCCACCCGATCAGGACGAGCAGGTCGTCGTACCGCTGGACAGGCCGGTGAAGCGCCGCAAGGTGCTCGGCGGCGCGATCAACGAGTACTACCGGGCCGCGTAACCCAGCCGCCGAACCCGCAGGTCAGACCCAGTCACTACATTTTGAAGCGGTACAGGTTATTCTGATCCGAGGATGGGCAGGCCGTGATACTCCATGAAGTCCTCGTAGTCCTTGAGGTTCAGCGTGGCGAGCGGCACCTCGTAGGTGAGGCAGCAGGCCGCGATCCACATGTCGTTGACCGGGCGGGGCCGCCCGCGTCGGCTGGCTGCCGCGGACAGGCGGCCCCAGATGGCGGCCACGGCCTCATCGCCGGGCAGGACGGGGATGCCGGACAGCCAGGTGGCCAGTTCCTCACGGCGGTGGGCACCCCAGCGGCGGATCTCGGCCCACTTGGCCAGCTCACCGAATGTTATGAAGGTAATGAGTGGTTCGCGGCCGATTAGGCGCGTGGCCAGCGGCCCGGTGAGCTTGCGCCGGTGTAGTGACGAGGCGACGTCGGTGTCGAGAATGACTGGCTGCACGGCAAGGTCAGGCGAGGTCGCGGTGGCGCTCGGCGTAGGTGTAGGCCAGGAATTCCTCGAGTTCCTCGTCGGACTCGAAGATGTCCGCCGCGAGGTCGTCGAGCGACTGGATAGGCCTGGTGTTCTTAGCCGCCAGCAGTTCAGCGGCCGACAGGCGCGGCCGGGCTGGCGCGCCCGCCGAGCTGTCTGCGCCGGATGTGGTCACCGGGACCTCCGCAGGGTGGAGTTCATGACTGGGTTTCCAGCATAAGCGCGCCACGGTATCGCCGGGTTCGGTGCGGCCCCGATCTGTGGCTGGTGAAGGCCCGCCGGGTGCGGCCCGAGTCTCGCAGCCGCGCATTTCCGGCGACGCTTGACGAGTGCTCACTATCCGTGACGGCTACCGCGCCTGGACAGGATTGCCCCTTTGCCGCCCACCAAGCTGTCGCCGCTGAGCAGGAGGCCATGGCATCGAAATGGTCCTGGGCGGCGGGGTTTGTGTCGCAGGGTTGATTGATGTGCTCCCGATGCCGCGATCCTGAGCGGCGCTCCGGGAACCACTTTCGGGAACCACCATGCATACTCGTGCAGGCATCCGCAGGGATCTCCGGGCACTGTTTTAGCAGTTCACGCAGATACATAAGTCTTGGGACCTGGTGTAATTCTCATCCCGGTTTCGCCTTACAAGCGAGGGGTCACTGGTTCGAACCCAGTTGCGCCCACTAATTCTGGGCAGCAAGGACGGCGCCTTACCTGCGAAAACACGGTGAGGCACCGTCTTTTGCTCTCCGGCTGACTACGGCTGTTCATGGCTGACGGCGACTAGTTGCGCCCAATACGCGCCCAAGTCAGTCGGCCTCGTCGTCGCCGCTATCATTAGCGGCCCCTTGGTCGGTGGCCTTGATCGTCGCCGGGTGCGAGCTGCTGCCGTCTTGGCCCTAGCAAGCAATCGGCTACGCCCGACCGTTGACCCAGCAACCGCTCACGGGCGATCTGGCACCTGTGGGAAAGACGAGCAAGGCTGAACCGCTGGTAGGCAGGGCATCTGACACGGCGGCCCGCCTTGTCTGTGCCTGTAACTTGATGCATCATGGCTAAGCTAAGCGGCGGCATGTTCTGGCCAGTGATTCATATAATGGCGCAACGAGAATGGGAATCGTGACATGGGAAACGCCCTGCCTTATGCGGGCTGGCGCCTTATGCGGGCTGGGCACTCTTGGGTGCACTTCTTCTAATTTGGGCTATTCAGAAATTTCTTGGCAAGTGGATCGAATCCGCCGCCAGCGCGTTTCAGGAGTGGCTCATCAATCGGTTTGAGGCTGGCCATTGGTTTAGGCGTGCCGCATTGCGCCGGTATGTGGCAGCTCTTCTTGAGGATTATGACAAGGTTCCGGTTAAAGCTCTAATTGTCGATCAGTTCGCGGATCACGGATTTGCAAGAGCGAGCCGTTTTGTGGATCGTGCCCTCTATGATGGCGACCTAACAATCTTGTTCGACGGTCTGGATGAAGTAGCGACCGGGGGGAGATGGAGCGGGTCCGGCTAGCCGCCGTAGGCGGCCGGAACCACGCGCTGAACAAGGCCGCGTTCCACCTCGGCCAGCTCATCGCCGCGGGCGCGCTGCCCGAAGACCTGGCCCGCGCCGAGTTGCGTAAGCAGAAGTGGATTGCGTGCCAATTGCATTAGGCGCGGCACTTCAAGCAATACTAGGTCAGATAATGATTTCGATTACCTCGACCTCGACGACCTCCGCAGCCGCTACCTCCGCAGCCGCTACCTCCGCAGCCTCCGCAGCCGCTACCTCCGCAGCCTCCGCTACCTCCGCAGCCTCCGCAGCCTCAGCGTAAATAGCAAGAGCCTCAGCAGCCTCAGCAGCCTCAGCGAAATAGTGAAAACACGATGCCCCCTTACTCCACCATGTTCTTGGTCGACAGCACGCTGGGGGGAAGGGGACGACGGGCGGGAAGCCGGCGCCGGGCCGGGGGAAGCCGGCGCCGGGCCGGATCCGTTCCGCCACGCCAGGGATCTGAGCCAGGCCGGCCCACGACGGGGTGCCGCTGGGGACGCTGACTGGCAGCCGGAGGGTGGTCACCGCGGCTGGGCGGGCGCGCGCGGCTGGAACCGGGGCCCGATCCGGCGAGCGAGCCGCACCTGGATCCGGCGGCGGTCACGGCGGTAGCGGACCTCATCAAGAACCGTCTGAGCGCGGACGAGGACCAGCGTCCGCCGCTGGTCGTGCGGCTGTCCGGGCCGGCTGGCGCAGGCAAACGCGAGTTTTCCAGTCGCACGGCCTGAGCCCGCAGGTGAACGACACCGGCGTGATCCACGACGCAGACGTCTCCACGATCATCCAGCGGGAGACGGACACGCTGAACTGGACACGACGGCGCTCACCTGGATCCGCTCACCCCAGCAGCCGCTGTGCTTCGCTCGCTCGGCTGCCACTGCCCGCCCGCGAATCGCTTGACCCAGATTTCCCAGCCGTGCGCGATCTGTGGCGCGATACCGAACTGCTCGGTGACCGGGTCGCCGCCGCGCCGCCGGGGGGCAGCCGTGACCGCCCTGGCCCGTTACTGGGTAAAGCTGCGGCCGATGGACTTCAAGCGGGCCGCCGCCTGCGGGCCGTACGCACGCCCAGTTGCGGCATGTCGAAAGTCTCATACCTGCCGGGTGACCTGGCCGTGCTCTTTGCAGATAACCCTGTATGGCTGCCCCCGGCGGGCCGACCAAATCAAGGGTGTGTGATGGCTCCCGCCGACGTTGTGAGTGCTCAGGATGCTTTGAGCAGCTGGTGCACCCGCTGGTGGGATACCCCGAGCACGTCCCCGATGGCGCCTTGCGACAGGCCGGTGGTCGCTAGGGCCTTAAGAACGGTGCGGCGGGCCTCGTCCCGGGCGGCAAGCGCGTCCTCCAGCGCAGTTTCCGCTCGACTGAGCGCGACGACTTCTGCGGTCACGTCCCGGTTCCCGATAAGCAGGCGCCACTGCAGGCTGAAGCTGTCAAGGTCGGCGTCGGTGAGGGCGGCGACGAGATCCCGTACCTCGGGTTCCAGGTCGGAAAAACGCTCAACGTCAGTGGCGCCGATCACGTGCGGCGGGAGGCCGTCGATGACTGCAGCCCACACGTCGTCATCGCGGGTAACTGTCACCCGGTAGGTCGTCATCTCCGTTTCTCCGTCCACTTGTCCCCGAACAGGTGCGCCAGCCCTTCCTCCAGCGCGCCGAGCACCGTCCATGAAAGCTCCTTCGAGCCGTGACTGGTCAGGCCGAATCTGGCAACCTCAGCACCCGTAGAGTCGGTTAGCGCGTAGATGCGGTGCGAGCCCTTCCCGCCGCCGGGGAGTTCGGTGACGGTGAGCACCTGCTCGCGGGCGAGCCTGCGTACCAGGGTGAGGGCCTGCGCTGGCTTCATCCTCCGGCTCACCACAACGGTAATTCTAATCTGCTAGAAGGGCAACTATCAAGCTGGCTAGAGAAGTCTAGCAGGGAAAACACCATCATCTGTCACGCGCCCCTAACCACGTGACGCACACCGGCGGGGCGAGGCCAGCGGGGAGAAGCAGGGCACGAAGTGGCTGTCTGGTTGGCGCAGGGCAGGCGACCTCTCACAACCGTCTAACAGACTGGCGTCCGCAGCGTCCGGTAGGAATATCGGCGCTGGCCTATGTGCAGACGGCGCTCAGGCGTCGCGCGCGGCCCGCCTCCGCTGGCTCGCATGGCCCCGCTGCCTGTGCGTTCGCCGGAGCCCTGGCCGGCCGTCAGCTGCTACGCCATCCCGCACCGGCTGGATGCCGTTCGGGTACCAGGAGCCGTTGAACTCGCGGCCGATCCGCACCACGGCATTGCCCAGACCGGCAGCGACGAGGTTCTTCCCGAGCGCCGTCCAGTGCGCGTCGTTGGCGCCGCTTGCCTCGGTGCTCCAGGATGTGTTCATTGCGCACGCAGGGACGCCGAGCGCAAGGACGCGGGACCCGAGAACGCCCTGACCCCAGGCACTTGCGGCAGTCCCGGCGTTGCTGTCGAGCGTGACGGCCTCAAATTCTGCCCATGAGCCGGGGAGATGCGCAAGGTGTCGGCGGCGGGGGTGATCACTCGTGTCGCGGGGACTGGCACCCTTGGCAACGCCGGCGACGACGGCCCGGCCACCGACGCCCGGCTCAACGTGCCCGTCGGGGTGGCGGTGACCGCCGACGGCGGGTTCCTGGTCGCCGACGCCGGCAACCACGAGGTGCGCAAGGTGTCGGGCGGCGGGGGTGATCACTCGCCCCCTCGATCAGCGCTTTCCCTAGGAGCCTCGCCCGCCCTGGGCGGGATCGTCGGCAGCCGGTGACCCGGCCGTCCCGGCGCCGCTGCTGGCGGGCGCTGGCCGCCGCGGCGCTCATCCAGCCCGACCCGCCCCCGCAGCACGACGGCGGCCAGTCACCGGTCCTCTACCTGAGGTGAATCCTGGTACCTGAGGTGAATCCTGGTGTCGCTCCAGGCCCTCGGCGCGGCGGCCGGCCCGCCGTCTAGGCCGTAGCGGACAGCCACCTCGCCGCGTTCTGGGTGCAGGTCGTCGACGGCGCGTGGCGGCAGAGGCGGCGAAGCGCGGCCAGCTGATCGTGCGGGCCGGGCTGGCCGCCCCCTACCTGCTGCGCCGCCACGATTAGGACATCGCCAGCCGCCTGTTCGAACAGGCCGTTATGCGGGACTCGTCGCCGGGCATCATCCAGGCGGCGCTGCCCCGTCGGCGTTCCCTCACCTGGGAAAATCAGGTGAGGGGCCGATCTCGTCGGAATCCGGCTCGGATCAGCTCGGCGAGCGGCGCCGGGCGCCCACCGGGCCCTGACTTGGGCCACGATTGAGGCTTGTGCGGCGGCGTACGTTGCTGACCTGTGGGTTCATCTCCGGGTCGGGCGGAATCTGCGCACTAATTCAGGGTCCCAAGGTGGCCCGGTGGCGTACGTGCGGACCGTCTTCGCGGTCTATGAGGTCGCGTGCGTGACGCAACCGCGCCTGTTCCTCCGGTGTTACGAGCCGCGCATATGACCGACCGCTCAGCGCCTCGTCTCGTATCTGGTCAGCACGATGCCGCCAGGGAACGTCCGCTTCTCCACCAGGTTCAAGCTGACCCAGCTATCCAGCGCCGTGAAGAACGGCGTGCCGCCGCCCACCAAGACCGGGTAGGTGGCCAGTGCGTACTCGTCGATCAGCCCGGCCCGCATGGCAGCCCTGGCGAGCGTCGCGCCGCCGATGCCCATCGGGCCGCCGTCCTCGGCCTTGAGCCGGGTGATCTCGTCGACCGCGTCGCCGGTGACCAGGCGGGTGTTCCAGTCGACCTTGTCGATCGTCGAGGAGAACACCACCTTCGGTGTGTCCCGCCAGTTTTGCGCAAACGCGATCTCCGCCGGGGTGGCGTTGGGCTGCTGGTCGCCGGTCGGCCAGTAGGAGCTCATCGTCTCCCACAGCTTGCGCCCGTACAGCGACAAGCCGCTCGCCCGCTCCTGGTCGAGCCACCACTGGAACAGTTCGTCGCTCGGCGGCCCGCTCCAGCCGATGTCGTCGCCGGGTGCGGCGATGTAGCCGTCCAGGGTCAGGTTCATGCCGTAGATCAGTTTCCGCACGACGCCAGCCTCCCGTGAGTCGGTCTCCGGTGTACAGACCGGCGCGGAGCGAGAAAGTCATCGGTATGACGATCTTGGGCGCGCGGGTAGTCCTCGTGCTCCGGGCTCAGGCGGCGTACCCCGGCCCAGCGAACACGCATTCGCCG
>DATIYI010000044.1:0-3738 GCA_035517695.1 Streptosporangiaceae bacterium
ACCCACGCTGCTCATCGTCGGCGGCCGCGACGACGCCGTGCTCGACCTCAACCGCCAGGCCCAGGCCGAACTGCGCTGCGAGAACCACCTGGCCGTGATACCCGGCGCCACCCACCTGTTCGAGGAACCCGGCACCCTCACCGCCGCCGCCGAACTAGCCCGTGACTGGTTCACCAGCCACCTGCCGCCGAGCACTCCGGGTACGGTTCAGCCATGACCGACGCCGCACGACGGGAGCGCGAAGACGCGCTCCGCGCAGACGCTGCCCGGCTGGTTCAGGCGATACATCACCATCTGCCTGCCGGGCATGTGCCGGCCGAGGTCCGGGCGCTGACGGAGCGCGTGCAGCGGTTGGCCGGCTTGCTGGACGCTGGTACGCCAGCCGAGCATCTGCAGGAAGCCGCGCTGGCGGTGGTGGACTCCTATGACTGGCCACGGCCTGACACGATCAGCGGGGGCGAGGGCCCCGTCATCGACGCGGCGATTCTAGCCGCGGTCGAGCGGCTGCGTGATGCGATGGACGCCTTGGACGAGCTGGACGATAGCGCCTGAGGTGGCGTTGCGCGGGCCCGGTGACGAACGGCCCTATCCGCTCGCCCGGCGGGCGGACAACCTCAAAGTGAGGGGGCGATTGAGATGGTCAGCACCGGGCAGCAGGCAACCGGCCGCCGCCGGATAAGGCCGCGGGTCGTCATCGTGCTCGACGCGCCCCAGGCCGGCGATGCGTACCGGGTGGAGGCACCCGACCGCATCCTGCGGATGTACGGGCTGCTCGAAGCGGCACGGGACGAGCTTGACCTCACCACCGTCCCGCCGCGGGACCGGGCGCGCGTTCAGCGGCTGCTCGACGCCGTCAGCGCCGAACTGGAACGGTCAGTTTCGCCTGCCCTGGCCGACGAGTTGCACGAACTCGTCCGCCACGAAGAGGCGGTGCCGAGCGCCGCCGAGCTGCGGATCGAGTACTCGAGCCTCCTTGGATGGGCCAGCGGCCTGGTGGTCGCCATGTTCGACCAGCTTGCCGCGGCCCAGGACAAGCTACACCTGATGAGCCAGGCCTCTGGAACACGCCGCCACCAGGACTTGACCGCATCGGTACCGCCGAGGTCTCCCGGCAGCGGCCAGCATGCTGGCCCCGCTCGCCAACGACACCCGGGACCCGCGACGGGAACCGCACACCCTGACCCCCGCATGAGTGCGCTCCCCGGCAGCGTGCGGTCGCCAGCGTGCGGTCAGTAGTCGGTTAGGTACCAGCCGCCGACGCTCGTGCGTCATCGATTACGAAGCTGAGCCGGTGCACGACGCCCGCAACCCCGTCGACCGTGTGCATCATCGGACCGCTCCGGGGTGGCGCTCTCATGGCATTTGCTCCAGCAGGGCCTCCGGACAGGTCCGCGGCTTCAGGATAAGCGTCGGCCTGATCATTTCCCGGGAGGCTGGCTCCCGTCGTCCCCGGTAAGGCGGCGCTCCACATCCTGGAACCAACGGCCGAGTGTCCGACGCACCCGCCATTGCGTGCGGAATGCGCGGACGTCGCCGCGGGTCTCGGCACCGACCTGGCCCACTCGCAGATCGTCCCCGATACGTTTGACCGGGGGTACGTTTTTGTCGCGGAGGTCGTCGGCGTACCTCTGGGCCGCCTCGCGGCCCCGCTCAGGTGCCGCATGGCCGTTACCTACCCGGACGGGCAGGGCCATCTCCGAGCCAAGTTGCGCCGGTACGGGCTCGGCTAGGACTGGGTGAGGCTCGGTTAGGGGGGCTCTGCCTCGGGCATGGCTATCTCGCCCCGGCACGTCTACCGCAGCCTCGGGTAGGCGCTCAGGCACGGCGGGCTCTGCCACGGGTAGCGGTGCCACGGGTAGCGGTGCCACGGGTAGCGGTGCAAGCGCGCCCTTGTGAGGTGCCCCGGTGACACGCTTGAGGACGCCCAGGCCGACCGCAAGCGCGGCGGCAGCGGCGAGCGGCGGAACGGCGGCCGTGGCGCGCGACGCGAGCGCGTGCCCGCTGACGTGGCCGACGTTCCCCGCCACCGACACGGCGAGCCCGGCGAGCGTCACGGTCCACGCCCCGACGCGGTTGCGGCGGGTCCACTGGTCGGCCAGGCCGACGAACAGCGCGAGCTCGCCGACCGCTATGAAGACGTCGACCTGCAGTGGCCACGCCACAGCCCACAGCCCGTTAAGCCCGTGTTCGGAGCTCCATACGTACAGGCCCCGGTAGGACTCGGCAAAGCTCGTGAGTGAAGCGGTGGCAACAAGGACAGCGATCGCTGCCAGGGCGAGGCGGCGGGCGGTATTCACGCGCTCATCCTCCTGCCTAGCCCGCTGGCGCGCCGCCTTTTTGTCCGTAGTGCCGAGAATGCCGCCAGCGGGACGCGCGCGTGCCGCTTCCCCAGGAAAAACACCACCACCTCCAGGCCGGGAAGACGACCATGGCAGCGGGTTGTCCCGGGTCTTGACAAGGCGATCATCTCGGCCAGCCCCATTGCGGGACAGGTGGCCGTAATCGGCTTGCCGCCGACCACGCCGCCGCAGTGTTTCACGAGGGCAGCGGGGGCGGGAGCGCCTGAGCTCGCCGGCGAGCTCGCGCAGCGGTACCCCGCCCCGCCGACCGCGGCGGCGGTGCCGACGCCGGCTGGAGAGGCGAGGGCAGTGTCACGGGTCAGGTCATGGGGAAATAGCAGTCCGAGAGCGATCCTGGGATCGTGGCCCGGGCGTCAGCGCCTCGCGAGGAGTTCACGACGTGGTCGATCAGGCGGAACGGCATCTCGTCGACGCAAGGTCTGGCAGCGCGACGAGGGGAGCGATCACGTGTGCAGGGGTGTTCGAGTTCCGGATCTCACCGCGCCGGGAAAGATCATGGGCCGTGTTTCAGCGGCGAAGGGCAGCGATCAAGAGCGTGGCGTCGTTGAGACGGGGCCACACAGGACGCTCGTACTGGTACCGGGAGGTCGACGCGGCAGACGTGGCCGAGCTGGCATGGGTGATGAACAGGCTGTTAGAGATCGCCCGTGATTATGGGACCGCAGTACCGATCATGGTAGTGGCACCAGGGTCAGCTCAGCACACCACCGTGACAGACGTGCGCTAAAGCGTGCTGTCCCGTGGATCTTGGTGGATGCGGGCGGTGATCCAGGCGGCGATCAGCAAGGCGCTTGTCTCGAGGAGCCGATTGTGGAGCTATCGGCGACGACGACATTGCTGCCCACGACCCCGGTCGTTCCCGGCGAGGACAGGAACGGCATCGGCGGCTGGCGCGCGGGCCGGCGAGCCTGGACCGCCGCCCTCCTGCATGTCACCTCTGTGGTCGGCGGCGCCAGGTGCCGGTCGGGCCAGCCCAAGCCGGACTGGCCCGACCGGGCCGTCCTGGCCGCTGTAGCCCGGCTGCTGCCCGTCCCGCGGCGCCCGCCGACTCCTAACGCCGGGCCCGCGGCTGGCCTGGCACCGCCGCCTGATCACATGCAACTGGACGTACGCGAACCGGCCAGGCCGCAGGGCAACCGGCCAGGACATCCGCGCCTGGTGGTACGGCTGCGGAACCATTACTCGTAACGGGCCATGACCACGCTCCCCCTTATTGCCCGTCCAGGCTGCCCGCGCTATGCCCCGAGGGATTCATGCGCTATTCCCCGAGAGATTCACCCGGCACCGTTGCCAGATGGCCGACCGGAAGAATCTCGCGGCCGTAGGTCGCTTCGCACAGCTCGGCGACCGACAGGTAAATGGCGATGGCCGCCAGGAC
>DATIYI010000045.1:0-8728 GCA_035517695.1 Streptosporangiaceae bacterium
CCGCGTGCTCGAAGCAACAATCAACGGCCCCTTAGGTGACCGGTTCCCGGCGTCAGGCTAACCGGCGGCCTCGACCGCACCAAGAGCTAAACGACGTCACGGGCGGTACCACCCGCCATTTTCACGCCGGTACGGCGTCCCCGCAGGGGAAAGCTGGGACCGGTTAGGGCATGTTTCGTGGGTCTTCGGCGGCGCAGATGGGCGCCCACACGACGACCGGGGTCGTGGGCGGCACGGTCGTCGTCACCGACAGCCCCATTATCGGCTCCTTGAGAAGCAAGCGGGGCCTCGCCGGACGCCGCCTGGATCGCCGCACGCATCCACCAAGATCCACGAAACGTGGCGTAGCGGCCGGCAAGACCCGGTTTCCCTTGCCGGCCGCTTGCGGTGGATAAGACTGAGATGCCTGCCCGCCTGCCTGCCGCCGGTGCCTGTCGGCCCAAGTTGTCCCAGGTTCCCTTGGCTGCGGCTGTTCTGACGTACTACCTGCAGAAGGGTTGGCCTGCCCCGTTGCCGTGGATGTGGGCGCGGTCGATCCGGGTAGTACTCAGGAGAGTGGCCCGATGATGATCGAGACTAAGGTCCCGGACGACTGGACGCCGGGATGATACTCGCGGCCCGCCAACTGCTTCAGGCATCCCGCACATCGCGGACTCCCCCCATCACCGTCATCCGGTCAGACGCCAACGCCAACGAAATCGCGGTTATCCGCGATCGCATCGCCGCACTGATCCAAGAAGCCGGTTGCAGCGCGGCGTGACCCCGGGCGGAGGTGATCCGCCTGTCACGCTGCTCGTCCACCGGGTGTTGCGGGCTTGGTGCGCACCCTCCCCACGGCCGATCGGCACCCGTATGACCAGGTGCGGGTCCCATGGCACGAGCCGCGCGATCCACATCGGTATCACGTGTGTTAGTGGCCTAGCTCAGGAGGCTAGAGATCCGTGGATGACAGGGCTAACGGGGTAAACAGAGCGGACAGTGAAAGCGGGGATAGCGGAGTAATGAATGCTGCCGAGGCGCTGGAAGAGGCGATGGAGCCCAGGGAAGCGGCGGCGCCCAGGGGAGCGGCGGTGCCCAGGGGAGCGGCGGTGCCCAGGGGAGCGGCGGCGCCCAGGGGAGCGGCGGCGCCCAAAGAAGCGACAGCGCTGAAGGAAACTACCGCGCCCAGGGAAGCGACAGCGTCGGCAGCGCGATCGATGCCGCCACCCACGTTCGGGTGCGCGCACTGCAGATTGACGACCGGATTCGTGACCTGCATGAGCGTAACCAGTGGATCGAAGACGCCCGGATGGCCAGGGGTTCGACGCCCGAGCAGGTTGGCCGTGCGGCGGACTACGTGCGCCTCGCGCAAGACCGCGCGAGCGAGGCGGCCGACCGAAGCCTGTCCGCCCACCTGCGCGCCGCAATTGCCCACGATCGCACCGCCGCCACGCTCGAAGAACTCGCGACCACCGGCGTCGGTGGAAGCGCCGCATACACCGAGAGGGCCCGCATGCACCGTGAATGGGCCATGGCGGAGCGCGAGGCCGCCGGCCTGCCGGGTCAGCAGGGCCCCGCGACACGCAGTCCGCAGATCAGAGATGATTGAGATGCACGCTCGACAGCGCTGTCGAGCGTGCATGGCCCCAGTTGGAGGATGGCCGCGGAGAGCGTGAGCCGACGATGGGATCAAATCCCGGACGCAGGACCGTCGTGGTCGCCGCGTCAGCAGGTGGCATCGAGGCGCTGCAGACACTGCTTTCCCGCCTCCCGGCCGACTTTCCCTCGCCCATGCTCGTGATCCTGCACGTCCCGGCGACAGGCGGCCGTGCGTTGCCAAGGATCATGAACAGGGCCGGTCGTCTGCGGGCCGCCGCGGCGATCGATGGCGAGGAACTGCGGCCGGGCCGACTGTACCTCGCCCCGCCGGACAGGCACCTGCTTGTGGTCGGCGACCAGGTCCGGCTGTCGGCGGGCCCGGCGCAGTACGGGCACCGTCCTGCGGCTGATCCGTTGTTCCGCAGCGCCGCCCTTGCACAGGGGCCGCGCGTCATAGGTGTCGTGCTGAGCGGCACACTTGACGACGGCGCCGCCGGCAGTGCGGCGGTTGAGAGGCATGGCGGGATGGTCGTCGTCCAAGACCCGGCGGAGAGCCCCTACCCCGGCATGCCACGGGCCGCGCTCGCGGCGACCGCGCGGGCGGCTGTCCTCAAAGTGCGCCAGATCGCCCAATTCCTCGACGAGGAATGCCACCTGCAGGTTGAGCTGGCCACGCAACCTCCCGATCCCGAACTCGAGCGGTACGTCGCACTGCTCCTCAATAAGCCGCCTCCCGCCGGCGCGGAGTCCAGCCTCATTTGTCCCGCCTGCGGTGGGCCGTTGCGCAGCGACAAGCTCGGGGCCGAGCCATTGAGTTACGAGTGCGGGTTCGGCCATTCGTGGTCACCCGCGCGCCTTTCCGTTGAACGCTCGGCCCCGGTCGAGCGTGCCAGGTCGTCTGCCACGCTACGCCTGGAAGAACGCTGGCGCGAACAGGACGACGAAGGACAGGGAAAACCCGGGTAGCACCGAAGCCGGGGATAACGCGGAAGCCGGGGATAACGCGGAAGCCGGGGATAACGCGGAAGCCAGGGATAACGCGGAAGCCAGGGATAACGCGGAAGCCAGGGATAACGCGGAAGCCACGGATAGCGTAGGCACCACAGGCGCGACAAGTAACGTGATCGATGGTTGATCATCCAGCCAAAGCTGATGACGCATGACAGCGGCAACCTGGGCCTTCTCCGCGCCGCCCGTCAACCCGGAGTGCTCCGCCTCGCGCGCCGCGAGACCCGCCCGCATGGGAAGCGCTGCGCGACGAGATACTGCCCCAGTTGCTGGCCGCGAAGGGAACCGCAAGGCCCATCCGGATCTGGAGCGCGGGGTGTGCAGCTGGCGAGGAGGCGTACACGCTCGCGATCCTGTTCGCCGAGGCGCTTGGACGTGATGCTTTCAGCACGAGACACGTAACCGCAGGCTGCGCGATGAGCTCGAGCATTCCAACCAGGATCTCGAGCGGGCCCACGAAGAGCTGCAGTCGCTGAACGAGGAACTCGAGACGACCAACGAGGAATTGCAGTCCACCAACGAAGAACTCGAGACCATGAACGAGGAGCTGCAGTCCAGCAACGACGAGCTTCAGGCGATCAACGACGTGTTGCGCGTGCGGACCGAGCAGCTCGACGCGGCCAACGGATTCCTCGGCTCCGTGCTCCGCAGCTTTGGCAGCGCGGTCATCGTGGTGAATGAGGATCTGCGAGTGCGGGTGTGGAGCCCGGGCGCCGAGGAGCTGTGGGGGCTTCGCTCGGATGAGGCGGAGGGCAGGCACCTGCTCACCCTCGACATCGGCCTGCCCGTGCAGCAGATCGTCCCGCTGCTGCAGCGGATGCTGACCGAGCGGGCGGAAGGCGGCGAGGCGACGGTGACGCCGTCAACCGGCGTGGCCGCCCCGTCCGGCTGCGGGTGGCGTGCAGCCTCCTTCGCGGCGAGGACGGGATGATCCACGGGGTGATCCTGATCATCGACCGGATGGACGCTGCTGGCAGCGCGGACGCTACTGATCTTGTTGATCAAGATCAAGATCATCTGCGGAATGCCGCGGGGGGAAGGGACACTGACGGCAACAGGCAGCCGCCGGTTTTTGGCGGCTGCTGCGGTCGCCCTTCGGCGGCTGCTGCGGTCGCGCTTCGCGGGTACCTCGGTCGCGCCGGCGGCAACTGCCGCGGCGCTTCGGCGACCGGCCGCCGCGCCCATGACGGCCGCTGCCGGGCGTCGGCTGCGACCGGCCGCCGCGCCGAGGATGGCCGACGCCGCGCTCTCCACGGCGGCCGATGGGGCGAGGTCGTCGTCGGCGTCTGGTAGGACGGGACCGTGTCTCAGGTAGTACCAGCCAGGCGACGCCAGCCGCGTCAGCCCGCCGTGCGAGTACGGGCCGCGGAGTTGCCGGTCGCACGGGTAGCCGTTGACATGCCGCTCGCGCACCTGGACCGCCCATTCGATTATCTGGTCCCCGAGCAACTCGCGAGCGCGGCGGTGCCCGGATGCCGGGTCCGGGTCAGATTCGCAGGCAAGCTCACCGACGGCTACCTGCTCGAGCGCGCGGCAAGCAGCGGCCACTCCGGTCGGCTCGCTTTCCTCGAGCGGGTCGTGTCTCCGGAGCCAGTGCTCACCGCCGAGGTCGCCGGGCTTGCCCGGGCGGTCGCGGACCACTACGCGGGCACGCTTGCCGATGTCCTGAGGCTCGCGATCCCGCCGCGGCACGCGGCAGCGGAGGCCCAGCCATTCTCCGTATCCCGGGAGGTATCCAACGAGCTGGCGCTGCCGGTGGCTGGGCACAGAGGACGCGCAAATCCCGCAGTCCCCGATCCTGGCCCATGGGCGCACTATCCCACCGGCACCGCGTTCCTCGCGGCCGTCGCGGCCGGCCACGCTCCGCGTGCCGCGTGGTCGGCGCTGCCAGGTCAGGGCTGGCCGCAGGCCATCGCGGTCGCGGTCGCGGCGGCGGCTGCCGCCGGCCGCGGCGCCGTTGTCGTGGTGCCAGCAGCCGCCGACCTGGCGCGCGTCGACGCCGAGCTCACTTCGGTGCTCGGATCCGGCCAGCACGTCGCGCTGAGTGCCGACCTGGGCCCGGCGCGGCGGTACAAGCGCTGGCTCGCGGCGGCTCGCGGCGGGGTCCGTATCGTCGTTGGCACCAGGGCAGCGATGTTCGCCCCTGTGGGTGATCTCGGGCTGGTCGTCCTGTGGGACGATGGCGACGATCTGCACGCGGAACGGCGCGCGCCCTACCCGCACGCGCGCGAAGTGCTCGCGCTGCGCGCGCATCGCTGCGGCGCTGCCGCGCTGATCGGCGGTTTTTCCCGCACCGCCGAGATGATGCAACTCGTCCAGGCCGGTTGGGCTCGCACACTTAGCGCCGACCGGGCGGAGGTGCGCCGCTGGCTGCCCGAGGTCCGCGCGGCCGGTGACGACAGCGAGCTTGCGAGGGACGGGGCAGCCAGGGCCGCCAGGCTGCCGAGCGTGGCGCTGCGGGTGGCCAGAGAGGCGCTGGCACGTGGCCCGGTGCTCGTTCAGGTACCTCGGCGCGGGTACCTGGCGGCGATCGGCTGCGCGCGCTGCCGCGAGCAGGCCCGCTGCGCGGGCTGCGGCGGCCCGCTTGCGCTCGAATCCTCCGGCGCCGCGGCACATTGCAGGTGGTGCGGCCGTCCGGCTGCGGGCTGGCGCTGCCCGCGCTGCCACCAAACGGCAATCCGTGCCCTCGTCACCGGTGCGCGGCGGACCGCCGAAGAGCTCGGCCGCGCGTTCCCTGGTGCCGTTGTCCGGCTGTCGGGTGGCGACGGGCGGCTGGTCAGCGTGCCTGCCGCGCCCGCTCTCGTCGTCGCCACCCCCGGAGCAGAACCGGCCGTGGACGGCGGTTACGCCGCCGCACTGCTGCTTGACGCGCATGCCTTGGTCGGCCGCGCCGACCTGCGCGCGGGTGAGGAGGCGCTGCGCAGGTGGATGAACGCCACCGCGCTTGTCCGGCCGCGCACCGGCGGTGGCATCGTGGTGGTGCTCGCGGACGCGGCGCTGCGCCAAGTCCAAGCGCTCATCCGCTGGGATCCTGTCACGCACGCGCAGCGTGAGCTTGCTGACCGGGCGGAGCTGGGTTTCCCGCCTGCCGTGCGGATGGCGTCCGTGACCGGTAGCGCCGAGGCCCTGAGCACGCTGCTTGCAGACGTCAGGCTGCCCGATGACGCCGAGGTTCTCGGGCCCGTTCCCGTTCCTGTCAGCCATGACCGGCCGGTGGAAGGCGAGCAGAACCGTCTGCTCGTACGGGTGCCGCGGCCGGCGGGCACGCAGCTCGCTCGTGCCCTCGCCGAGACGCAGGCCACAAGGTGCGCGCGGAAGGAGCCCGAACGGCTGCGCGTGCAAATCGATCCACTAGAGCTGATGTGACGCTGGTTTGGCCCGGTATGAGCTTGTTGCCCGCAACGGCGGCCGCGCGGCGCGATACGGCTGCCGCGCCGAGGCCATAGGGTTCTTGCGTGGGCCGAAGGGCGTCACTCACCCGCCCGCCACGCGCACAGGCGGCTGGCGGCGCTGGTCTCGTGCTGCCCGCGGTACGGATGGCGCCCGCGCACGAGCTCGCCGCTGCGGCGCTCGCGGCACCGCTGCTGCGCGAGGCCTGGCAGCTCGCCCGCTGGATGGGCGCCAGCAGGCGGCTGACCGCCCGCGGGCTGCTCAGGCTGGCCGACGCGACGGCCGTCATCGCCGATCTCGACATAGCAGGCGGCAGCGAGGCTGTCGCTGCCCGCGGCCCGCTGCGCAGCGCCAGCGACGTGCGGGAACTCGATCTGCTTTGGCATGCGGCGGTCGGCGCCCGGCTCGTCACGATCACCGGCAACCGGGCATCGGCGCATACCGACGCGTTGCGTAACGGCGACCACGCCGGGCTGCTCGCCGCGTGGCAAGGTGCTCTTGACGCCGTGCTCCGCTGTGGCCCCGTTGATGTGCGAGAGGAACTCGAGGGCCTGGCGACCGTGCTGTACGCGGCGGGCTCGCCGGTGCGGATGGATGTGCTCGCGGAGGCTTTCACCGCCGCGAGCGCCGCGACCGCCGCTACGCCGCGCGGCCGCAGGGCCCGGCCGCGCGGCGCCGAACCCGATCCGGGTGCGCGCATGTCGCAGGCGCTTGAGGTGCTCGCAGATCTCGGCGTGGCCGAACTCGGCGTTGACGAAGAGGACGATCAGCTCACCGTGGCCCTGACCGCGCTCGGTGTGGCAGGCATGCGGGACCGGCTGATCGAGGTGGGATTCTCCGCGCCGATCCTAGGCTGCGCCGCGGCCGCGGGTGCGGCCGGCCTGCTCGCGGGCCTAGCGGGCTACGACGCAGAGGATGGCGAGCTTGAGATTGCCGCGTGGCTGGCGGGGCGCACGCCGCAGCAGGCCGCGGCCGAGCTTCTCGATGCGGCGAGCGGATCCTCGCCCGGCGCGCGCGGCGCCGCGTTCGCGATCATCGACCGCCTCGGTGAGCAGGTGATCCCGTGCGTGCGGTCCGCCCTCGCCGACGCGGTGCTGCGCCCGCACGCCGCCATCTGGCTGCGTGAGCTCGGCGTGCACGCCGAGCTGACGTCGGCGGAGAAGGCCTGGCTGCTTGTCGACCTCGGAGCCGGGCTGCTTGAGGAGGCCGATCCCAGCGCCGTCGCGGCTGAACTGCTGCCCGAACTGCCGGTAGCCGAGCAGGCCGAACTGGTCGGCGGGCTGTGGCAGGTCTCCCATCCCGATCTGATCACCCTGCTCAGCGCGCTGACGGAGCATCACCCCGATCCGGGGGTCGCCAAGGCGGCGCGAAAGGCCGCGTTCAAAGCGCGATCACAGTATCTCGGCGTCGGCCGCGCCCGCTGAGCGTGCGGCACGCGGGTGGCAAGCAGAGGCACCGTCGATGCTGGCCGCTGCCATGTCCCACTGCCCGTAAACTTGATGCGGCGCACCGCACGAGCCGTTTTGGAGGAAAATAGTGGCCGTTAAGCCGATCCGCCTTTTTGGCGACCCGGTGCTGCGTACCCCAGCCGAGCCGGTCCGTGATTTCGACGCCGAGCTCCGCAAGCTGGTTAAGGACCTCACCGAAACGATGCTTGACGCCCCTGGCACCGGGCTGGCAGCACCCCAGATCGGCGTGGGCCTGCGGGTCTTCACCTACCATGTCGAGGATGATCTCGGCCATCTGATCAACCCCTCCCTCGACCTGTCCGACGAGGAGGACTCCGGGGACGAGGGCTGCCTGTCCATCCCAGGCCTCGCCTTTCCGACCACACGGGCGCTGCGCGCCGTGGCCAAGGGGTACAACATGCACGGCGAGCCGATCACCCTGGAGGGGACGGCGCTGCTCGCCAGGTGTGCACAGCACGAGACCGACCACCTTGACGGCGTGCTTTTCATCGACAGGCTCGATCCCGAGCAGCGCAAGCTCGCGATGAAGGCGATCAGGGAGGCCGAATGGTTCGGCGAATCGGTGCCCGCTTTCAAGGCGTCGCCGCACCCGATTTTGGGTAAGGCGCTGTAGCAAGATGCGCCTGGTGTTCGCGGGCACGCCATCGGCGGCGGTGCCGGCGCTTGACGCGCTGCTTGGTTCGCGGCACGAGGTGGCCGCGGTGGTCACAAGGCCCGACGCCCCTGCCGGGCGCGGCACTTCTGCTACCGGCAGGCGGATCACGCAGAGCCCGGTCGCCGCACGAGCGCGCGAGGCCGGTCTTGAGGTGCTCACCCCCGTGCGGCCGCGCGACCCGGCCTTCCTCGACAGGCTCAGGCAGATCGGCCCTGACTGTTGTCCCGTAGTCGCATACGGTGCGCTGCTGCCCAGGGCGGCGCTCGATATCCCGGCCCGTGGCTGGGTGAATCTGCACTTTTCGCTGCTGCCCGCCTGGCGTGGCGCGGCACCGGTACACCACGCCATCCTGCACGGGGACGACATCACGGGGGCGACCACGTTCCGGCTCGTCGAGGAGCTCGACGCCGGGCCCGTGTTCGGCGTGGTGACCGAGCCGATCCGGCGCGAGGACACGGCAGGCGATCTGCTGGCCCGCCTTGCCGTGGCCGGCGCGAACCTGCTCGTGGTCACGTTGGACGGGATCGAGTCCGGGGGGCTGGAGGCGCGGCCACAGCCTGCCGATGCGGTCAGCTACGCACCCAAGATCACTACTGAGGATGCCCGGGTGGACTGGACACGCGGCGTG
>DATIYI010000046.1:0-2528 GCA_035517695.1 Streptosporangiaceae bacterium
CCGCGGCGGTCGCCGACGGCACGGACAGGTGGCCAGGTTTGCTACGCTGACAGCCGTTCCTTTGGGGCTGTAGCGCAGTCCGGTAGCGCACCTCGTTCGCATCGAGGGGGTCAGGGGTTCAAATCCCCTCAGCTCCACCCAAAATCGCACCCATGGGGGTCGTTGCTGTCAAGAGGCGCGGTGGTCTGACCCGGTGACCTGTGGCTTTCGGGGCGCCGGGCTGGGGTGATTGTTGTTGTGGCTTTTCCTCGTCGCTGCCGGTTTGTGCCGTCGCGCGGTCCGGGGTCCAGCTGGAGCGCCCGCAGCCGCGTAGCGGCGAGGACGAACGAGCTTGACGCCGGTGAGCGGCGGCCGATGATCGGGAGCGAGGAAGAGCCTGCTGGGATCTGGGGTGTTGCGGAAGGGTCGGCTGGGTGGTTTCCCCGGGGGATGTGCTGGTTGGCGGAGTGGGTCTCACATGCACCCATTCGGCGCCTGCCTGGGGTGGCGGGCGCCATGACCGTGATATCCGGGGGACCGGGCTGCTCAGTCAGGTCATCGAGCGCGGCTTGGAGGCCGGCTCATGCGATTTTGC
Organism: Streptosporangiaceae bacterium; assembly: GCA_035517695.1. Lineage (GTDB taxonomy): Bacteria > Actinomycetota > Actinomycetes > Streptosporangiales > Streptosporangiaceae > DATFVJ01. Next base: position 575 of record DATIYI010000046.1, read on the forward strand.
GAGCTCGCCCGGGGCTGGCGACCCTTCCCGGTCTGTGGGCGCACCGTTGCTGGCGTCGGTGAGCAGGTGGTAGGCGCGGGACAGGAGCTTGCGGGCGATCGCGGTGGTGGCGATCTTCTTGCCGCGGCGGCGGGCGATGGCCTGGTAGGTGGCGGCGAAGTCGGGGTGGCGTTTGGCGGTCTGCGCCGCCTCGCACAGAATCCACCGCACCCAGGCCGAGCCCTGCTTGGAAATGTGGCCGTGGCGCACGGTGCGGTCGCTGCCGCGCACGGTCGGGGTGAGCCCGGCCCAGGACGCCAGCTTGCGGGCCGAGCCGAACCTGGTGACATCGCCGATCTCGGCGAGCAGGACCAGCGCGGTGAATGGGCCCACGCCCGGTAGCTGGGTGAGGACCTTGACCGCAGGCTCGGACCTCGCCCGCTGGCGCACCTCCCAGTCCAGCCGGTCGATCGGAACCTGCAGGGCATCGATGAGGGCCAGGTCGTCCTCGATCACCTCACGCGAGACGGCAGGCAGCCGAAGCGACGCGAGCCATTCCCGGCCCGGGCCGCTCCAGCACCCTTCGGGCCGGTCCTGACCGTGATCGGCCAGCACCGCATGGATCCGGTTGCGCAGCAGCGTCCGCAGCCGCACCAGCTGGGCGCGGTGCCGCAGCAGCGCGCGCAGCTGGCGCACCGGCGGCGGGGCGATCCACGCCTCGGGCAGCAGGTCCGCGCGCAGCAGCTGTGCCAAGATCGCCGCGTCGACCTTGTCGTTCTTCAGCCGGGCCGAGGCGATCGCCTTGCACTGCAGCGGGTGGACCAGGTGCGGGGCGAAGCCGTAGTCCTCCAGCAGCTCCACCAGCCACCCCCAGCCGAACGCCGCCTCGAACGCCGCGGGCGTGCCCGGCGGCAGGCCGCCGATCACGCTAAGGACCGTCTCCACCCCGTTGGCCACGTTCCGGTTGGCCAGGACCTGGCCCTCCTGGTCGATGACCGCCACCTGGGAGCGCTTGCGGTGGACGTCGATTCCGACGTAGACAGACATTGCCGGCCTCCTTTCCGAGCTCGAATATCACCCGGAGCATCGCTCTACCGGGGTGAGCAGGAAAGGGGGCCCGGCCTCACGCCCGGTCCCCCATAGGGTCAGGTCAGGGCCATGATTCTCAGCCTTGATGATCACGCTAAAGATCATTTGACCGTCACTCGACCGTCGCTCAGGCCAGCAGCAACCAGTGATAGGTGAGACGGCCCGGGCCGGAACGGCAGCATGTCCGTCGCCAACTCGGGCTGGAGTGGCGCGACCAGTCCTTCATCCGAGGACTGCGGTTCGCCGAGTCGCCAGCGCAAGTGACCGGCCGACCCGGCGTCAAGCCGTATCGCTCTATTCCGCAGCCGAGCACCGGACGGAGCTATTGCTTGTTGTCGCAGCATCCTCTGCGCCGAGGATGGCTAGTAGAGTGTCGCAGCTAGTTCTTGCTTTGGTGGTGCAGTCTGGGATCTGGCAGATCTTCTTTCCCCTCTGCCAGACAGGACGTTGTCATGCCGTCGCAGAAGAAGTACCCGGTCACATTGGCCGCGGAGGATCGAGAGGCGCTGGAGCGGGTGACCCGGACCGGGGTGCATCCCGCGTCGGTGATCCGCCGGGCGCGGTTGCTGCTTGCGCTCGACACTGCGGTGGGCGCGGTCGAGGACCGGGTGGTGATAGCTGAGCAGGCCGGGGTCTCGTGTGAGACGGTGCGGCTGGTCTCCAAACGGTTCGCCGAGACCGGTGGCGATGTGTGGGCCACGGTGGAGCGGAAGAAACGCGAGTTCCCGCCGGTGCCCTCGCAGGTGACCGGCGAGGCCGGGGCCAGGCTGATCGCGCTGGCGTGCTCGGCCCCGCCGGCCGGGCACGCGCGGTGGTCGCTGCGGCTGCTGGAGAAGCATGTCGCGCTGACCGGGGACATCCCGGACATGGATCACTCCACGATCGG
>DATIYI010000047.1:0-24228 GCA_035517695.1 Streptosporangiaceae bacterium
CTCGATGTCGTCGGCTTCCTTCCAGACGGCCAGCATGTCCGGCCAGGTCGTGTTTTGCGGCGCGGTCTTGAAGGCGAAACGCACGTCGTGAGGGTATCAGCCCTCGCCAAGATCACCCAGCTCCGGCGGTAGTGCACCGAAACTGGCGCCCTGGTCGGGTAGCCCGGGGTGGAAGACACGCCCAAACAACCGCTCATTGGATCAGCCGCGCCGATGACAAGCCTGACCTGATCCTCGACAGCGCTCGCATTGGCGGTGTCGGTCGCGCGCTGCACTACCAGGCTCGGTTCGCGTCCAAGATCCGGTGCAAATGAGTCATTATGCCCCGGGGTGACCTGCCGTTACCCGGAGCCCGGCTGCGCCGGGCGCTGCCGCGGCCGCGCTCTCGGGCGGTCAGACCCAGCGGGTGCGGTTCGCCCCGCCAGCAACGCCAGCGCGGCCAACGGACTGGCCGGCTCGATATCGTGATCCTCGCCGCGATGACCACCGTGCCCGGCGCGACCAAGATCAGCCGCAACACCCAGAACGCCACGCCCCCGCACGCCCGCCACGCCGAGCCCCCCGCCGCCAGTTCGGCGTCCGGGTCGCTGGCCTGGGCCCAGCGGCGCACGACGGCGATGAGCCGGTCAGAAGCGAGTGCGTACAATGCGCTCGGCAAGACCCACGCGGTGACACAACGCGGGCATATTTTCAGGAAAAGCGCATATTTTCAGGAAAAGCACAGAGCTATGGAGGTGGCCGCGGAACACGGGCCGCGCTCCGGCACCGGCTGATGAGAGGGACCGAGGATGACGATCGATCCAAGAGCCCCAGCCGCCGGCGACCTTGCCGGGCTCTACCAGGACTTGCACATGCATCCGGAGCTGTCCTTCCAGGAGAGGCGGACCGCGGCGATCGTGGCTGACCATCTGCGCGGGCTTGGATACCAGACGGCCACCGGTGTGGGGCGTACCGGAGTCGTTGGGATCTTGCGCAATGGGGAAGGCCGGACCGCTTTGCTCAGAGCCGACATGGACGGCCTGCCGGTAGCGGAACAGACCGGGTTGGCCTATGCCAGCGTGGCCCGGGGTGTAGACCACGACGGTCACGAGGGCCCGGTGATGCACGCCTGCGGACACGACGTGCACGTGAGCTGCCTGATCGGGGCGTGCCGGGAGCTGGCAGCTAACCGTCCGGCCTGGTCGGGAACGCTGATGGTGGTATTTCAGCCTGCTGAGGAGGTCGGGGCGGGCGCCAAGGCGATGATCGACGACGGCCTAATCGATCGATTCGGGCGGCCCGACGTCGTCCTCGGCCAGCATGTCGCCCCGCTTCCGGCCGGGTTTGTGGCGCTGCATCCTGGCACCGCCTACGCTGCGGCGGACAGCTTGAAGATCACACTGTTTGGCAAGGGCGCGCACGGTTCACGTCCGCAGACCTCGATCGACCCCGTCGTGATGGCCGCCGCAACCGTCATGCGCCTGCAAACGGTGGTGTCTCGCGAGGTCGCTGGCACCGATACCGCAGTTGTCACCGTCGGGGCCATGCGGGCGGGAACGAAGGAGAACATCATCCCTGACGATGCCGAGCTGCTGGTGAGCATCCGCACCGTCGACGGCGGTGTCCGCAGCCGCGTGCTGGACGCGATCGAACGGATCGTCCGGGCCGAGGCGGCCGCCTCCGGGGCCACCCGCGACCCCCAGGTGCAGCTCACCGGGAACTTCCCCGCAGTAGTCAACGGCGAACCCGCCTCAGCGCGAACCCTGGCAGCCTTCACCACCCTGCTGGGCGAGGGCAAGGTCATCGACCCCGGGCTGCTTACCGCCAGCGAAGACGTTGGCGTGCTCGCCACCGCCTCCGGCGCACCGTGTGTGTTCTGGCTGCTCGGCGGCGCCGACCCCCGGGTCTTCGCCGCCGCCAGCAGCGCTGACGACGTCATCGACATGGCGAAAGCACAGCCCTCCAACCACTCGCCGCGCTACGCGCCGGTCATCGAGCCCACCCTCAGCATCGGTGTCGCCGCCCTGGTTACCGCAGCACAGACCTGGCTGCCCCGCGCCACCTGACACACCAGATGGCAGACGCCCAGCCGAAGACGGCCCGGCATCTTCAACGAACCTGATCATGAGATCAAGTGTGGCAATCCGTGGTACCAAACCAAACACAAAGTCTTGTTGGCAGTTGGAAGCAAGTCCGCTGAGATCAGGTCGGCCAGGTGGACTCCACAGTGAGTCCACGAGCGTGCAACGTGGCACGTCCCAAGCCGATCATGGCGCCAGTCCAGTCCAGTCCAGTCCAGTCCAGTCCAGTCCAGTCCAGTCCAGTCCAGTCCAGTCCAGTCCAGTCCAGCGCTTTCCACGTCCCAGGCGACGCGGGGACAAGCCGCGAAAGCGGCCGCAAGATACATGGTGCTATCAGCGTTCATCAGGGTGCGTCATCCGGCGAGGTCAGCATGCCGCAGCATCCCACAGTGCCAGATCGGCTGAGCGGTCAGCGTATGGCCGCCACGATCGCACCGGGCAAACGGAGGCCGGGCGAGGCTCCCGATATGCCTGATCCGACGTGGGTGGCTGTGCCGCGGCTGTCGAGAAGCTGAGTGGGCTCACCATGCCATGGCAGAGCCGATCTCGTGCGCAGGTGGCCGCGACGTAGAGCAGGGATCGCTCGCCTAGCGAGGCATCTACACCAGGTCCGCCGGCCTGGGCGCGGTATCGCACTCGACCGCGCCCGCCGGTCAGCGTCCTGGGATGCGATTGAGGCGTACCGGGCGCAAGCACGCGCGGCCGGGACCGTCGACTTCGCCGAGGGCGACCAGCTTGACGACTACGGCAATGGCTCGACTACCACCGCCAGCTCCGCGCCCTGGTCGCCGAGCCCGAAGCCCTCACCCTGGCCATCGCCGACGCCGATCCGCTGGGCTAACCAATGCCGACCCGCAGGCTCCGCCCACGACACCCGGCAAACCACCACACAAAACCGTGGCTGCGGGACGCTTAACCCGTGGACACGCCCGCGACCAGCACCCATTACCGCAGGTCACCGCGAAATGTGAAGACTTATCCTATTCAAAGCCTAGGCTCGAAAGATCCGAACGAGCTATGGGGGCAACAGGGGGGACTATGGTGGGGTTAGTGCCAGCTCAACGAAGGCCTACGCGGCTACTCGGCCCCTTCGTAACCAAGATCGAGGACAGTCACGTGGCGCGTGCGGTCGCGGGAGGTCTTTCGGCAGGCAACTCGATCATCAGCTCCAGGCCCAGTCCGAGCAAGGCGATGGAGGAGGCGATGACCCCTGCCGTGACCGCGACCGCGGCGCAGGCAGTGCTGGGGCTCCGACGTCGGTTGTTCCTGTCCTTCGGCCCTGCCGCAGCCCGATCTGCCGCGCGGCGCCTATTGGAGGCCGAAGAATCTGCGCACCCGCGCAGACTTGCGGGCCAGGACGCGGAAAAATGGGAGCGAGAACACGACCTGAGAAATGCTCCCGTACCGCTCGTAGATTGCCGCGTTCAGCTCCATGGCAAGCACGATTCCTCTCCCGAGAATGAAGAACCAGCCCAGCGTCACGATGGTCGTGCCAATCGCTCCGTAGAGCTGGCTTGCGCGGCTGAGCCGTTCTGGAAGATAGAACTCACTGATCGCGTGCATAACCGTGATGGTCAGAGCCACGAGCAAGGATCCTGGCAGCAGCGCTCCCGGGTCATCGGTGGCACGCGGCAGCATCGTCGAGACGCCGAGCCACGCCAGCCCGTAGATCACCAAGGCTGCCGGGACAAACGCAAGCCCGGCAACGGCAAGTCCCAGGTCTTCCCGCACTCGATTCACGAGGATAGCGATCAAGGTCATGCCACAGATCAGGCCTGCAACCACGCCCGCCGTGCGCAACGAAGCTCGAGACCCCGACAGCGGCAGCCGCCACGCGGCCGCGCTCGCTGCCCGCAGGACCCTGCTCAACGACCGGCCTGCGGTCAGCACTCCGAACAGGCCGATCAGCACCGCGAACCACCGTGTGAACCCAGGCTGGTGAAAAGCCTCGCTGATCTGCGCGCCGAGGCTACCGGATACACCGGCAGTGCTGCTGACGGCGCGGGCATCGACGAATCCAGAGGCGAACCCTGCGATTCCGACCACCAGGAGCAGCAATGGCACGAAGAACAGAAACAGGCGAAACGCGATCGCGCTGCCCATGACCGGTCCTGCCGATTCCCGATCTCGCCTGTAGGTCCCGGCGATGACGTCTACGACAGGAAAGTGCTCGTACCGCGCCAGCCGCTGCCGGACTGGACTCAGGCGCGTCTGCGTCGTTTGAGCCAGCCTCCGGAACGCAGTGAGGTCGCGGTCGGCTTTGCCGGCATGCTGATCATCGGGGTCGTCACTCATCGTGCCCGGCTCGGGAATTTCGCGCCATCCAGAATCTCGCCGCCGGCCCGGGCGAGTTGAGCTCGCGCTGAGGCAGGCCTCCAGGTAAGGGTCTCACGTTGACCAGCTGGGCGGGGGACCGCGCGTGTGCCCGGCACGAGACGACGTGGCCGCCCTAGGCCGAGGCGACCGCGAGCGTCCTGGCAGCGGCCTGGACGGCCCGGCGGCCGCCCCCAGGTACTCGCGGTCGACCACCAGGTCCGCGGCGGGAAGCTCGCCGTTTAAGGCACGGCCGGGCCAGTCCGCGTAAGCGTCACGCTCTGAGGTTATTGATACAGCCCCTCATTTGTGGCCCGACGACCGGGAGCCGACGCCGCCTCGGATAAAAGTATCGACTTAACCGCCGACAGTCACGGCTCACAGCGGAACGCGTAACATCGCATGGACCGCGAGATGGGGAGCTGAGATGGACCGGCCGCAGCCTCAGCCTGTGTGGCCGTGAACCGCGACCCGGCCCGGGCCGACGGCACCGCCGTCACAAGGACCCCATGCTGGGCGCAGTCAGCTGCTCGTGCTGCGGCACGAGGTCGCCGTGTTGCGCCCAACCCATTTCGGGCTGCGGCTGGACTGAGCCGACCGCGCGATCCTTGCCGCCCTTGCCGGACTCCTGCCACGGAACGTGAGGGCGCACCGGCAGGTCACGCCAGGCACTCGCCAGGCACCGTCCTGCGGTGGCACCGTCGGCCATCACTAATCTCGCTGGGGCTGCCGGCGTGAATTGCGCGGACACAATCAAGTGCCGTTCATTTTAATTCTCCTGAACGGCTGCCGCGCATGCGTCACGGCCTCTCGGCGCCGCGATCGTTCCGTACAACGACATCGGCTCTCGAAGGCCACTGACAGAGTGTCGCGGTCCCGCTCGCCGACCGGCACGCGCAGCGCGCTCTGCACGGTCCTGACCAGATCTGCCACATCGATTTGCGCTGGTATCGGCCCGGCTCCGCCGGCCGTCTCCCGCTAGGTGACGATGGGCCCTGGTGATGGTGACGTGGCAGGGACAAGTATGGGTCTTGAGAGGGGTAGCCATGGTTTTCGCTGATCGGGCCGATGCGGGACGGTGCCTGGCCGCCAGGTTGCGGCACCTGGCAGGTGAGCGTATGGTGGTCCTTGGCCTGCCGCGAGGCGGCGTCCCGGTCGCTTTCGAGGTAGCCGCCGCGCTCGGCGCGCCGCTGGACGTTATCGTCGTCCGCAAGCTTGGGGTGCCGTTTCAGCCCGAGCTCGGCATGGGCGCCATCGGCGAGGACGGGGTGCGGGTCATCAACCGCGAGGTCGTCCGCCTGGCCGGGGTCTCCGAGAACGAGCTGGCCGCGGTTGAGGCGCGGGAACGCACCGAGCTAGAACGCCGCGCCTGGCGCTTTCGCGCCAGCCGACCGCGTCAGTCGCTTGATGGCCGGGTCGCGCTGGTGGTCGATGACGGTGTCGCCACTGGGTCGACGGCCCGGGCCGCCTGCCAGGTCGCACGCGCACAGGGGGCAGCCCGGGTAGTGCTAGCCGTACCCGTTGCGGCGCCGGGGTGGCAGGCCCGGATCGGCGGCGACGCCGACGAGCTGGTGTGCGCGGAGACCCCGCATCCGTTCTTCGCCATCGGGCAGTTCTACGCTGACTTCTCCCAGACAACCGACGACGAAGTGGTCGCCTGCCTGCAGCGCGCCGCCACGCCCGGGTCGGTGGCAGGCGTCGGCGCTGCGGGCGCAGGTGACCCGCCCGCCCACGGTGAAGAGGTTGAGGTCAGCGCAGGGGCGGTCGGCCTGGCCGGTCAGCTGACCGTGCCAGACAAGGCGATCGGGCTCGTGGTGTTCGCCCACGGCAGCGGCAGCAGCCGGCACAGCCCGCGCAACCGTCATGTCGCCACCGCCCTGAACCAGGCAGGCCTGGGCACGCTCTTGTTCGACCTACTCACGCCACGTGAGGAGCTTGACCGGGCCAACGTGTTCGATATCGGCTTGCTCGCCGGGCGTCTCGCCGACGTCACCCGATGGCTCGCCAGCCGGCCCGGCGCCGCGGGCCTGCCCGTCGGATACTTCGGCGCCAGCACCGGCGCCGCCGCCGCGCTTTGGGCCGCGGCGCAGCCCGGTGCCGACATCTCGGCGGTGGTGTCCCGCGGCGGACGCCCCGACCTCGCCAGGCCCTGCCTCGCCTCCGTGCGGGCACCCACGCTGCTCATCGTCGGCGGCCGCGACGACGTCGTGCTCGACCTCAACCGCCAGGCCCAGGCCGAACTGCGCTGCGAGAACCACCTGGCCGTGATACCCGGCGCCACCCACCTGTTCGAGGAACCCGGCACCCTCGCCGCCGCCGCCGAACTGGCCCGTGACTGGTTCACCAGCCACCTGCTCCCCAGCGCATTGGACGAAGTGCACGATGGCGGATGATGGGGCCTTGCATGCGCCTGCTGACCAGCCGATACGGTGGCCTCCGGGCGCGTCACGTGCGGACTAGGCAAGTCCCCAGCGGCTAATTGTGGTGTAGGCGGCCGATGGCGTCGGCCAGTAGAGGGGCGACGGACTTCACTTGTGGCGCGGCGCGCAAGCTCGGCGGCAAGGGGGTATTGGTCCCGACGGGTCCGGGTCGGCGAGGTCCGGCCGGCGCCCGGGAGCCGTCAGCCTGGGGCGGAGTCCTTGGCCCTGCCGGGGGTGGGAACTATGTCCCTATCGAAGCTGATGGCAGCGGGTGACGCTGTTGTTATGAAGGTGAGGTTCCTGCAGCGCAGTGCCGCGGTTGCGAGGAAACCAGCGGATGGTGCGGCTGCGCCGCTCACGCTTGCTGACCGCGCCTGCTGCTGCCGGCCAGGCCGGTGTTCACAGTGCTGATGCCACCGACCTCCGCCCGCCCGCACCCGGTTGACTTGCTGCTGTGCGGCCACCACTACCGAGCCTGCAAGGCCGTCCTGACAGCCGCCGCGGCCACCGTCTACGACGAGACGGGTGCGCTGGCCGAACCGGCGGCGGGCGTCGGCCCGCGCATCTTGAGCCTGCCGAGGTCGCGCCGCCGCCGCGGCGATGAGCCGCCGAACTGCCCGCACGTCTCAGGCCCGCCGGCCTGAGAATCCCCGCAGGCAGGCCGCGAGGTGAGGATCTTGCGGCGGGAAGGGAGGAATCATGCGAGCAAATGCCGGCGATGAGCTGGTCGTCAGGGGTCACCACGTTGGCGATCAAGATCGCACCGCGGTGATCGTCGAGGTGCATGGTGAGGACGGCGCGCCACCGTATCTGGTCCGCTGGAGCGACGGCCACCAGAGCGTGTTCTTTCCGTCTTCCGACGCGGTGGTCGAGCACCATCCCAAGGCCAGCGCGGGGTAGCCAGACGCCGCGGCAGCGTGCGGGACCAGCCAGCGGTCTAGGCCGCCGGCGCCTGTGCCCGAGCCGGCCAAGGCGACTTGAACGGCCCAGCGGGTGATGGCCGCTGACCCTGGTCGTGATGCGGGGTCGTGCCGCCCGCCTTGGCGGCTCTGCGGAGCCAGGGGCCTATCCGTAAGGCCGTTAACAGAAGGAGGAGGGGGAGGGACGATGAACCGTCGTGACGCGCACCTGGATGCGATGCTGCGCCATCTTGGCGCTGCCTACTACGAGTCGCTGCACGGCCGGGCCTCGGCGTCCGATGTGAAGCGCGCGCTCAATACCGTGGAGGACCATGTCGCCGAGCAGGGCGGGCGGCGGCCGCGCGGGCCCGCCGCGGGGCCGGCCGGCGGGCCGCGGCGCGGGCGGCGGCACCGCACGGTCGGTGATGTCATGACCACGTCGGTGGTGGCCGTGGACCGGGTGACGCCGGCCAAGGAGATCGCGAGCCTGATCGCGCAGCGCGAGGTGAGCGCGGTGCCCGTGCTCACGATGGGCCGCCGGGTCGCCGGGGTCGTGTCGGAGACGGACCTGCTGCGGATCGAGGACCAGCGTGCGCGCCGCGCGCGAGCCTTAGGCGATCGGCGTGTCCCGCGCTGGCGGTCCCGCCGCAGGCCGTGGGGCGTCACCGCGGGGGCGCTGATGACCTCGCCGGCGGTCACCATCGGCCCGGACGCGACGATCCACGCCGCCGCACGGGTGATGAGCCAGCATCACCTCAAGCAGCTGCCGGTCGTCGACCCGGCGGGCGTGCTGATCGGCATCGTCAGCCGCCGCGACCTGCTCAGCGTGTTCCTGCGGCCTGACGACCAGATCGCCGAGGACGTTCGCGCCATGCTTACCGAGATACTGTTCACCGGCCCGGACAGCGTGCACGTCGTGGTCAAGGACGGCGTCGTGGTCCTGACCGGGCAGCCCGGCGAGCCGGACCAGCCGGACCTCATCGCGGTCGCGGAGATGCTGACCTGGGACATCGATGGCGTGGTCGACGTGGTGAACAGGCTCACCGCTGCCCAGCCCGGCTGAGCAGCCGCCAGACCGCACGGTTACCGGGGCCCGGCCCGGACCGCGCGGCCAGATGGGGGCCGGGTCTTGTGCCGGTCTTGTCGCGGTCAGGTGCCCAGGAATCTGGGTTGGCGTGATCAGGCAGATGCGGGCATCCGGGGCTGACCCTCGGTGAGCATGACGAGGCGCCGAAGAAATGCGGGCCATGTTCGGCCGGCCGGCCAGCGTCTGCATCTGCGTGAGCTCGGCGGCAGCCTGGGTGGCCCAGCACCATTGGCCCTCGGGCGTGCAATCGGCGACGGCCTGCAGTTCCCGCAGCGCGTGGGCGCAGCAAGCTGATGCTCAGGGCTGGTGTGGGTGTCATTTGGCGCCCAGGCGTCAGGGACAGCGACTCCGGCGAAGGACGGCGGAACAGCCATCGCTTCAATGGCTTCCACGCCACGCCGGGCATGCACCATCAGCAGGGTGTACTTGCCGGTGCTGAGATCATGAACCGGCCGCGCGGCCCTCTCCGCGAGGGTGGCGTGGACCTCTACGACCCCGGCGACGCCATCCTTTCGGCCGCGGGCCACCCCCCGTGTCGTCGGTGCCGGCCGGCTGCTCGCGTAGCTGTTCATACAGGCGGCGCTGCCCAGGGCTGAGCCGCCGCGGGTCCGGGACGTGCACGGCGACGTTGACGTACAGGCTGCCACGGCCGGTCCCGCGGAACCTGGGCAGTCCCTTGCCGGTGACCCGCAGTACAGTGCCGGGCTGCGTCCCGGGCGGTATGGTGATGCGGATTTCACCATCCAAGGTCGGGACCGCCGCGGTGGAGCCGAGCACCGCGTCCGGCACGGCGACCTCAAGGTCATGCCACAGGTCGTGGCCGCGGCGGATGAACCGCCGATCGGGCTCGGTGCGGACGATCAAAAAGGCGTCCCCAGGCTCGCCACCCGCGACCGGGCTGGGCATGCCGCGGGCGGGAATGCGCAACGCGGTCGCGTCCGGGAGCCCAGGCGGGATACCGACAGTGACTTGCTCCTTCTGCACTGCCTGCCCGGTTCCGCCGCAGCCGGTGCACGGCTGGTCGATCACGGTTCCCCGGCCCGCACAGTCCGGGCAGGCTGTCACCTGCCGGACGATCACGTGGCCCCGCAGGCTGCCCGCGACGCGCTCGCCGGTGCCGCCACACGCCGGGCACGGCCGCGGCGTGGTGCCGGGCCAGGCGCCGCTGCCCGAACAGGCCGCACACGCGCCCGGCCGCGAAATGGTTACGGTCTCCGCGCCGCCGGTGGCGATCCGGGTCAGCGGGACCGCCACCTCGGTCTCGATGTCGGCGCCACGCGGCGGCCCGGGGCGGGCGCGGCCAAAGAACCGCTCGAACAGCCCCGCGCCGAAGCCGGCTTCACCGAGGATGTCACCGAAGTCGATACCCGCCCACAGGTCGTCCGGCGGAACACCGGCGACAGCGGAGAACCCCTGGGCGTCGTAGCTGGCCCGCTTAGCCGGGTCGGCCAGCACGCCGTACGCCTCGGCGATCTCCTTGAACCGCTCCTCCGCATCCGGTTCGGTGCTGCGATCGGGATGGTATTTGCGGGCGAGCCGCCGGAAGGCGTTCTTGATGGCCCTCGCATCGGCGTCCCGGGGGACCCCGAGCACCTCGTAATAGTCACGCCGGGTGGCTGCCATCGCCCATCACCTCCCGCTTAGCCGCCGCATCCGGCGCATCGCACACCCGGACCCATGGCCTTCCGGTGTGGCCGGTGGCCGGTGCGGCCGCTGGGGCCCGCGTGGGATGGTCCGCTTGCGCAGAGCTAGCGGGGCGGGAGCCGAACCACGGTGAGATAGAAGTCATCAATGGAGTGAACCACGTGCAGGAACTGGTCCAAATCGAGTGGTTTTTGCACGTACGCGTTGGCGTGCAGGTCGTAGCTGCGCACGATGTCTTCCTCGGCGCCGGAGGTGGTGAGGATTACCACGGGTATCCGGCGCAGGTCGTGGTCCGCCTTGATCTCGGCCAGCGTCTCGCGGCCGTCCTTCTTCGGCAGGTTCAGGTCGAGCAGCACCAGGTCGGGTCGGAGCGCGTCGGCATACGGCGGTTTGCGTCGCAGAAAGGCTATGGCCGCGTCCCCGTCCTCGACCGCGTGAACGTTGTTGTAGACCTTGCCTTCGCTCAGGGCCTCTCGGGTGAGCATCACGTCGCCGGGGTCGTCTTCCACCAGCAGGATCTCCACAGGGACGCCGGGGGTGCTCATCGTGCTGGCGTCGTTTCCGCTGGCAAGGTCCAGTAGAACGTTGTGCCCGCACCGGGTTCGGACTCGAACCAGATCGTGCCGGCCTGAGTCTCGACGATCTTCTTGCACACGGCGAGCCCGATCCCGGTCCCGGGATACTCGGCCCGGGTGTGGAGCCGTTGGAACACGCCGAAGACCCGCTCGGAGTAGCGTGGTTCGATCCCGATGCCGTTGTCGGACACCGCGAATCGCCACTGCGCCCCGCGCCGCTCGGCTGAGATGACCACCCGGGGCCGCGCGGGGCCGTGGAACTTCACCGCGTTGCCCACCACGTTTTCGAACAGCTGGACCAGCCGGGTCGGGTTGCCTGTCACCGTGGGCAGCTCACCGGCCACCGTCACTACCGCGCCCGACTGCTCGATGGCCGCGGCCAGGTCCAGGCGGACGCGTTCCATGATGCGGTTGCAGTCCACCGAAGCGGCGTCCTTGTCGATCCTGCCCACCCGCGAGTACGTCAATAGGTCGTTGATCAGCTGTTGCATGCGTGCCGTGCCGTCGACCACGAAGCCGATGTACTCGTCCGCTCGCTCGTCCAGCCGGCCTTCGTAGCGGCGGGCCAGCAGCTGGCAGAAACCGGTGATCTTGCGCAGCGGTTCCTGCAAGTCATGGGAGGCGACGTACGCGAACTGCTCCAGCTCGGCGTTCGAGTTGGCCAATTCGGTGGTCCTGTCCCGAAGTGCATCCTCCGCCTGGGTCCGCTGGGCGATCTCACGGCGAAGGTCGTCGTTGACCCGGACGACACGTTGCTTCTCGAGATCGAAGTCCTCGAGGATGTTGAGCAGGGCCCGCTGGGTGTCACCCAGCCGCTCCTTCTCAGCGGTGAGGTCATCAAGGATGTTGAGCATCGCCGTGGTCAGCGCACGTGCGTCAAGCGGGTCGCATCCGCCGGAACCAGCTTCCTCGGTGAGTGTCGCCATCACGAGGCATTCCCGATCCCGGTCTTCTTCAGTTCCTCGATCTCCTTTCGCAGAGCCTCGATCTCCTTCTTCAGCTCTATCATCTTCAGCTCGCGCCCTACCGTCAGCCGCTGGAACCGCTCGAGCTCGTCCAGCCGCTCGAGTTCCATGGCCCGCTGCTTCGCGATCTCGGCTTCGGCCTGTTTCTGGGCGGTCACGTCGCGGGCGGCGGCGAACACGCCGAGGGGTTTGCCAGCTCGGCCTTTGTAGAGCGAGGCGTTGTAGACGACGTCGCTAAGCTTGTCGCCTCTGAACGTGAGCGGGTAGTCGGTGACTGAACCTTCGGCGAAGACCTGCTGGTAGGCGGTCCGGGCCTTGTCCGGTTCGGTGAAGTAGTCGGAGAAGTCGGTGCCGAGCAACTCGTCTCGGGAAACGCCCGTCACCTCCACGGTGGCCTCGTTCACGTCGGTGATCTTCCCGTCAGCACTGATCGTCACCAGCGGGTCGAGACTCGCCTCGATCAGGCTCCGGGCGTACTGTGCGGCTTGCCGTTGGGCGGTGACGTCGCGGGAAGCGACGACGACCTCTTCGTCGCTGGGCGTGACAGTGACCTCGAACGAGCCTGCCACGCCGTGCTCGTCGAACCAGGGCAGGTCGATCGTTGCCGGGCTGTGCGTCTCGATCGCCTCGACGTAGCGGTCGAAGAGACCGAGCTCGCCGACGGAGGGAAACAACTCGAGCACACCATGCCCGACGACCTCTTCCCAGGATCGGTTGTAGAGCCGCAGCAAAACTTGGTTGACGTAGCGGTACTCGAGCTCGACGATCCGGCCCTGGCAGTCGCGGACCGGACCGAAAATAATGAACGTGTATGGCAGAGCATCGACCGCCGAGCGGAAGCGCTTCTCCGACGCCTCCAGCGCCTGCTGGGTCTGGTGCCGCTCGGTGACGTCACGGAAGTTCTGCAAGAAGCCGTCACCCAGACGGGTCGCCCGGATGTCGTACACGGCGGTGACCGGACGGCCGTCGATTAGCTCCGTGTAGGTGAAGTTGTCCAGCACGATCGGCTCGCCCGTCTCTACCAGCCGCAGGTACATCTCCCAAAGCGCGCTGTCGGGGGCTGAGGGCCACACGTCGAGGAAACGGCGGCCCACGATCTCCCCGGCTGAGCGTTGGCCGATCTCGGCGACCGGGTTGATGTAGTCGACCACGAAATCGACGATGTGGCCATCACCGTCGCGGACCGCTGTGGTCATCACGACACTATCCAGCATCGTCTCGAGCGCCGCGCGGAACCGCCCCTCTGACGCCTCCAGCGCCTGCTGGGCCTGGTCCCGCCCGGTCACACCGGGCCGGCCGTCAGGGGCTGCGTCGGACTCGCCGACAATCGCACGCTGCGTCACGACGAGCTGCCCGTTCGCTCATCCGGCGGCGCGAGCATCTGCTCCGCCTGCTCTCACGGCACTCCCTATGACTACAATTTACGGGCAGCTTCCCAGTCAGGACGGGTCGCCGGTAGAGCCGAACGTCACATCGGACGGTGCGGTCACGCTGCGCTATTGGCCCTTGGCCGCGATTCGGGCTAGCTCTGCCTGTTTGCGGTCGATCGCGTAGCGTATGGCGTGGGCCAGCATGGATGCGTCGACCCGCCCCTTGACGAGGTAGTCCTGGGCGCCTGCCGCGACTGCTCGAGAGCCGGATTCCTCGTCGAGCAGCCCGGTGAAAACAACGACGGCAGCCTCGGGAGCTTCGTTCAGCACGGCGATGAGGCTTTCCAGACCAGTTGAGTCAGGCAGGCCCAGGTCCAGCAGAACACAGGACACCGGCTGGCGGAGTTTCCGGCGTGCCTCGGCCAGGGTGGCAACCAACTCTGTGGAGACCCCGAGGTCGGCGTCGGCGAGCATCTCGAGCACCAGCCGAGCGTCGCCGCGATCATCCTCGACGACCAGAATGGGCGCTGTCTCAAGCCCACTCATCGCTATGATTGCCTTCAACCACTCTGTCCGGCTTCTGGTGAACTGGTTCGGCCCGTCGCCGATTTCGTTGGGGGCGAATGCTTCGTAGGCACCCAACATAGCGGTGTGGACGAGGCGCACATCCTCCGTCGTTAGCGCTCTTCCGAGCTTCGGCCAGTCGCAGAGAGGACGACCGTCGGCGCCCAGTACCACGAGCGAGGCAAGCTCGGAGTGGCCTTTCTCCGATAGGTCGGCTCGGACGGTGTCGACCATGGGCCTTCCGACGCCGTTCATGACCGGACCTTCCTTGCTCGTAACCATCTCCTTGCCCGCACGTAGATCAGATCACCCGGGCTGTCGCCGACCACCATCCACAAGAGGATCCCACCCCGGGCGTCTCGGTCGAAAGAGTAGAAGGTCCCGCCCCACCCGGTCGCCCAGAACGGACCGACACCACGGCGTCATGCACCCTGTCCTTGCCGATGCTCGGCGTCACGGAGCCTCCCCGACGCCCTGGCACGGCTCCACGTGCGCGCCCAGGAACCGCAAGCAATCCCCCAGGCCAGCGGCGACGAGGAACCCGCGGTCCGCCGTGAGCCCGGCACGAACAAGCTGAACGTCGCCATTCGATCAGCCGGCGGGTGTGGTTGGCTGCAGTGCAGTTGATGTGAGCTTGCCGTCTACCGTGAGCCGGTCTGGCTGTAGAGCGCCTCGATGTCGGCCGCGTAGTCCTTGGCGACGACGTTCCTGCGGATCTTCGCCGACGGCGTGAGCTGGCCGCTGGCCTCGGTGAAGTCCCTGCTGAGGATGCCGAAGCGCCGGATCGACTCGGCGCGGGAGACCGCCTTGTTCGCCTCGTCGACGGCGGTCTGGATCTCCGCGACCAGGCCGGGGTCGTCGGCAAGGTCGTCGGGTCCGGCGTCGGCGGGCTTGCCGTGCCGCTGTTTCCAGAACTCCAGCGCCTCGGGGTCCAGTGTCAGCAGGCAGGCGATGTAGGGCCGGGCGTCGCCGACCACCATGCACTGGCTGACCAGCGGATGCGCGCGGAGCCGGTCCTCGAGCACGGCGGGCGCGACGTTCTTGCCGCCTGCGGTGACGATGAGCTCCTTCTTCCGCCCGGTGACCCGCAGGAAGCCCTCCTCGTCCAGGTCGCCGATGTCGCCGCTGTGCAGCCAGCCCTCGTCGTCGAGCGCCTCGGCCGTTGCCGCCTCGTTATTCCAGTACCCAGGGAAGGTGTGCGGGCCGCGGAGCAGGATCTCCCCATCGTCGGCGATCTTGACCGCGACGCCGGGCAGCGGCTGGCCGACGGTGCCGATCTTGTTGCGGCTCGGCTTGTTCACGGTGGCCGCGGCCGAGGTCTCGGTCAGCCCGTAGCCCTCGAGGATCGTAATGCCCGAGCCGCGGAAGAAATGGCCGAGCCGCTCGCCCAGCGGCGCGCCGCCGGACACCGCGTACCGCACCTTGCCGCCGAGTGCCGCCCTGAGACTGGCGTAGACGAGGAGGTTGAACACCGCGTGCCGCAGCCTGAGCGCCGGGCCGGCCGAGGAGCTCATGCCGCCCGCGGCGCCGGTGCCGTCCGCGGCCGGGCCGCGGGCCCTGCTCCACGCGATTGCCGTCTGCACCGCGGCGTGGAAGATCGTGCTCTTCGCCTTACTCAGCGACGCTTGTTGCTGCGCGCTGTTGTAGACCTTCTCGAACACCCGCGGCACGGCGAGCAGGAAGGTGGGCCGGAACTCGGGGAGCGCCTGGGCCACGGTCGCGGTGTCCGGCCAGTGCCCGAGGATGGCCCCGGACTCCAGGCAGCCGACCTGGATGATGCGCGCGAACGAGTGCGCGAGCGGGAGGAAGAGCAGGGTCGATGCGTCGGCGGTCTCGAAGATCTCCGGGAGCGCGCCCACCGCGTTACGCACCTCGGCAAGCAGGTTGCCGTGAGTGAGCTGGCAGCCCCTCGGCTGGCCGGTCGTGCCCGAGGTGTAGATGATGGTCGCCAGGTCGGCGGCTTTTCGCCCGGCCCGGCGCTGGTCCAGTTGCTCCTCGCTGACCCGTGCGGCGCCCGACGCCAGCGCGCCCAGGCCGTCGATCATCCACAGCTGCGCAATGCCGGGGAGCCGGCCCCGGACGTTGCCGATGATCTCCTCGTGGCTGTTGGTCTCAGCGAACACGGCGCGCGCGCCCGAGTCGGCGAGTATCCACTCGACCTGCTCGGCCGACGAGGTCTCATACACCGGCACGGTGACGCCACCCGCCGCCCAGATGGCATAGTCGATCAGCGTCCACTCATAGCGGGTGCGCGACATCAGCGCGACCCGATCACCCGGCTCTATGCCCGCGCCGATGAGCCCCTTAGCCAGGGCGGATACCTCGGCGTGGAACTGCCCGGCTGTCACGTCCTGCCAGCCACCCGCGGCCGGCCGCTTGCGCAGCACGACCATGCCCGGTTCCGCCTCGGCCCGGCGGAAGACCACGTCCGCGAGGCTGGCGGACGCGGGGATCACCACCAGCGCGGGGAGGCTGTACTCGCGCACGGGCCCTCCTCGGCTGGCCGCGTCGTATCCCGATCTTCCCCGGACCATACAACGCCCAGCCCGTCACCCGGCCGGGCCGGTGGCGAGGATCGCGGTGGTTTCGTGTGCCTGGCCGGCTTGGTCTACCCAGTGGATGGCGACGTGGTCGCCGGGGTGATGTTGCACCATCCATGCCTGGATGTCGGACGCCGAGGTCACGCCGTGACCGCCCAATGACACGATCACGTCACCGGCCGCCAGGCCGGCGTCGGCGGCGGGCGATCCCGGTTCGGCCCCGGCGACCACTACCTCGGTGCTGACGCCCCATGGGGTCCCCAAGGTTTCGAGCAGGACGCCGAGGATGGCGGTCGGGCCGATGTGGACGGTGGCTGACGAGCTGCCCGCCTCGATCTGGCGGGCGACGGATGCCGCCAGGTCGGCCGGGATCGCGAAGGCCTGCGTGACCTGAGGCCGGGTCGCCCCGGGCTGGATCTGGAACGCGGTCGATGCCGCGGTGTCAAGGCCGATTACCTGCCCGGCGGTATTGACCAACGGGCCGCCGGAGTCACCCGATTGGGCGGCCGCGTCGGTGCGGATCAGCGCGGTCAGCTGCTCGGAGGCGCCAGCCGCCTGGTCAGCGGCGGTAATCGATTGGCCGAGGCCGGTGACAGTGCCGGTCGCCGCTGCCGGGATGCCGCCTTTGCCGCCCGCGTTGCCCAGGGCGACAACCTTGTCGCCAACCCTTACCTTCGACGAGTCACCGAAGGTCACGGTCTTCAGCCCGGACGCTCCCTGCAGCCGCAGCACCGCGATGTCGTGGCTCACGTCGCAGCCGGCCACCGCTGCCCGGTAGGTACGGCCGTTGCCCACGTCGGTGACCGTGACGGATGTAGCGCCCTCGATCACGTGATTGTTGGTCAGTACCTCACCCGACGACTTGACCACGATCCCGGTACCCGCCAGGCTGCCGCGCTGGTAGCCGAGTACCGAGGTCACGTCCACGACGCCCGGGTCCACCTTGACAGCGACGCCGGACGCGCCAGGTACCGCGCTCACGGTGGCCGTTCCGCTGGGGCGCACCGCCAGCCAGCCGCCAAGCGCGGCGGCCACGGCCAGCGCAACGCCGACCGCTGCGATACCCGGGCCACGGCGGCGCGGCCGATTGGCCGGTTCACCCAGTTGCTGTCCTCCGGCGCCGGGTGGGCCGCCCGCGCCGGGCCGGTGTGGGGGCTGTGTCTGTATCGATCCAGCCGGAGCCGGGGGACCGTAGGTGACGCTCATTGGACCTGCCCCCAGAATCCGCATTACCCCATAACTTCATTATCGACCCCGCTGCTACCGCCCAGAGACCTGCCTGAACGTCGAAGGTTCAGACGCCGGTGCGCCTGCCTGCACTGTTCGCCGCGGCCTGGGCGCTGACGGACCGGGGCGCTGACGGACCGGGGCGCTGACGGCTGGGATACAGGCTGCCGTGTGCTCACTGATGGATGGCATGCTGGCGGTGTTCAACATGCTGACCGCCGGGGCGCTGCTGGACAGTGGCCGGGTGCTGCGGCCGGTGCTGTGGGGGCGTTACCGTGACCAGTGCCGGGCGGCCCTGGCGGTGGCGCAGGCCTGGCGGCTTCTGGATGCCGGTATCACCGTCGCCGGTATGGGGCCCTGACGTCGCGCCAGGATGGCATACGGTCCACGACTTCATCGCCCGTCTGGCCGCGCATTCTCATCAAACCGCGTTCCCTGTTGTCGATTCCGGCGGGGCGCTGACCGGCCTGGTCTTAAGCGGTGCGCTCACCCATATCCCCCCGGATGACCGCGCTCCGCACTTCGCGTCAAGCGGGCCGCGATCGCGGTCCCTGGCGTGTATCAGGCCGCACCCGGCGACCCGGCTGCGCCGCTGCTCGCGCGGCCACCGCTGGGAGGTGAGGTTGGTCGCGGTCGCGCTCGATCAGGGCAGCGTGGTAGGCCTGGTGACCACCGGTGATCTCCGCGAAACGGTGCGCCAGACGCGGCTGCGGTCTGGGGCCGTTGGTGATCGCGGCCAGCCGCGCGGGCTGGCCTGGGCTAGCCCGCGCAGAGGTGACCGGACATGAGATGGCATGGCGGCTGACCGGTGCTCCGCAGCAGGCCCAGGGCACATAGCTGTGGCAGCGCGCCCGCGGTCGCGGCTTCCGCTGAACGCTCCAGCAAGCGCGATCACGGCCGGGCAGTGATCACGACCTCGAGCGGCTGGTTCTTGACGGGTCCTTCGTCCCTACCGCGTCGGGGCTTGCGGGCGATGTGCTCGATTGTGCGGACCGAAGAACCGAAAGAAGGTGGAGATCGATGAGCGCATTGACGCGCAGGGAGAGCAGGGGGCTGTTCCCGGACCTGTTTGACTGGCTCGAGTCGCCCTTCTCCATGCTGCGTCCATTCATGGCGCGGCCCATGCGGCTGGAGGATCTGGTCGAGGACGGGCGCTACGTTGTGCGCGCGGAGCTACCGGGGATCGACCCGGAAAAGCAGGTCGAGGTTACCGTCTCGAACGGCACACTCCACATCCGGGCGGAACGCCGCGAGGAGACGGAGACCAAGCACCGTTCGGAGTTCTACTACGGCGCGTTCTCCCGTCACGTTCCGCTGCCGGACGGCGCGGACGAGGACGACGTCACGGCCACCTACGACAAAGGGATTCTCGAGGTCACCGTAGGGCTCAAGGAAAAGGAAAAGACCACCGGGCGGCAGATTCGGGTGCAAGCCGCAGGTGAAGCCAAGAAGGCGAGCTAATCAACCGGAGCGGGCCGGGAGGCACAAATTTTCCCTGTCGGCTGCCCGCAGGCCGTGCCATCCAGGCCACCCAATCCGGGGCCACCCATTAGTGCGCTTTCACCCTCCAGTAGTGGATCAGGGACTGCTGGTGTGATGAGGCCGTGGTGGTCGTTGTAGCCCAGATAGACCAAGGTTGCCGCGGCCGGTCGGCTGTTGACGAAGAACAGGTTAGATGACGGCCAGGCCGGTAAGGGACTTCGGTCCCTTGCTAATGATCACGGGCCGGGGTTGCGTCGGCGTAGGAGCGAGGGCGAAGCGGACTGGGAGGGGTGCCATGCCCGATCGGCTGGCGAGTTCGGTGCCGCTGGGCGGGATTGATTTGCTTGCCGAGGAGGCGGCGCGCACTGACGCCTCGGCCAATCTGGCCATGGAAGAGGCGCTGGTGCGGGCCCGGCCGCAGCGCCCGCTGCTGCGGATATGGCAAAACACGCAGTGCGTCGTGGTCGGCCGCGGCCAGCGGGTGGAGCGTGAGGTGAACCTGGCGGCCTGCGCCCATGGCGGGGTGGCGGTGGCGCGCCGTGCGAGCGGCGGTGGTGCCGTCTACCACGACCTGGGCAATCTGAACATCTCGATGGCGGTGCCCGGTTACGCGCCTGGGCTGGCAGGCGAACTTGCGAGGCTGGTAGCAGCGGCCATCGAACGGCTCGGCCTGCCGCCTTCGATATGTGAGCGGGGCGTGCTCGTCGGGCCGGAAAAGGTGTCGGGACTAGCGGAGCAGGTGACACGGAGCGGCTCGCTGGCGCACGCCACCCTCCTGGTCACCACCCCGGCCGCCGATGTGGTTTCGTACCTGGCGCCTGCGCCGCACGACCCGCGGCCGCTCGATTCTAGGCGCGTCCAGGTACGACCGCTGTGCGAGCGGCGACCGGCGCTCGACATCGCCGCGGCCCGGACCGCCGTGCTCGCGGCCGCCGCGTCACGGTACGGCGCGCTGCTGCCGCGACCGCCACGCGCCGCCGAGCATCGCTGGTTCGAACGGTTGCTGATCGAGCGTTACCGGGACCCTGCCTGGCATCTGACTGGCCGGCCAGGGCACCCGTGGCGAGGCTCCTGCTCGTCGCGAGAGTTTGATCCGCGGACCGGCCGGGTTGGCGGCGCCGGGCCGGGGGTCCCCGGTTGCGGGGCGGTGACGCCGCCTCGCGGCGCGTGGGCGCCGTGCGGCAACGAAGAAGCGTGAAACCGGCTAGCCAATGGGAGGCGCCATGGATGACAAGACCCGTCTCGACCTGTACCGGGTGATGGTGCTCAGCCGCACCTTCGAGGAAGCGGTGCTGCGGGAATACCACGCGGACAAGAAACCCGCATTCGACATCGGAGCTGGGCTCGTCCCAGGGGAGATGCACCTGTCGGCCGGCCAGGAGCCGGTCGCGGCGGGCGTCTGCGCGCACCTGCGCGACGATGACGCGGTCACGGCCACGCACCGTCCCCACCACATCGCGATCGCGCACGGCATCGACCTGGACCTGATGGCCGCAGAGATCTTCGGCCGTGAAACCGGGCTCGGCCGCGGCCGGGGCGGGCACATGCACCTGTTCGACCCGCGGACCCACTTCTCCTGCTCCGGCATCGTCGCCGAAGGGCTGCCGCCCGCCGTCGGCCACGCCTTCGCCTTCAAGCGCGCCGGGGGGGACCGGGTCGCGGTCGCGTTCACCGGCGAGGGAGCGGCAAACCAGGGCGCGTTCCACGAATCCCTCAACCTAGCCGCGCTGTGGCAACTGCCGGTTGTCTTCGTGATCGAAGACAACGAGTGGGCGATCTCCGTCGCCCGCGAAGCCTCCACGGCGATCGGGTCCAACGCTGACCGGGCGGCGGCGTACGGCATACCCGGCCAGCGGCTGGAAGACAACGATGTCGACGCGGTGTACACGGCGGCAGGCGACGCGGTGGCGCGCGCCCGCGCGGGCGAGGGGCCGAGCCTGATCGAGGTGCACACCGTGCGCCTGTGGGGTCACTTCGAAGGCGACGCACAGGGCTACCGTCCCGACCTCGCCGAGGTAACTGGCCGCGACCCGATCACGGCGTACGAGGCACGCCTCAGTGCGGCCGGGATCCTTGATGACGCTGCCATCAGGCAGGTGCGCAGCGAGGCGGCGGCCCGGGTGGAGAAGGCCATCGGCTTTGCGAAGTCCAGCCCGCTGCCCGCGCCGGACACGGCGCTCGAGTACGTCTTCGCGTCCTGAAAGGAGCACAAGCATGAGCGTCACCGAATCCGCCACGATCCCCGCCGAGCCAGCGGTCCGCCGGCTCACCACGGCGCGTGCGATGGTCGAGGGCATCGCGCAGGAGATGGATCGCGACCCGGGCATCGTGGTGCTTGGTGAGGACGTCGCCAAGTATGGGGGCATCTTCAGCTCGACCACCGGCCTGCTGGACCGTTTCGGCCCGCAGCGGGTACTCGACACCCCGATTTCGGAGACCGCGTTCGTCGGGCTCGGCATCGGCGCGGCCGTCGAAGGGATGCGGCCGATCGTCGAGCTGATGTTCGTCGACTTTTTCGGCGTGTGCATGGACCAGATCTACAATCACATGGCGAAGATCCATTACGAGTCCGGCGGCAATGTCAAGGTGCCTATGGTGCTCATGACCGCGGTCGGCGGCGGCTACTCCGATGCCGAGCAGCACTCACAGTGCCTGTGGGGGACCTTCGCCCACCTGCCCGGCATGAAGGTCGTCGTGCCGAGCAACCCGGCCGACGCGAAAGGCCTGATGATTTCGGCTATCCGCGATGACAACCCGGTCGTCTACATGTTCCACAAGGGGGTGATGGGCCTGCCGTGGATGGCGAAGAACCCGCGTTCGGTCATGGCGGTGCCAGCAGAGCCGTACGAGACACCGATCGGCAAGGCCGCTGTCGCCCGCGAAGGCCGGGACGCCACTGTGGTCACCCTGTCCCTGTCGGTGCACCACGCACTCGACGTCGCCGAGCAGATGGCCACCGAGGACGGCGCCGAACTCGAAGTGATCGACCTGCGCAGCCTGGTGCCGTTGGACCGGGAGACCGTTCTCGCCTCGGTCGCCAAAACCGGCCACCTGCTCGTCGTGGACGAGGACTACCGCTCCTTCGGCCTGTCCGGCGAGATAGCGGCCACGGTGGCGGAGACCGACCCGGGCCTGCTGCGTGTCCCGCTGCGCCGCGTCGCCGTCCCCGATGTGCCGATCCCGTACGCCCGGTCGCTTGAGCAAGCCGTGCTGCCCGTTCCCGGCCGGATCAGGGCAGCGGCGCGGGAGCTGATCGGGGCGTGAGGGCGGCCGACGTTGTGTTCCCACCGCTGTCACAGGACCAGCCCGACGCCGAAGGCGTGCTGGCCACGTGGTTCGTGGCCGACGGTGACCAGGTAGCAAAGGGCCAGCTCCTCGGCGAAGTGATGGTTGAGAAGGTGTCGGGTGAGGTGCACGCGCCGGCCAGCGGCCACGTCCGGCTGCTTGTCGCCGAGGAGCAGACCGCGCGCCAGGGAGAGGTGATCGCCCTGGTGGAGTGACAGGGCTCCGCGAAGGCGCACCTCGCCTCGGCATCCTCCCGGCAGGCAAATCGACCGCTGCTGCGCCCTTGGCAGGCGCCGGTCAGTGCGGGGCGCCGGCGGCGCTGGGGTGCAGGTTGAACGTGCCGCCGGGCTGATGTTCGATCCGGGACCCGAAAGGGTGGCTGATCCGTTCGAGCACCATCGCCAGCCACTCGCTGTCCGTGGCGTTGGCGCGGTGCAGCCGCATCTTCCTGGCCTGCATGGGCACCATCTGCAGGGCCGCGAGCGCGCCGGTGTCCGGCGCGAGGGACGCGAAGTACAGCAGGCGCAAGTCGTCGCGGTAGTTGTCGTGGCCGCTGATGCCTTCGTAGTCGTCGATGCAGTCGCCGCAGCCATAGAGGACGAGCTTGCTCTGGTATACCTCGATCGGGCGGGGGTGGTGGGAGGAGTGGCCGTGGATCACGTCGATACCGCCGTCGATCAGCCGGTGGGCGAACCGGACCTGGTCACGGTCTATTCGGTAGCCCCAGTTGGATCCCCAGTGGATGGACATAACGACGACGTCACCGGCCTGCTTGACGGCCCGCACCCGGGCGATGACGTCGTCGGCGGTAGCGTCGGACAGGTTGGGCAGGAAGTTCACGCCTGGCCGCGCGGCGGTCGCGGCCCAGCCCGGCGGGATTCCGCTGGACGCCGCCCCGTACGAGAAGACCACTGCGCGGCTGCCCCCAGGTACCGGGACGGCAACGGGCTGCCGCGCCTCGGCCGCGTCACGTCCGGCTCCCACCGCCTGCACGCCGGCGCGGGCCAGCGCGTCGAGGGTGTCTTGGAGCCCGGTGCGGCCAAGGTCGAGCACATGGTTGTTGGCCAGCGCGCACACGTCCGGCCGGGCCACCGTCACACAGGGCAGGTTCTCCGGGCTCATCCGGTAGTGCACGGGTTTGCCTGGCGCGAATTCAGCGCTGCGGGTGATGCTGGTCTCCAGGTTGATCACCCGGGCAGCTGGTGCCGCATCGTCGAGTACGTCCAGGGCATCCCCCCAGGGCCAGGAGAAGCCGGCCGGCCGCGGGATCGGGCCATTGGCACGTTCGGCCAGGCGGACGTAGGCCCGCGCGTCATCGGCGTAGCTTTCCCGCAGGTGCGGGTCGCCGGGGCACGGCAGTACCTGGTCGATGCCGCGGCCCGTCATCACGTCGCCGCAAAGGAACAGAGTTATCAGCCCGTCGGCCATGTCGTCGTCCCGCTCTGGTGTATAACGGCCCGCATCAGCCGTTAGGTATCTGGGCGGCCCGCACCCGGCTGCGGGTGTGGCGGTCGCGGCTCGGCCACAAGCAGCAAGTCAAAGGCTTGCCGGGCGGCCTCGGCGGCGCGTTTTGCTCCGGGTTCGGCGGTGGGAAAATCCTCCAGGCCGTGTGCCATGAGCCGGAGCGCGTCGGCGAGCGCTGTCACACGGCCCTCAAGCACGTGCACGCGCTCCTCGAGCGCGGCCACCGGCGGCTGCTGCTGGCCCTGACCGATGTACTTGGTCAACGGGTGCACCTCCCTCCGCGGATCACCTCAGTTTGATCACGAAGGTCCGTTGCTTCATCACTTTCACCAC
>DATIYI010000048.1:0-6546 GCA_035517695.1 Streptosporangiaceae bacterium
CTGGGGGCGCAACGGAGGTCCTCGGCAACGGGTGGTCTTGGCAGATTTCCCGTCTTACCGGACCTCCGTTGTCATATACCGTCACGACACGCCGGATCGGTACTTGACCAAAACGCCCAGCCCTTAACTCCCCTGCATTGGGGTTAGCCTGCCTCAAGTTGGTCGATGAGCGCTTAGATCGCTTCGATGGTGACCTGCGCACCCGGTCCCACGACTCGGCCCAGTCTCCCATGAGCCGTACGCTGAGCCGGGCTGCGGACCTGCTGTGATTCGGGAGCCGCACGTTCGCGCAACGTGCCGCGATCAGTTACCGCTTCCTGGCGCCGGAACCGCACCTCCGCCGATACTGGGCTGCAAGTTTTGCATCACAGTGCCGTCCGCGCGCGGATCGAGGTGATCGGCAGGGATGCCAGCGCGGTTGCCGCGCGGGCCGCAGGTAGGGTTCCGGTATGGCTGTCTCGTCGTTGATGGTCCCGCTCGGCACGCAGGCGCCCGGCTTCACCCTTCCGGACACCAGCGGCACAATGGCAGGCCGCGACGACTTCACCGCCGCGCCCGCATTGCTGATTGCCTTCTTGTGCAACCACTGTCCGTACGTCCGCCACATCGAGACCGCGCTGGGCACGCTGCTGTCCCACTACCCTGACCTGGCCGTCGTGGGCATCTGCACCAATGACGCCGATGCTTACCCCGACGACCGGCCGCACGAGCTTGCCGGGCAGGCCCGGCGCGCCGGCTGGAAGTTCCCGTACTTGGTCGACGCCGACCAGAAGGTCGGCCGCGCCTACCACGCCGCCTGCACGCCGGACTTCTTCCTCTACGACAGCGCGCGCCGACTGGCCTACCGCGGCGCGTTCGACCAGTCCACACCCGGTAACGGCAAGCCGGTCACCGGCGAGTTGCTCCGCGCGGCCATCGAGCTGACGCTGGCCGGCCAGCCGGTGCCCGAGCCGCACCGGCCCAGCATGGGCTGCTCAATCAAATGGCGGTCCTGAGCATCCTCATGAATTCCAGGATCTCGATGGTAGAACTGAGCCTTATGCGGAGCGGCAGCGGCCCGGTGCTCGGCGGATTGGGGTCGAAGTCCGGGAGCGAGATAAGATTGAAACCTGTTCCGATGCCCCGATCCGTGCCGGGCTGTCGTGCGGGATCCCGACGGCTTGGGCGATATCCTCGTCTTCCTGCACCACGTGCATATCCAGCAGTTCGTCTCCATCAACAAAACCGGGGGTCGCCGCCCCCGGGGGTCTGTCGGCGGTCTTGAACCCGATGCCCCACAGATCCGACGCCAGCCGGTACGGCTCGTTCGTCACGATCGTGATGGAGGCGCCGGCGTACTTCTTGTAGATCCGCACGGCCAGGGAGGTCGACACCCCGACGCCGGACAGGAACACCATCACTTCCTTGATCGCCTTCTGTTCCTCCCACGCGCCGGCGATCTTCTTCGTCCGTTCCGGTCCCAGGCCGTGTACCTCGGTCAGCCGGTCTCGATGACGGCCAGGATGCCGGCACCGAAATGTGCCACCATCCGTTCGGCATCACCGGGCCGATCCCCTTGATCAACCCCGACCCAGGTAGCGGCGGATGCCCTGGATCGTGGCAGCCAGCACGGTGGTACAGGAGTGCACCTCGAACCGCCTGCCGTACCTGGGGTGGGAGCCCCAGCGCCCGGTCAGCCGCAGGCTTTCGCCGACTTGGCCGCCCAGCAGCCGCCCTGCCACCGTCAGCAGATCCGGGCCGGTCACTGGATGGCAACCCGGGCGCCAAACAGGGCGATGGTGTAGCCGGTGTCTTCGTTGGCATAGGTGATTCCGTTCCAGCACCGCCGCCAGCACCGACAGGCTCTGCGGCGCATCAGGCGACCGGGACTGACCGGTCACGGCGACCATTCTGCCGGGCATCCCAAGCCGCGGTGCGCGGCGCGCCAGGCCGCCCAGAACCTGCCGCGGCCGGGGATAGGCAAGACCGGTGGTCGCGCCCATGCCCGGACTTCGGCGGTACAGGGCTCTGGTGCATCCGGACCAGGTGTTCCTTCCGCTGCTTTCGCGCTCAACACCTGGCCGGGCCGGGTAGTTCTTGCCGCCCGGCACCCGTGGCCAGCCGCACGGCTACGCCCCGCACCTGAAGTGACAGGCTGGCCAGCGCAATCGCGGCAATCAGCGCGGACCCCGCCGCCATGGCCGGGGCGCAGCGGCAGCGGAGAAGGTCACGATGGCGCGGGGCACGGTGAAGTGGTTGAACGGCGATAAGGGCTACGGTTTCATCGCGGTGGAGGGCGGCCCAGACGTGTTCGTGTCCTTCAGCGCTATCACGGGTGGCGGCTACCGCACTTGGAGGAAGGGCAGAAGGTCGAGTTCGATATCACGCAGGGCCAGAAGGGATTACCAGGTGATTGTGCCGGGTCACCGCCGGTTGAGGCAGTGTCGGCTCATGAATTCGCCGGGGCCGGCGTGGGTTTTTTGCCCGGCTGGCGGCTGCGTTTGTCCCGTGCGTAGATAACCCCTGGCTTGCCGTCGCCGGAGCTGCGGCGGTCCAGCTCGAACAGCGTGGTCGCGGCCATCAGATCGCTGAGCTTTGCGTAGCCGTAGTTGCGGGAGTCGAAGTCCGGGCGTTGTTGGGTGATGATGTGGCCTACGGATGCGAGCGGGGCCCAGCCGTCATCGTCGGAGGCCGCTTCCACGGCGTTACGCAGCTGGTTTACCAAGGCGGTGTCTCCCTTGAGCTGCGCGCCGGAGGTGCGCGGGGCCGGTTTGAGTACCGCCCCAGCGGGTGTGGCGGCGTTGTCGGTATAGGTGAGGTTCTCGATGTAAATGAACTTGTCGCACGCTGCGACGAAGGGTTTTGGTGTCTTTCGTTCGCCGAATCCGTACACGGTGAGGCCGGACTCACGGATACGTGCGGCCAGGCGGGTGAAGTCGCTGTCGCTGGAGACGAGGCAAAACCCGTCGAAACGCCCTGAGTACAGCAGGTCCATCGCATCGATGACCATCGCCGCGTCGGTGGCGTTCTTGCCGCTGGTGTAGGCGAACTGCTGGATAGGCTGGATCGACTGGGCGAGCAATTGGTCTTTCCAGCCTTTCAGGCTAGTGCCGGTCCAGTCGCCGTAGGCACGCTTGACGTGCGCGGTGCCGAACTTGGCAACCTCGGCCAGCAACCCCTCAGCGATCGCTGGCTGCGCGTTGTCCGCGTCGATGAGCACCGCGAGCCGGGCGGCGTTCTCGCTGACCATGCTGCTCCTCTCCTTATCCTGGATGCTACTGGGCAGGCGGCGGCCGGCAATGTCAGCCAGGTGGCTGGCTCGTTCGATCCCACTCAGGAGCGGGCCCCGCCCGGCACGCCACCCGCTTGCCACCAGCGCAACTGGCGGGACCGGTTCGCCGACGCGGGCAAGGCGGGGATGGACCGTTCGCTCCCCGGCCCCAATGGTGAGCAGTCGCAGACCGAGCGGCGGCTGCGCCACGAGTGCGAGCAGCTGAAGCTCGCTCTCGCGGAGGCGGCGGTGCAGCTCCGGATCTCGCGGAAGGGCTCGGAGTTCGCCGGCGCTGTCCCTTTCGTCCGCCTCGAGGCCCCGAGAGCCTCCGCCGGCGCGGACTGCTGCGGCCGACCGGGTTCCGGGCAGACCGCGGATCGTGGGCGCGGCTGCGGAAGCGGGTGTCCCGAGACCCACCACGCCAGCGGAACCGGGAATTGGCTCCCCTCTGGTGCCCGAAGGCAAGAACCACCTTGGCCCAGTGCCACTGGCCAGTGCCACCGACGTTGACATTCGTGCACGTGCCCGGGGGCAAGACCGTCAAGAACAGGCTCCACCTCGACGTCAACCCAACCGACAGGGGCAAGACGAGGAGGTCCGCCGCCTGCTCGGCCTAGGTGCCCGGCACGCCGAGTCGGCCAAGGCGATGAGAGCTGGGGCCGTACTTGCCGTCCCAGAGGGGAACGAGTTCTGCGTCCTTGCGGGCCGCCGCCCCTGATCGGAGGCCGCACACCGCGCCAGACCTACTTCCGGTCGCCTGCCCACGGTCACACGAACACGATGAGGAGCCCCTCCAAAGATGGAGAATCCCGACCCGAGCAAGATCAAACTCTGCCAACTTCTTGACTCATGATGACACTTTCGCTCCGGCCGGGTCAGCGCGGCGCCGCGCCGTGACGAGAACCGCGATCGTGCTGGCGCGTATCGGCCGCCCGAATCGCCGATGGATCGCCTCGTACTCCCGGTCCAAGGACTGGCGCTGATCTTGTGAGAGCCGGGCGTAATACGACATCGTGCGAACGAGAGCACTGAGTTCGTCCGGCGTGTGCTCGATGAGCTTCGGCATAACCGCCGCCTGAACATCGCCGAACAGACGGCCGGCGTAGTCTCGGCCTATGTCGTAGCTGCCGAGCCAAGACCAGGCCTGCGAGATATTGTCGCGGCGCCGGTCGATCCCGGCGAGCGTGCCGCCGAGATCCCGGTAGGCCGGCCAGTCGGCGGCGATGTCCGGGGCGACCTTTCTCATGGCCGCGAGTGCCGCGTCCTGATCTTGATTGCTGCGCGCTTCCTCCATACCGAAGTACTGCACCAGGGCGAGCGTTCCGCCGGGAACAAGCACGTCAGCGGCCCGCTGCCAGCTGGCCTCAGGGTCAGCCCAGTGAAACGCGGACGCGGAGAACACGGCCCGGAACCGCTCGCGGGGAAGCTGCGCGTCCTCGAACTGAGCGTTCACGAACTCCACCTCTCCGGCGTCTTCCAGGTTCCGCCTGGCCAGCGAAATGAGGTTGGTGCCGGGTTCGACTGCCATCACCCGCAGTCCCCGTCCGGCAAGGGAACGCGTGAGCTGGCCGCTTCCGCACCCGACCTCCAGCACAGGATCACCGCTCGAGATCCCCGCGACCCGGCAGGCCTGATCGATGAGCTCGTCCGGATATGCCGGACGGTGGCGGTCGTACTCGGCCGCGATCTCGTCGAAGACCCTGCCGTAACGGCGCGCGGCAGATTCCGACAGCGGTGTCATTCACTGGCCTCCGTTCATGATCGGTAACGTGATCACCATGTCAGCGGCCTTCAGCCGCTCCACCGCAGCGCCGCTATGCGCCGACCCCAGATACTCGATCTCCCGCGAATCCCGTTGGGAGGAATACACGAATTGACCCACCGCCGCACCCGAGGATGTCTTCACCGTCCGAACGTACGGGGATACCGGTTCACACTACGGCCAAGCCATCCCGGCTAGTGCGCAGATCCCGCACCCTTCCAGACCAAACCCCCAGGTCAGGAAGCCGCAGCCCGCGAAACTCCGCGACGTTGATAAAGGTCAGGTTATACAGCAGTCGCGCTCACGCCGGGGAGATCACCGAAACGTGCGTTCGCGTCGAAAGAAAGAATGACGCGGTCGCTCTGCAGGGCGTGCGCCGCGATGATCAAGTCATCTGCGCCGCGGACTTTGCCAACCCGGCGGACGTGGGCGATCAGGCGCGCATGGTGCGCGGCGGTCGCTGCGGTGTAGTCCAGCACGTCGATGGCAGAAGTAATGGCGACGAGGGCGCGGGTGCGATCGGCCGCACGCTCAGGGGTGCCGGCGAGCTCGATGCCGACCCGGTACTCGGCGACAGACACTGCTGCCATGGCCGATTCGTCGCCATCCAGGACGGCGCGGCCGATGGTTCCGCGTTCGTAGGCGATGAGCACGTTGGTGTCTAGGATCAGGCGCCTGCCCACGGATCGTTCCTCTCGCTGGAGTTCAGGACCAGCGCCGCCGCAATGTCGTCGGCAAAACGATCACCCGGTGGCGGGATGCTCACGTACCTAGCCAAAACGACCAGCGCCGAACGGCGCGGCAGAGTGGCATGACCGCTGGTCCCCCGGCGTGCTCCGCCGCCTGAGCCAGGTCATGAGCCGGTGCGAAAGAACCTGCCAGCGGCAGCCCGGCCCCGAAGCGGCCGGAGATCCGCGACGCCGAGTTCCGCTTTGAATTCTGGAATAGCCGTGTACTGGTGACGGCGCAGGCATGAGTGTCCGCTTGGCCGCCATGTAAGCGCGCGGTGCCGTCGGCTCAGATGGAGCTGCACATGTCTAGGTGGTCGCGACGACGGCGGTCGCTGGCGATAACCACCCGAGACATCACGCTTGGTCACGACAGTTTTGCATGCTCGACGCTCCCGATCCGCCTCTAGGAGCCGCAAGATCGAGTTCCGTGGCGTCGGCAGCCGTCGATATCAGGTCGTTCTGCGAGTGGGCGAGACGAGCTCGCTGAGCTGGCCGGCGAGCCCGCCGATGACGAGATCAGCAAGCCGGCCGAATCTGGGGCCCGCACGTTCGGGCATTCCAAGGACCACCGCGGCGACCTGCCGCAGGTGGTCATCGCGATGGCGGTCACCCGGGACGCGATCCCGGTCCGCTGCTGGACCTTCCCCGGCGACACATCCGATCAGGAGATCATCCGCACCGTCAAGGACGGCCTGGACGGTGCGAACCTGCGCCGCCTGGTCTGGGTCGCCGACCGGGGGTTCGCCTCACAAGCGAACCGGGCCTACCTGACCAGGGGCGGCGGGCACTACATCCACGCCGAG
>DATIYI010000049.1:0-4426 GCA_035517695.1 Streptosporangiaceae bacterium
TCGACGGCTCCCGCAGCTCACGCAAGTCACGTACCAGCGCCAGCGTCAACCCGCACCCCCCGTCTTCACCCTGAGCCGCAAGCTATCACTGCGAGCGACATGTTTTCACGGAGAGTGAGCGAATATCATCACGGCGTGTCGGGGGTCTCGGCAGCACTGAGAGCTATACGTCAAGCCCGATCGGGACCGTGCGAGGCGACCGGCTAGCCGACGAACTCAAGCGTTGTTGCGTACCAACCGGCCGCTGGCGACGTTGGCGGTGAGTGTATCGAGGCGTTTGACCGCACCGATCGGCGCGGATTCCAGTGCGGGATTGTCAGGAGAACCGGGGGCGTAAGGCGGTGATCCGGAAGCTGAGGCGGTTGCCCCGAAGAGTTCCAGACACACCGAGAGGATTGCCAGGCACCAGCGGATGATGGTGCCGGTCAGATCACCGTTCCTTCACGATCATTTTGTTTGGAGTACCGGGCCAGCACGCCCGCCCGGAAGTGGCTCGGCTATCGCGGGACGGCCGGATTGAGGGTGCGAGCTGCGGGGTCGCCGGACTTCGATGTGAACGTGCCTTCGCCAGCCGTATCCGAAGCGTTCCTGCCATATTGGTCTGCCCGGGGGCCTCGCTGGAGGGTTGTGGCGGCAGGTCAGCTCAGGCGCACCAGGGCGCTGACGGTGAGGTAGGCGCCCAGGATCAGGGCGATGCCGGCCATGAGCTGCAAGGCGTGGCCCAGCAGCCAGTCCTGGGCACGCCTGAGGAGCGCTTTGGTGGCCTCGGGCCGCAGTTCCAGAAACGCGAACGGGATGATGATCAGCAAGAAATCGATGATGACGAACACCACGACGGCGGCGACCCGCGTGGCGGTGGAGTATTTCCCGGCGACCAGGTTGTGCAGGGCGGCGATGTAGCTGGCGCCTGGGAGACCGATCAGCGCGCCGACCAGCATGGCCAGCCCGAGCCGGGGTTCGGCCAGCACCCGTTGCGCCCAGCTGTCCTTCTTCTCTGGCTTCTCCGGCGGCCCGGTGCCTGCCGGGACTGGTGTCCGCTGCCGACGGTGCAGGCGGCCGGTGACCAGCAGCGCGCCGAGCGCGAGCAGCAGCAGGCCCAGGGCCAGATCAACCCCGGCGCTCACCTTCCCCTGGGCCGTGATGGTATCGGCGTGGATGGTGAGCACGTCCAGCAGGCCGATCGTAAGGGCTACGGTCATGCCCCCGAGCAGCAGGCACAAGAACATCGCCCGCGGCCGGCGGTTCTCGATCAGGAGCAGATCGATGGCCAGCAGCTTGGGGTTCAATGCCGCGGTGAAGGCCAGCGCGAAGAACTCAGCGTTCACTGCTGGTCACCCGGTGTCCGTCGTTTACTTCGCGTCTCACCCGCCACAGACGAGGCGGCCAGCCTCCAGCTTGGCCGCTTTGGCCGCCGGGAGCCGCATACGGCTGGCGGAGGCTGGCCAGTTCGCCCGGGCGCAGCCCACCGCGGGCGGCGACGAGGGTCAAGTCCGGGCCTCCGGACGGCTCATGCTCACCTGACTTTCCGGACCGCCGGGCAGCGCCAGGTGGCCTGCACTGCCTCGCTGCGGGGCTGGTACATCCGCAGGATAACGAACCAGGTGCCCTCGGCAGGGCAGGGGAGCCAGTTCGGCTCCTTGCCGGCTCCCGGAGACGCTGCCTGGATGTACAGGGTCATCCCGCCGTCCGCACTCTTGGTCACGCCCGGTGTGCGGTCACCGATCGAGTACCGGTTCGCAGGGTTGGCGACCAGGTTGTAGTCGGCCGCGTACATCGTGAGCGACCAGAACGCGTCGACCGGCGGCATGTTGCCGCCCGCGAACTGCAGCTCATACCGGCTCTCGCCGGAGAACTTCGAGCCGCTGTCATCGGTGAAGTTCACCAGGTATACGGCCTCTTCCGGGTCGTTGGCCACGATCCCGGCGAGCGACTGGTCCGCGGCCCGGTTCAGCAGTTCGTCCCCGAACCGGCCCTCGGTAGGCGGCGGGTACCGTCATCCGTTCACCACGGTCGCCCACGAGCCGCTCAGGAATTGCTGCTTCAGCAGCTGCATCCCGGCGCCGAGCGCCCGCACGAGGTTCTGTCTTACGTTGTCGGGCTGGGCGTCGACGTCGAGGCCGGGTCCGATCCCGATCGTGGCGAACTGTTTCAGCAAGATGGCGTGCTCGGGGGGAGGAGGGTTCTCCACGAGCATGGCGTTCAGGGTCTTCCAGGGGCCCAGCGGGTCCTTGGTCACCTCGACTGGTCAGCACATCGCGCTGCTCGGGGACCTCGCGGCCGCTCCCCCACAAGCTGAGCGGGGTCAGCGCATACTGCTGCTGAATCGCCCGCACGTTCGGCACATCGGCGGCGCCGTCGACCAGCGTGCGGCCCCCGACGAGGATCCACGGGGTCGGCGATGGCTCGATCCTTCTCACTCCGTCGGGCAGGTCACCGTTCCATCCCGGGCCGGTCAGCGCGAAGTGGCCAGCTTTGGACCCGGTGGTGCGCCGCCCGACGTAGCCGAAGTTGTCCGACGTCATGGCGGCCAGCTGGAAGGTGAAGTAGCGGTCTCCCATGTCGGGGTGAGACAGGATGACCGGCTCGCGGCTCAGGTCGACCCATGAGATCGAATACAGCGTGTCGTTGTTGGGGCAGCCGCCGTCGCGCCAGGTAGCGTCGGTCACCCTCGCCGCGTGCCAGAAGCGGTTCACGGCCGGGTGCGGGATGACCTCCGGGTCGCTCGGGGCCTGCGCGACCCACTTGTACCGAGTCTGCGCCCCGTACACGTAGGGGAACCCGTAGATCAAGGCCTGGACGGCAAGGGAATACGCGTACTCACCCTGCCAGTCGAAGACCGGGCTGGGTGCAGGTACCGACCCCTTGCTTACCTCGCCGCCCTGGAGCCCGCTCGTCGGCACCCCGGCCGCACCCGCCCCGATGCGCCGCAGGTCCTCGTCGGTGAGAACGTGCGCACCGATGTTCTGTAACCCCATCCGGACCACCGGCGCGTTGCCGGGTTTGACGAACACGGCCAGCACGATCGCCCCCGGCCGGAGCGCATGACCAAGCTCCGCGGCCGGCGCGTCGGGATGGCCCTGCACACCGGCCAGCGACTCCAGCGCCGCGATCGTCTTTTTCTCCAGCTCACCGGCGCCCTCGGATGCGCCCGGCAGCTCCGCCGCCCGCGCGCCCACCTTCCCGTCGGCGTCCTTGGACAAGATCAGCACCCCAGTCACGCCGGCCTGGCTCAGCTGCGGCCCCATCGCCGTCAGCTTTTCCAGCGCCGCCATCCCTGCATCGTGATCAGAGAAAACGCCCGCCACGACGGATTGATCGCCGGCTCCGGTACCGGTTCCCCCTGCTGCCTCACTCGCCATGCCCCACTCTTCACCTTTCCGGGATGCCCACCTCGGGCACGCGGCGTCCGCTACCGGACTCCGAGCCTCATCGAGGGACCGGCGAGGCCCCCGGTGCCGCATCGCCGGTTCATCCCCCAAGCCGGCGCAGCCGGCATCGCGCCGTACAGCTCGAATGACACCACGGCGTTCGCGGCATGGCATCACCCCTAGCGGATGAAGGTTATGTGCCGCCACCGTGCGGGACGGCACATAAACGACTCCGAGCACGTCTCACATGTTCGTGAGCAGTCCCTCAGCGAGACGGTAGCGGCCCGGGCCGTAGCGTGTTTCCCTCCGGCTGGGCGCGACTGCGCGACAGGAATGGAACCGGGATGCCGTGCGAGGGGAGTGTGCCCGGTCCCACCGGGAGGACACCGCGCGTGCTGACGTGCGGCTGAAATTCGCCGCGTCCGGTGCTGGCCGGAACCACTGAGTCAAGCACATCCACACCCGCCGGGACTGCTCCAAACTCGCCGCTTGACGACCAGCAGCCAAGGCGTAGCGGCGCCAGAACACCGAGCCAGTACAGAGACCGTTTGAGTCGGTTGGCGCGGTACCGCAGACCGCTGTCATACCTGCCGCGTCCTGCCGCCTATATGTCCTGCTGACCGAACTACGTCCCCGCATTCGCCAAAAGCTCAAGGCGACGGACAAATGGTCTGGTCAGTCCGAAGGCCATGGCCACCCACGCCGATCATGACGCGCCAGATCGACCTGTTCTGCACCACCCAGCTGACGGACGCCGAAACTTCCGCAGCCGCGCCGAACGGCGGCGATGCGCGCCTTATCTGAGTCAAGGGTCGATTACGCACCGTGAGCAGAAACGCCCGGTGATCCGCAGGTATGATGCTCAGCGGACAGGCGCTGGCGATGACTTTGGGCCCAGCGGATCGTCCTCACTGGTGACGGGCCGCGGCAACCGGTCCAGGTCGCTGTGAGGCAACGTGTCAGGAGGTCATCGTGTCGCAGGTCCGGGTGCACAACTTCTCGGTGTCGCTGGATGGGTTCGGCACCGGTGAGGGGCAAAGCCTGGAGGCTCCGTTTGG
>DATIYI010000050.1:0-4442 GCA_035517695.1 Streptosporangiaceae bacterium
CTGTGGATCCGACGGGAAGGGCGCCGGCGCGAAGGAGGTGTACTTTCCCGGGTGATCGAGTCGTAGAGGTCTCAGTGAACAGCGACAATGCGAGCCTTCGCATAGATATATGTACATTGTCGACGCGGCTCATCGGCATGAGCGGTGGTTCGATCACGGCCCAAGCTAATCGTGGCGCGCTAGAACAACCTGTTCTGCACGCCTGAACCGATGGGTGCCAGGCGTCCGGGACCCGCCTAACGGCGGATATTTTGCGCGGGCGCGCCAAGACTAGACTTAGCTTAGATTGCTCTCCGTGACTGACTTCCCGTCAGCCTCCGTCCTCGGCTGGCAGCGTTCACGGCTGCCGAATACATGGGCATGACCGAGGTCTCGCGCCGTGCCCATGGTGCTCGACCCTGTCTGCGGCAGATGAGGACGTCTCGCGGGCTGGCTTGCCGTTGAAGAAGTAGCTATACTTCTAGCCATGTCAGTGTCGGAGCAGATGCCACTCGCCGATGTGAAGAACCGACTCTCTGAGGTCGTAGACCGGCTGGAGCGAGAGCACGGCCGCGTGGTCATCACCAAGCACGGCCATCCTGCTGCCGTCGTCATCAGCGTCGACGACCTAGAGTCCCTCGAGCAAACGCTGGACGTCATGGACAGCGCTGCCCTGCTCGCCGATATCCGCGAAAGCCTCGCCGAGTTGAGCACCGCTGACGCGGCCGTGCTGAGCAAGGAAGACGCCCTGCGCCTGATCTCCGGCAAGTGAGCGAGAACGCTTACGCGATCGCGTGGACCGCCACATCCCGCCGGGCACTGACCAGGCTCCCCGAGAAGGCGGCAACTGCGGTAGTGGAGTTCCTGTACGGATCCCTGGCTTCAAGCCCTCACCGCGTCGGCAAGCCGCTGAAGCTAGGCCTCGAAGGGCTTCACAGCGCTCGCCGTGGTGATTATCGCGTGATCTACCGCATCGAGGATCACCGGCGCCGGGTCACCGTCGTGGCCATCGAACACCGATCTGACGTCTATCGACCTCGACCGCTATGACGCGCTTAGGGCGGCATGAGCGGAAATCAGTCGAGCTCCGCAGTTGGCTCATCTACGGTGGCAGAGACTGGCCAACCTGGCGGTAAGGGCTGGAACCGGTTGTCCCCGTGACGGGTTCAAGAAGGCCAGGAAGTAGACCCGGTCCAGCCGCCAGTCCAGCTCCGTAACGCGGCAGAAGCGCTAATGGACGCTTGAAGAACCTCCGATAGAACGCCGCGAATACCAGCACAATTCCGACGTTTGCTATCAGCCGCCCCAGAGCTGGTGCCTGAAGAACAGGACGTTCACGCCGACCACGACGGCTACCAGCGCGAGCGCGTAAAGCACGACGGCTGCCGGTCTGACAGCTGCCGGTCTTCCCATCGCTTCGTTCTACTCTGTGTGCGACGGGTTGGAGCAACGCGGCGGTCGGCGCGGCCGTCATCGCGTCGCCTGGTCCCATGCAGACTGGCCGCGAACATCCACCCCTGCACGACAACCGCCGCCCGAATGATCTTCATCGCGGCATGAGCGGACACCAGGCGCGCTACCCGTTGAGGATCTGCTCCCTCAGGATGTCTGCATGCCCGCAGTGCTGGGCGAGTTCGCGCAGTACGTGGAGGTACACCCAGCGCAGCGGGAGCGGGCCGCGCCAGTAGCATAGACCCTGTCGTCCAGCCCCAGGAATGACGTCGCACGCCGTGCTGACCCGCATGCCTCGCGATGTGCATGCTGGACGCTGGCGATGAGGTCGTCGTCATCAAGAATGAACGACTCGTCCGAGGTCGCGGGGATACCGATCTCAGCACGTGACCGGCCTGTGACAGCTTCGTCAAACCAGACCTTCTCAACGAAGGTCGCGTGCTTTACCAGGCCCAGCAATGTGGTCCGAAAAGGCACCAGCGACTGGCGAGCCTGCTCCTCGGTCAGCAAGTCCAGGCAGCAATTGAGCCCACCGCGGTGCTCGTCGAGGAACGCCTCGAACTGGGCACGGGCTTGCTGATTGATGACATCCTCAGCGAACGTCGCTGGAAGGGAGGGCATAAGCGAAGCATTTCAGGAGCTCCGGCCACGAGCAAACTACCGCTCATTGGCATGAGCGGTCGACCCGGAACAAGCGCCGCGGCTCGCCCATGTAGAACGAGCTGATCTGTGCAGCCAACCGCGTCCACTCCGAACCGCTGATTCCGCCCACATCGGCGGACCTAGCGATCCTTGGTCGCTAGCGATCCTTGGGCGCTAGCGATCCTTGGGCGCTAGCTTCTGGAGGATCGCTAGTGCGCCCACGCCATTGAGGCCCGGTCACGAGTCGTGACGAAGTGCTCATCTCCGGGTAGCCGCTCTAGCTAACCGACGGAACGGTTCCGGCGGCCGCCGGCAAGGCTTCAAGGCGCTTCCCGCCCGGCCTGCGTTTGCCCTGACCCGGGCTCGTCGCGGCCTGGTCGGTGGGTCGCTATCCACCACGGCGGCAACCACATCCACATCGTCGCCACCCTCGCCCGCCAGGACGGCCGGCGGCCACGTGTCTGGAACGACTTCTACCGCGTCCGCGAAGCCTGCCGCGTCGCCGAGCAGCGATACGGACTACACCTCACCGCGCCCGGCGACCGGACCGCCGCCAAACGCCCCAGCCGCGCCGAGAATGAGCAGGCCCGCCGCCGCAACTGGGCCGAGCCGCCACGTGTGGCCCTCAGACGCCGTAACGACCGCCGCCGGCCTCGCCGCGACCGAGCAGGAATTCTTCGCCGCCCTCCGGGCCGCCGGGGTCGACATCCGCCTGCGCCACAGCACTCGCACCCGCGGCGAGGTCACCGGATACGCGGTCGCGCTCCCCGGCCACACCACCAAAGACCGGTGGCCCTGTCTGGTACGGCGGCGGCAAACTCGCCGCCGATCTCACCCTGCCCAAGCTGCGACGCCGCTGGAAGCCAACCACCACAAGTAAGCGGCCCACACCCGGCCTCGCCGATGCCGAACGCCAGGCGTTCTGGGATCACGCCGCCCGCACCGCCGCCGACGCCGCGGCGCAGCTCCCCCACCTCGCAATCACCAACCCCGATGCCGCCGCCGATGCCGCCTGGGCCGCCTCCGACACCTTGCACACCGCCGCCGCCCCGCTCGGCAGCACCACGCTGCGCCGGGCCGCCGACGCCTACGACCGCGCCGCCCGCACCCCCTACGGGCGCCTCCCCCAGCCGACACCCATAGGTGACAGCCTGCGCGCCGCCGCCCGGACGCTGAGAACCGCCGGATACGCCAGCCGCGACCACCAGACCATCGCCCAGATGGCGTTCATCGCCCAGCTCGCGGCGCTCATCGCCGCGGTCGCCGAACTCCGCCAGGCGCAGCAGCGCGCCACCCAAGCCACAGCGGCAAGGACAGCAGCCGAACGGCTCCGCGCAAGCGTCACTCCCCCGCCAGCCGCCTCGCCAACCCGGCGCACCCGAGCGCCCACCCACGGCGAGACCGCTGCCGACCTGGCTGACGCCAGCTTCCCAGCACCGCCATATCCAACGGCGCCAAGCACACGCCCCGGCCAGGCGCCGCCCGCCGAACCCAGCAGGCCACGGCCAACTCGTGCGCCTCAGCCACATCGGCCACGCGGACCAACCCGGTAGGCACTGCTAATCCGTGAAAGGACGAATCTCCCGATGACCGACCAGCACTCCGACCCCCTCAACCAGTCCATCAGCCAGGGCGCGCTGAACGCGTCACGCACCTCGGGTCGATCGTTATGGCCGCCGTCCAGGTCTTCGCGCGCTACCGAGCTCAACGCGAACGCGAGGACGCAACCGAGGATCGGCACATTGCCCGCGCGGTCCGCGAGCAGATCCGCAGCGACCACCAGCATGCCCGCGCCACTTGGGCGCCAGCCCACGACGCGCGCTGGCTGCGTCAAGCCGACGTCCTCCAGACCGCCCAGACCTGGGGCGCCGCCGCACCTTATGCCGAAACCGATCCAGGCGCGGCGGCGGCCATGCGCAAGAGCGAGCAGCGTCTCCGGACGCTGCACCCGCACGCGATGGCCCGCTACGACCGGCTCCGCGCCGAGGGCATGAGCCCGCTGGACGCTGTGCGCGAGGCGACGCCATCCGAACGGGCCCGGCGCTTCCTGAACGCCAGCCATTCCTGGTGAACACAGAACGTGATCCCGAATGGAAATGGGATATCTGACCTGCCGGGGCCGAAATCCTACGGCGACGTTCACGATGACTCGGTGATGTTCATCGGGGCGGCACAAGCCGCCCTGGCCGTCCGATGAGGCCTCGAGGGACAGGCGTGGCTCATGGCCCCGAATGCAGGCGGGCGCGAAACGCCTTGCCTGCCGTCACGGCCGGCGGATCGGTGTGCAGGATCCTTTAGCGGCTGCGCGGAGACGGCCAAGTCGTTACGCAGTGTGACGCAATCGGTATGCCCGGCGCATAAGGCGCACG
>DATIYI010000051.1:0-26328 GCA_035517695.1 Streptosporangiaceae bacterium
TCATGGCGCACTCACCAGCATCGGCTCGTGCGCGCCAAGCGCGCCAAGCTGGGCGAAGGTCTGCTCGTCGTCGAAACCGAGGACATCGATGCTGCGCACGCGGCAGGTACTTGTGCAGATCCCGCAACCCTCGCACATCGCCGGGTTGACCTCCGCCACTGTCCGCAGCAGGTTCCCCTGACGGTCGCGGATCTCTTGCCGGCCGATCGCGCCGTAGGGGCAGACCCGCTCGCAGTCGAAGCAGCCGGTGCACGTGGCGGGGTCGACACGCGCCACCGTCGGCTCACGCTCAAGTTGTGGCTTGGACAAGATCTCAAGCGCCTTAGCCGCCGACGCCGAGGCCTGGGCCACGGTGTCAGGGATATCCTTGGGCGCCTGGGCGTTACCGGCGAGGAAGACGCC
The DNA here is from genome assembly GCA_035517695.1 of Streptosporangiaceae bacterium. Classification (GTDB taxonomy): domain Bacteria; phylum Actinomycetota; class Actinomycetes; order Streptosporangiales; family Streptosporangiaceae; genus DATFVJ01. Next base: position 403 of record DATIYI010000051.1, read on the forward strand.
CGCGGTGAGCGTTTCCACCGGCCGCAGCTTGGGGTGGAGCTCCTGGAAGAATCCGTTGGCGTCGGTCGGTGCCCGCAGCGTCCGGCCCAGTTCCTGGTCCGTGCCTGGCACGATAGCCGTGGCCAGCACCACCAGGTCGGCGTCGATCACGACCCGCTGCCCGGACAAGGTGTCGGCGCCGTAGACCTTGAGCACGTCACCGTCCCGCACCACCCTGCCTACCCGGCCCCGGATGTAGAGCACGTGGTCTTCCTCCATCACCCGGGTCACGAATTCCTCGTAGCCCTTTCCGGCGGCGCGGATGTCCATGTAGAAGACGAATGCCTGCCCGTCCTCGACCTTGTGCTTGTAAAGCAGGGCGTGTTTGGCCGTGTACATGCAGCAGACCCGCGAGCAGTAGGGAACCCCGCCCACCGGATCCCGCGAGCCCACGCACTGGATGAAGACGACTTTCTTCGGCACCTTGCCATCGGACGGACGGTGGATCTCGCCCAGCGTCGGGCCGGAGGCGGACAGGATGCGCTCGAACTCGAGGCCATCGACCACATCCGGGTAGCGGCCGAGCCCGAGGTCGGCGGCGGGCTCGGGCCGCATCAGCTGGTAACCGGTGGCGACCACGATCGCCCCCACCTCGCGCTCGATGAACTCCGGCTTCATGTCGAAGTCGATCGCCTGCGGGCCGCAGGCGCGCAGGCACCGCTCGCAGGACAGCACCCGGTAGGCACCGCTCTTGGACTCAAGTTGTGCGTTGACGCAGTTCTCGGTGTCCAGCGTGTACACCGCAGGCACCGCCTGCGGGAAGGGAATGTAGATCGCCTTGCGCCAGGACAGTCCCATGTCGAACTCGTTCGGCAGCGCCGAGGGGCAAGCCTGCGCGCAGTCGTCGCAGCCGGTGCACAGATCCTCGATCACGAACCGCGGCTTCTTTTGTATGCGCACCTTGAAGTTGCCGACGTAGCCGCTGACCTCCTCAACCTCCGAGTAGGTCAGCACCTCCACGTTGGGGTGCCTGGACAACTCCACCATCAGCGGCGTAAGGATGCACTGCGAGCAGTCCAGCGTGGGGAAGGTCTCCGAGAGCCGGGACATGTTGCCACCCAGCGACGGCTCCTTCTCGACCAGCGTCACTTGCTGGCCTGCGTTGGCGATGTCGAGGGCGGCCCGGATCCCTGCCACGCCGCCACCGATGACCAGGGCGCGGCGGGTGACGGGGACTTCGACCGGGTAGAGGTCCTGGTCGCGCTTTGTCTTTTCGACCATCGTGGTGACGATGTCACACGCCTTTGCCGTCGCCTCGGTGCGGTCCTCGTGGACCCATGAGCACTGCTCGCGGACGTTGGCCATCTCGCAGCGGAACGGATTGAGGCCGGCCAGCGCCGAGGCCCCGCGGAAGGTCGGCTCGTGCAGGTGGGGCGAGCAGGCGGCCACGACCACCCCGCTCAGGCCCCGCTCGGTGATGGCCTCCTGGAGCTTGCGCTGACCGGGTGCCGAGCACATGTAGGGATAGTCCTCAGCATGGACGACGCCGGGCAGGCTGGCCGCATGCTCACGGACCTGTTCGATATCGACCCGGCGCGCGATGTTCTCGCCGCAGTGGCAGAGGAAAACTCCTAATTGCGCCATGACTATCGCGCTCCCACTCGTGTGGCCCGGCTCGGCGAGCGGCCCTCCGCGGTGCGGATGATCGCCTCCAGGATCTGCTCGGGCTCGTGAATGTCTCCCCCGGCGTGGGGGATGGTGGCTACGGCGCAGGCGTCGAGCGCGCAGCGTTCCACCTCGCGCGACATCTGGCCGAGGTTGATCTCGGGCACCACGAAGCCGCGGATTGCCGCCGAGAGTTCCCGTATCCGCTCCTCGGGGAACGGCCAAGCCGTGCGGAGCCGGAACATGCCCACCTTTAGCCCGCGCTCGCGCGCCTGTGCGACGGCGTGGGCCGCGATCCGCGCCGAGATGCCGTAGCAGAGCACCACCACCTCGGCGCCTTCCACCCACCGCTCCTCCACGTCGTAGATCTCGAACCGGTGGCGGCGGATCTTCTCGTTGAGGCGCGTCACCAGCACCTGCTGGGTGGGGGCGGTGGCGTCGGGATACCCCCGGTCGGTGTGCGTGAGGCTCTCCATGAACACGTGGTAGCCCTCGCCCGCCCGCGCCATCGGCGGGATCAGGTCGTCGTCGGGCGCGAAGGTCCGGTACTTGGCGACAGGCCCGCTCGGGCGCTTGCGGCTCCAGATTTCGATTTGGTCTTCTGACGGGATGACCAGCTTCTCGGTCACGTGGCCGACCTCGGCGTCTGCCATCACCAGCACCGGCGTCCGGTACCGCTCGGCCAGGTTGAAGGCGCGGATGGTGAGGTCGAAGCACTCCTGCACGGACCAGGGAACGACCGCGATGATCTCGTAGTCCCCGTGCGAGCCCCACCTGGCCTGCTGCATGTCACCCTGTCCGACCAGGGTTGGAAGCCCTGTCGAGGGACCGCCCCGCTGCACATTGCAGACCACGCAGGGCGTCTCGGTCATGATTCCCAGGCCCAGGTTCTCCATCATCAGCGAGAAGCCGGGGCCGGAAGTGGCGGTCATCGGCTTCTGGCCGGCCCAGGACGCGCCCAAGATCACGGCCATGGAGGCGATCTCGTCCTCCATCTGGACGTAGGTGCCGCCGATCTGGGGCAGCCGAAGGGCCATCCGTTCGGCGACCTCGGTCGAGGGGGTGATCGGGTAGCCGCCGAAGAAGCGGCAGCCGGCCGCGATGGCTCCCTCGGCGATGGCGTTGTCGCCGAGCATGAAGTGCGTCCCGCTGAGCGTGCCAGTCATGGCCGCACCTCCGCCCTCACGTTCCGTTGCACAACGGTCACGGCTGCACTTCCGCTCGGCGCCTTCTGAGTGGCGGCCTCACGGACGATCGCGAAGATGGCGAAATCCGGGCAGATCATGTAGCAGCCCTGGCAGCAGATACACTCGTCCGCCACCACCACCGGGTGGTGGTAGCCCGCGCTGTTGAAGCTCTCCGAGAGCGCCAGCACGTGGGTCGGGCAGCACTCAATGCAGAGCTCGCAGCCTTTGCAGCGCTGGACTTGGATATGAACGTCGCCCCGGACCGGCGAAGGCGCCCCCAAGATCGGGGTGCGTCGCCTTAATCTGAGGGCTTCTGCGATGCCCTCGGAGTCGTATCTCACAGCCACCTCCCGGGCAGGATTGCCGCTATGTGCAAACGGTCGCAGGCGGTTCCGGGATGGTCACAGAGCCATAAGTCGCCGCCAGGGCGGACCTACGGCCTCGCTTTTTTCACCACCGGGGAACGAGATGACACTGTCGCTGCGCCCTTATCGCACCTGGCGACCTCACAGCACACTTTGGCCACGGCTCGCTAATTCCAAGAGGTCTGATCGTCGCCGGGTACTCGCGCTACATGCGCTCAGCGGCGATGGACACCTTGGCAGGACTACATGAGTGCGGCCAGGGCGATTGGCCCGCCGGAGCGGCTGGTGCTGCTGCGGCATTTGGTCCGCAACGCGTCGCAAGGAACCGGCTAGCAGTAGTCAGGCTCGGCGTCCTGGTCTGCTTAGTACTGTTCCGTTTCAGTGGCCCATTCGGCCACCACGCCGACGTGCTCAGCACGAACCTGGCAGCGGCCTGTTCATCGTGCCGATCGTCGCCGTCCGCTACGGTGCGTCTGTGCTCGGCCCCAGATTCATCATCGGCGTCTTGAGCTGGTGGTCCCTGCCCGGCTGGTCCGCGGGAAGTGCTCACTGCGGGTGTGGATTCGTCTCGGCGGCGCGACGTCGCCGATCCGGTCAAGGCTGCCAACTGCTCGCCGCCCAGCCGCAGGCGATGCCATCGGCGTCAGGTCGACCGGCCACTTGGCCGTTGATCAATACGTTACCGGCCTTCGTGCTTCGCCCGACCCGGACCATCACGCAGGAAGGAAGAAACCGCGTTCTTCAGGTCCTCGGTAGCGAACAGTCTGCCAGACACGATAGGCACGATCGCGTCGGCGGCGTGCGTTCCCCGCTCGACCTGCGTACGCACGATCTGCTTGGTGGCTGCGTGGGCTTGCGTTGGGCCGTTGGAAAGGCGCAGCGCGAAGGCGTGAGCTGCGTCGGCGAAGCTGTGGTCGGGCCACACCCGGTTGACTACGTTCCACCGCTCTAGGGTTGCCGCGTCGAACAGCCCACCGGTGTAGACGAGCTGCTTGGCTCGCGCGGTCCCGGCACGCTCCGTTAGGCGCTGCGGACCGCCCATTGACGGGGTCAGTCCGACGACCACCTCGACCAGGCCGAACTTGGCCGACTGAGCTGCGAGAAGCAGGTCGCACGCGAGGCTGAGCTCGAACGCGGCTGTTAGACACAGCGCGTGGCTGGCGAACATCGTCGGACACGGCAGCGCCTCCACGCGCCAGATGATCTCGAACAAGCGTTGCCACAGCTGCTCGGCAGCGTCCGGAGTGAGCCCGTGGAACATGTTGACGTCAACGCCGCCGGAGACTACGCGTCCTTCCGCGCGGATGAGCAACCCGCGCGGGGGATTCGCGGCCAGCTCTCGCGTCTCCGCATCGAGTGAGTCGATCACGACCTGATCAAAGAGGTTGAGTTCGCCATGATCCAGGGTGAGGACTGCCATGGGTCCATCGTCGCTGCGGTAAAAGCTCATAGGTGAAGCTTTGCAGACAGCCGTCGTTTCGGCTCCGGTCGTGCGCTGCTCGCTGCGCCCTCGGTGACGCCGGGCCCCGCACTGCGCGCCGCTGGCATCGCCCTCCGAGCGCGCTGGCCGGTCAGAAGCTGATGAGCGCGGCGGTCGGCAGGACTTGGTGCCTCGCCACTCTTCCGTCGAGCGGGGGTATCTTGCCAGGGACCGGGCAAACCCAACATATGCGTACGGACCGCCTACGTCGTACGGGCGCATGGTGGGGTCGGCCGAGCCGGGCTGGCTGCCGCTGATGGGCCGGTATGGCGAGATCGACGACACCGGCTGGATCCTGCCCGGCTACTGGCACGCGTGGTGACCGTTCGTGGAGTACTCTGACAGCGAGTTCGAGCCCTTCTGGGGCCACTGGGCCAGGCGCGACGATGACGAGGAGCCGCCGCCTCAGGCCGAATCCAAACCGCCGCCCCAGGACGGAGCCAAGCCGCCGCCCCAGGACGAAACCAAGCCGCCGTCGCGAGCCGAAGCCAGGGATGCGCAGCCCGGGAGCTGGCTGTCGTCCCGCTGGTTCGGTGGCTGTCTCGCCGCCGCCGCCGCGCTCGCCCTCGGCCTTAGTATCTGGGCGCTGCTCCTGTCTGGTCCCACGCATCTCATCAGGCTCGTGAATACCGTCAGGCCGCGGACCTCGACCGTGACGAGGAATGTAACGCAGCGAGTCACGCACTACGTCCCGCAACCAGCCCCGGCCCCGCCGCCGGTCACGGAGTGGGCGACGGCCGCAGCGCCGCCCCCTGCCACGGTCACGGTGACCCCGCCCGGCGTGACGGTGACGGTCCGCGCGCCGACGACGGTGACCGTCAACGTGCCCACGACGGTGACCGTCAGCGTCCCAGCGATGGTGACCGTCACGGCCGAGCCGACCAGTTCTCCGTAGCTGGCCAAACTGGCTACAGGGGCGTGAAGTGTGCGTAGGGACGCCGCACCGCGTAAGCCGTTGAGCAGAATTTCTGCATAACGGCTACCGCGGCGTGACGCCGGGCCGGCTGGGCGAACTGCGCCGCCGGCGGGACGTAACCCATCATCCCATCTTGCGCAGCCGCGGGCCCGGCACCGCGGAACTCATCCGATGGCCCGTAGGGTTTGGCCCACAAGGTGCTCAATGGTGGAGAAAGCTGTCATTTCGGCGCCGACCCCGGCGAGAGGGACGGCCAGCGTGGTGGACGTCCGGCCCCGCCCGATCCGGGGCCGGGGCGACCTCACCCAATAAGGAGAGTCCCCACATGGGCGAGCAGAAGCTCCATTACTGGATCGAGCGCAGCGACCCCGCTACCGGCGGTGAACACGCGCCAGGCTTCCTGATCGTGCGTGGTCCCGTGCAGCATTGGACGGTTAGCACGGAGGTGGTGGCCGACGGCCTCAGCGCAGCCGACGTCGGCAGCCTGCTGGTGTCAGCAAGCAAGGTAACAGCGGAGATCATCGAGCGGAACGGGGCCGCGGACCGAGCGGCGTCATGGCCCTGACCCGTGCAAGCACGTCGTTACGCGCGTGGCTGGCCGTGGCCCTCCGCTAGCGGCCAGGACCGGCACGATGGCGTTCGCCGATGACGTCGGGGGAGAGCCCATCCGCGCACGCCCGCGACCATAACGCGCAGCCGGCGCCGGCGCCCGGGTGGCGTGCCCGGTGGCGCGTTCGGCCAGTGCGTGGTCTCCCGCGAGTGCGGCGGCCAGGCCCAGATCATGAACGCCAGCGGTAACTACGGCCTGTACCAGTTCAGCGCGTCGACCTGGGCTGTCTACGGCGGTGACCCCCACCGACTTCGGCAACGCCAGCGTCGCCGAGCAGAACCAGGTGTTCGCCAACGCTCTCGCCAGCGGCGGCCAGTCTAACTGGGCGCCCTACGATGGTTGCTGACGGAGACCGCTCGGCTGCGGGCGGCAAGCGCGCCGCGGAGTCGTGCTCGCCGACCGAGCGCGCAGTCGGACATTCGTGACTTACCCGACAAGGCGGCCGACCTGCGACGGTAGGCCGCGGACTCAGCGCTCCACACCGCGCTGAAGAAGTGCTCGCGGCCGCCCGCCGAACGCCCGACGACGGGCGCGATCTCGTCGAAGACCATCCCGCAGGTAGGCCCGATGCTCCTCGAAACAGCTCGGCCAACCAGTCGCGGTCGTCCATCGGTTTGATCGGCATCATGCGGCGGCCTTGCCCGCCGGGGCGTGATAGCCGGTGTCGACGTCGGCTGCTGACACGGCCTGCCGGCAGGTCTGGCAGCGGTACAGGACGGGGCCGCCGTCCAGCGGGGTGCGGCAGCCGGGGCACAGTGCCAGCGGGCCGGCGCGCAGCGGCAGGTTGGAGGTCATTTGAGGTCACCCTCTTGCGTGCGGCGCAGGTAGGCAGCGATTATCAGGCAGTACACAGCTGTGCTGCACGCTGCACGCCTCCTGGCGGGACCGACGTTGCTGTTGCTTTTGGCGGCGTTCCCGCCGCCACGGTTCCGGGGCCCTTCACCAGAACCCCACATTCGGATACGTCTGGGACCTGCGAGACGGTTCAACCCCGCGCCTGCGAACCGGCTTCCGCTTGCCGGGTTTGCGCGCGAGCACCCGGGCGGGCACCGGGCGGCCACCTCCGCGACGAGAAGGTCAGGTCCGCGATCGTGCACGGCCGGGACCACACGCGCGGACCCGCGCCTAAGGAATTAGTACTTCAGCCGCACTTTGCCAGAGGCACGCCTCTGACCTGCATGTGCTTAAAACGATCTTGCTAGAGATGCTCGGGTTGGCAGCTCGGTGACCAGCACGTTCTCAGGGCGGCTCGAAAGTTGCGGCTGTAGTATTAGCCCTCCGCGTGGCCGCCGTGAGCAGGACGTTAACCGGCTTCGCTGTCGTCTCCCCGGATTGGCCCCGGCCGGCCACCCGTTGTTACCGGGATTGCTCCTCCCGGTCGGAGAATACAATTTACTCCCGCGTAACCTTGGTATACAAAAGCCGGCTATTCTTATGTCGAGGGAATTAATTGCTGACCGCAGGGAATCACATGCGCACCATTCAGCGCCGACGCCGACCGGCTCCCGTGATCGTCGGCCCAGGTGCCGAGACCGAGCCGGTCGTCGCACCGAGGTTGAGCCGGGCTGGGTCCATTGACGCCGTGTTCGTGGATAACCGGCGGAGGCGCTGAATTGATGTTCGGCGTTCCGCACCAGGCGCAACGGGGCGCGCCCGTGTGCCAGGTGGGCCCAGCACCACCTAAGTGCGACGCCTGCGGCAGCACCGAGACGCGCACGATAGCCACGTCGACCGGCGACCGCATATGTGTAGATCATCAGGAGTGCCTGGCCCGGATGGAGGCACAAGGTATTCCCGTGTGGACGCCATAGCCGGAGGATCCCGTCGGCGCACCCGCGCGCAGCTTCGGCGCTGCCGCGGCAATGTTCGCCCGGGCTGATATGCGACACGCGCACCGGCGCCCGCAGCCCCACCCGGACGACCACCAGGGTTAAACCACGGCCAAACCTAGGGTTGAGCCTAGGGCCAAACCTAGGGCCAAACCTAGGGCCAAACCTAGGGGGCGCCCCTGGCGACACGGCTCCAGTCACCGGGCGACGATGACCAAGTGACACCGCCGTCGTCCCCGGGCCTGGAGACAGTGGTTTTTCGACGTCCAGCTCTACTGGACCACCTGGTTCGGCCGGGTCACCCTCCTCGGGCCGATCGCCGTCTACATCGTCACCAAGCGGGTCTGCCTCGGCCCGCAGCGCAAGGACCGCGAACTGCTGGAGCACCCCGCAACTGTCGAGGTAGTCGAGACGGCCATGTCTGACACCGGGATCGACGTCGTGACAGGCGCGTTCAGTTACTCGGGCAGCGCGATCGCCAGCGAGCTGATCTACGCCGGCCGTCGCGTCCGCACCCTAACGGGCCACCCTGAGCGGGCGCCACAACGCTCGCCGATCGATATCCGGGCGCTCACGTTCGACGACCCCGACGCTCTCGCCGCCGCGCTGTCCGGCGCGACAACCCTGTACAACACCTACTGGGTGCGCTTCGCGCACCGAGGCACAGATCACGATCGGGCCGTCGCCAACTCACGGACATTGTTCGAGGCAGCCCGGCGGGCAGGGATCCAGCGAGTCGTGCACGTGAGCATCACCCATCCGAGCGCCAACTCCCCGTTGCCGTACTTCCGTGGCAAAGCCCTGGTCGAGCGGCAACTTGCCGGCAGCGGACTGTCTCACGCCATCCTCCGGCCGGCGATCCTTTTCGGCGGCGACGCGGTGCTCATCAACAACATCGCCTGGCTGCTGCGGCGGTTGCCGGTTTTCGCTGTCGGCGACCGCGGCGGCTACCGGATCCGTGGCATCCACGTCGACGACCTGGCCCGCCTGTGCGTCGCATGTGGCAGCGAGCGGTCCGACATCGTGCTCGACGCGGTCGGACCGGAGCGACCGACGTTCCTCGAACTTGTCACCAGCATCCGGGATGCTGTCAATAGCCGCTCGCAGATCCTCTGCGTACCGGCGCCGATCGTGCCCGTGGCGGCACGGGTTCTGGGTCTCGCGCTGCACGACGTTCTGCTCACCCGCGACGAATACCAGGCAATGGCGGCTGGGCTGGCAGATACGGACGGCCCCGCAACCGGCACGACGCAGCTGTCGGCCTGGCTCGCCCGCAACGCGGCAAACCTTGGCCGCAGATACGCAAACGGGCTCAACCGACACTTCCAGGCAAGCACCAGGCGAGCTGGGCGAACGGCCCTGGGGTAGCGTGCGTCGGGTGGATGCGCCCGACTTTTTGCCGCTCGTGGACCAGGTACTGCCGAAAGCAGCGCGCGGCGGAGAGACGGGCGCGTTCGATCGGCTGATAGCGCCCTACCACAGTGAGCTGCACCCGCATTGTTACCGGATGCTCGGCGCCGCGCGCGTATGTGCCCGCGCTCGTCGAGATGCTCACCGGGGACGCCCGGTTCACGATGCCTCCGTTGCCCGATCTGCGGGACGACATCGGCCGTGTTCTCCCTGCCTCACTTGACAACCTAATGTTCCCTAGGTTTCAGTTAACCGTACCTAGTAAAGACTAGGTTAGCGCGCGGCGCGGCCGCCGGCTGCGCTGCGGCGATCGCCTGACGCCCGAGTGCGCCGCCGGTCACCTTCGCGCAGTTCCTGACCGAGCGGTTCGCTCCCGAGCACATTGGACGTGCCCGGGTCTGTGTCGAGGAGGCTCTGACGACGCGAGCACGATCATGGCTCAGGGCAGGCTTGATGTTCCTCGCCGTCAGCGATGCGTTAATCGGCACCTGGGCCTACCCTCCTGCCGCACTACTTCTACAACGACGTGCCTACCGTGGCGATGGACCCGCCGTTCAGCCAGCATTTCGTGAGCGACGTCGGTGCGTTCTTCGTGTCGCAAGGCGTGGTGATGGCCGCGGTCGCAATCTTCATCGAGTACCGCATCGTCCGTACCGCCCTGGCCGGCTATTTAAAGTTTGCGGTCTTGCATCTGGTGTTCCACACCACCCATTTGGAGGGCATGCCGACGCCTGACGCGATCGCGCTCACGACCGCGCTCGCCTTGGCCGTCGTGTTGCCGGTCGTGCTCCTTGTCGTTGCCAAGCGCGCGGTTTGGGACACCCAGGCTGACCTCGCTCAGCGAGCGCCACCACCCACCCAGCGGGCCTAGGTCCACCGCCGTTGACCGCTGGCTTCACCCGGTAGCCTGGCTTGACCCGTTAGCCTTGCTTCACTCGTTACCCTTTCTTCACCCGGTAGCACAGATGGGTGACGCCGGTGCCCTCAATGACGCTCGGCCCCTCCAGCGCAAGCATCGCGTTCGACAGGCTGCCGAAGTACCTGATGCCCTCGCCAAACAGAACGGGCACCAAGTTGATCCGGATCTCGTCAAGGAGGCCGGCATTGAGGCACTGCTGCGCGATGTTGGGTCCGGCCACGCCGACCCAACCGTCTCCCGCTGTCGCCTTCGCCTTCTGCACCGCACTGTCGACTCCGTCGGTTACGAAGGTGAACGGCAACGGCGCATCATCGCGCGGCCACCCCTCGGGCACGGAGTGGGTAACCACGAACACCGGCACTCCCCACGGCTGCCCGTTCTCACCCCAGCCGCCCACATCGAACAGTCGCCGCCCCGCGACAAGCGCACTGATCTTATCCATTGACTCCGTCAGGTATCGCGCGCTCGCTTTCGACGTCCGGAAGGTCCATCTCTCCGGGAAGGCGGTCGGGACCTCGACGTCACCGTTGCCGTACCAATCGAACAGCGGCCCGACCCGGTCGCAGGGATCGGCGACGAAGCCGTCCAGCGACATCGACATCTCCGCGATTACCGTGGCCATGTGCGGTCTCCCTGCTCGAATGCTCCCGGTTGGGCTGCCGACCCGATAACCAGCAGCCGATTGCCTTGTCGTCCACAATCCCGCTCCGTCGGGATCGTACTCACACCGATTAGACAAGCCGAAGCCAGCGAACTCATCGTGGATCGGCAGCGCAGGTCCGCCGCCGCACGCCCTACCGGCCACGCCCTCGTTCGCTCGCAGCTTGGCCCGGGTGATGAGGCTCGACTCTGGCGCGGACCAATCCGGCTGTCTACGGTGGAGTTAGCCGGCCAGTCATCCCCTCACGATCGCGGAGCGGGCGATGAGTTCCACCTCCGGCCCAGATCGTGCCGCTGTCCACGACGGGCGCGACCCGGGCCCCTCGTCAAGCCACGTCAACGCCGAAGGGCCCGCTGACGCGCCTGGGCGGCCGCAATCAGCGCCGGGCCCGGCAACGGGGCTATTCGCCGCGTTGGTCATACTGGGGGTTCTGTTTGTCGGGCTGATAGCTCTGGCAGCTGTTGCGGGCCGCCCGCACTTTGACGGACCGTCCGGCCCCTTCCTTCACCATCGGTGGGCGATCCCTGGTCCCGCCAGATTCCAGCAGAATGTTCCTGAACAGAGCCCCGGCGTCCCCGGGTCGGCGGGGGTGGTGGCGGCGGGAATGCTCGGCGGCGTCGCAGTTGCCGGTGGAGGAGCGGCTGCCGTCGCCTATCGTCGCCGACGGCGGTCGGCCGCTGAGTGGATAGCCACGCTCACCGCGCGTTTCGACGCGGTCCGGGAGGAGTATGGCCAGTATCAGTCGGACCTGCTGGCCGTGCTGGACCGGCCCGCGCTTGCCGACTCTTCAGTTCCGCGGACCGCGGCGTTCATCACTGCCTACGGCGTCGCCCAGGACACCGAACGTGTCGTGCGCAAGACACGAAGCGCGCAAACGGTCGCGGCGTACGAGGCAGCGGTCCGGGACCTGGAGACTGCGTGGCGTATCGCCCGGGAGTACGCGGCGCGCGTGGGCACCGATGCGATACCGGCGCACGAGCGGTCGAAGGTCACTCGCGCCGTGGATGCACTACGCCTGGCCCTGGCCGGCGGAGGGAACCTCGCGGAGCGGCAAGCCGCCTACCATCTGGCGATGCGCCTCATCGAACGCGTCATCAACGTGCCGCGGCGGGCGAGCGCCGCAGCCGAAACTAACCAGCGGCTTGCCCTTACCGCCGACTGCAGTGGACCCACCGCAACGTCCAGCACCACATGAAGCCCGACCGGCCGCCTCGACTGGTTTGCCCTCAGTCCACGGCGGCTGCGCCGGCCGGGATCCCGGTCACGCGCGCGGGTCATGCTGGTCGGCCATGGCGACCTGTCGGCGCAGGTCGCCGTGCGGCGACGGGTAGAAGCCGTGCAGTGTCAGCCAATAGGACATCCACTGTGGGTCGGGATGGCCGGCTGGGACGACGTTGTAGATGTAGTTCACCCCCCGGGCGGCAGCCTCGGCCTCGAGCCGGTTCAGGATGAACTCGCCCGCGCCGTTCCCGCGCGCCGCGGGAACCACGAGAAAGGCGATCTGGGCGTCGCCCCATTCCGAGTCGAGCCAGCCGTATCCGACCAGGTTGCCTTCGTCGTCGGCGACCCGCCACCATTCGTCGGCGATCGCCGCGCCTGATGCCGGTGCTTGCATCCCGACGGACGCCAGCGCGACCACGTCGAATGCTGCCTGCTTGTCCGCGTCCCACCGCGGGCGGGTCTCTTTCGTCCAGGTGAAGCCCATCGTCGCTCCTCGGTAGATGCTGGCAGGGACTCTCGAGCGTGTCGACACCAGACGACCCTACGGGAGCCGAGAACCAGCGAGCAGATCACCGGCAGGCAAGCTTCGGGCGACGGCGCCGCAAGGACCATTCCGTCCTCGCCGAGGGCACGCTTGGCGCAGTTACGTATCAGGTGCATGTGAGGTGACTCTGTGTCAGGTAAACGAGCGGCTCATACCACATGGCCTGGGGGCCAATTGTGCCGCACAAACGGGGGAACCACATGAACGGAAAATATGTCGGATACGTTGAAGGTCAGGACCCGCTGCACGACTTCCTTAGCGGGATCATGCGCGATCGCATGGGTGTGCGTGAGCGACATCCGGCGTTCCGCGTCTTCCGGTTGTCGGGCAGCAACGAGGTCTACGCATACGAGGAAAAGTTCAGCGACACAAAGATCATCTGCAAGTTCTATGGCCCGAGATTCGGATCGGACCGGGACAAGGCGGCCAGCATGGCGCGCAGGGAGTACGAAGGGCTCGAGACGCTGCGCCGGTACAACTTGATCGGATCGCCACACCACGTGATTCGCCCGTTGGGTTTCAGCCGCGACATCAATGGCGTGCTGGCCGTCGAATACTATTGCGGCGAGGAATTCAGCCACGCGATCACGCGCGCGACGCAGCACGGTGACGACGCACACCTTTACTGGCGGCTGAAAGCGCTCGCATTCTTCCTCGCCACGCAGCACAACCGGACGGCCAACGGTGCAGGCGTCGACTTCGATGCCGACTGCAGCTACTTCGACAACGTCGTCGGCAGGCTCAAGAAGACCCACCGGATCGGACAGCGCGACATCGATGAGCTCTCATGGTTGCGCGACATCTGGCGGAACCGGCCACAGATGTGGCAGGACCGGCAGGTCTGGCTGCACGGTGACGCGACTCCCGCGAACTTTCTGTTCGGCTACGGCATGGACGTCGCGGCGATCGATTTGGAACGCATGAAGCGCGGGGACCGGATGTTCGACGTCGGGCGAGTGGCAGGCGAGCTCGAGCATGCGTTCATGCGTTCTTTCGGCACCAGGCACCGCGCGGAGCCGTTCATCGAGCATTTCTTCTGGGAATACAGCTGTCATTTCCCCGATCGCGAGCGAACGTTCGAATGTATTACCGCACGCGCGCCGTACTATATGGCGCTGAACCTGCTGCGGATCGCACGGAACGACTACATCGGCTGGGACTACGGCGGAAGGCTCATCAGGAGGGCAAAGCAACTGCTTCGAGCGCCCGAGCACCCGGATTCCGATTGTCGAGTCGTGCGGCAGGCGGCCTGACGCACACTGTCGTCCTGCACGTCAGTCGAACGTCAGTCGCGGTGAGTGGCGTCCGGCCGGTGCGGCCCTTGTCTGGTCAGCAGAGCGCAGGATCCGCTGGGTGCGGTCGTCACTTCCGAGGGCGTTTCGCATGTCGGGCAGCGCTCGGGGATGCCACCTGATGACCACGACCCGTAACCTTGTGATGAGGATCGTCCAACACTCGGGGAGTGCTGACGGCAGGGCATGGACATTCGAGCGGTCGCCTTCGACGTGAACGGCACCCTGGTCCGGATCGTGACCGAGGACGGCATGGATCAGATCTTCCGGTCCGCGGCGCACTTCCTCACGTATCAGGGCATAGACCTGCGTCGACACCAGGTCCGAGATCTCTATTTCCAGATCTTGAAGGAGCAGCAGCGTGCCAGTACGGAGGAGCATCCCGAATTCGACGCCGTCGGTATCTGGCGCGACATCATCGAAGGACACCTGACGGACTTCACCCGCACGCTGCGGGCCGAGAAACTCGAGCAGATGCCGATGTTCCTAGCCGAGATGTCCCGCGGCATTGCACGCCGCCGGCTAAGTCTCTACCCGTACGTGCGCCAAGTGCTCGATGTTCTGCGCGAGCACTACCCGCTCGCAGTTGTCACCGATGCGCAGAGCGTGCACGCGCGCGCCGAACTGCACAAGGTCGGTCTGCTCGACTACTTCGACCCGGTCATCGTTTCCGGCGACCATGGTTACCGGAAGCCCGACCGTCGGCTCTTTCAGTTCGCGCTCGACGGGATGAAAGTGGCGGCAGGCAACGCGCTATACGTCGGCAACGACATCTACCACGACATCTTCGGAGCGCGGCAGGCCGGCATGACAACTGTGATGCTCGATTCCGATCAGGAAACGAACGTTCGCATGGATTGCGTGCCCGACTACAGGATCACAGACTTCCGCGACCTCTTGAAGATCCTCGACCTCCCGCGTGGCTGCTTCAGGCCGTGAAGCGGTACCGGGTCTGGCTGTAGGGCTCTTCGCGTCCGCGCAATAGTTATTTCCCATGATTCGGGCGTGTCGTGTCGCCGGGCGGCTGCGCGGGGATGGTGTAGTTCCAGTTGCCGTGGAACGCGGTGGCAGGTCCAGCACGGTGATGTCCAGGTCGGCTTCTGCGGCGAAGGCAGCCAGCTAGGTCTTCCACAACCGCAGCCGGGAGCCGTTGGACCCGCCACAATCAGCGATGATCAGCAGCCGTCGGCCGCCGGGGTAGGCCGCCTGCCCGATCGCCTCGCGCCAGCTGCGGATCGAGGCGACGGCGAACGCGCCGGTGTCGTGGTCGGCGGCGTTGACCCAGCCGGTGTTCGCGGTCAGGTCGTAGATCCCGTAGCGCACCGCCTTGCCCAGCTCCTGATCTGCGAAGTCATGGACGCTGACCCGCTCGGGCTGCCCGGCCGGCGCCCATTCCGCGCCGCCGTTCTTGAAGTTCCCGACGTTCGTCCTTCTTCTTGGCGTCCAAGCTGATCACCGGGCTGCCGTCAGCCTGGAACGAGGTCACCTGGGCGTTGATGTACCGGAACTGGGCGTCACGGTCGGGGTGCTGCTTCCCCCGGCCGTCTTGGCGTTGCCCTGCAGGCTGTACCCGGCCCCGGCCAGCAGCTTGGCCACCGTCCGCGCCATGACCTGGTGGCCCTGCCTCGTCTAGCGCGTGCTCATCGTCAAGCCAAGCGGGTGTGGCACTTCGGTACCCCGAGGGTGGCAGCGCGGCCGGCGCTGCTGCGCCTGGCGCGCTAGGCAGCATCGGGCCCGCTGGCCGACGCGGACGTGAACTGCGCCCGCAACCATGGAAGCGAGGTTGGTGACAGGCCGGAGGAGCAGAGATGCAGTTCGCACCCAACGTAATGCCGGGATGCGCCCGCCGGAGCGTCAGCCCCGCGGCCGGGATCTTGATGACATTGGAGGCTTACTTCGCGGTCGCAGCGGTGATTTATTTCGGCACGGGCTTCACCCAAGCCGCCATCCCTGAGACGGTGATCGCGGTCGTGCTCGGCGCGGGGTCAGCCGCGGTGCTTTCATCCCGCGCCCAGGCGTGGCAGGTCGCGATCGGGACCACCTGTTTCGCGATCTTCGGCACACTCGTGGGCCTGGCTGCCGTCGCCACCGGCCGTCAGGACGTGCCCGACCTCGCCCACCACGCGTCGATCCTGGCGGTGCCCTTGACCAGCCTGATCATCTTCGTGCGGCCAAGCGGCCAGTGAGCCTGGCGACATGCTCAGATGCCTGACCCTGAGCTATACCGCTGACCGTGGCACCAGGCAAACACGCCTTGGGATGTGACGGGCCCGCTTGCTGTCAGGCGGCGGCGAAACGTAGCTGCAGGCCGAACCTGCGCAGGACAGTGAAGAACCACAGGGCCGACACGCCCGTGCCCACCGCGATCAGGCCGGCCGTAACGGCCGTGGACAGTAGCATGAAGAGCTGGAAAGACTCGGTGACCATCATTACGGCCAGGCCGGCGGTGAGCAGGAAGAAGACGCCAGCCCATAGCCATGTCGCGCCACGGAAGAAACGATGCAGGCCTGGGTGGTGATCGCCCGGATGTCGCAGCGCGACGACCTCGGTGGCGAGCTGGGCGACCAGTGGCCGGTGTGTCTGGGCGGTCTTGGCGAACAGCGCGCTGAGCGCGAGGTTCCCCAGCGGAAACTGCAGCAAATAGACCCAGGTGTTGCCGGTGGCAATCACCACGGCGGTCTGCAACGTCAGCACGAGCGCCGAGATTGTTAACAGCCCTGGCACGGGCGTCCCGGTGACCTTGCGACAACCGACCGTCAGCCAGACGGCGCCGAGCCCGGCCAGCAATCCGGCGTTGCGCCCATCCAGCCAAGCCGCCACGATGTACGCCGCGAACGGGAGACCGGCCGATTCTGTAAGGCTCCAGCCCGCCGTGCGTAGCAACTTCCAGGGGCGCGGCAGTTCGAGGCACTCGGGCATGAGCGATGAGCTTACGCAGGCCGCCACGGCCCCGCAGGCGAACGCACCGGACGGAGCGCCACATTCGCGTGGCCCTAGTCACGCAAGACCGCACGACAAGGGAGTGCCTGATGAGGCCGGTCGCTTGGCAGCAGTCCAAGCGCTACGCACGGGTCCTCGGCCACCAGAGGCTTACATCGAGCAGGGCGAGGGCGCGTGGCGAGCGGGCCGACGTCACCGCCGTCTGCGCCGGATACGCCCGCGGGCGGGGCTGCCCACCATCACAAGCACGGCGACACCGCCGGGGAGGAGCACCGCAACCGTTGCGCCGACGCGCAACCGCCAGGCTACCGACCTGCGGTGATCGGGATCAGGTCCGCTCGTGATGGTGTGCGCGACCGGCCCGGCAGACACAACGCTAAGGTACCCCGTGCAGCCGGCCTGCCAGGTGCTGCCTCCGCTAGGAGCCGGATGCCGGATTAGGCGTGTGGCGTGATCGCCTGAGGGAAGTCGAACAGCTGGTGCGGATCGTACTTCGCCTTGATCTGTTGAAGTCTGGGGTAGTTGGCGCCGTAGTAGGCCTGGCTCCAGTTCGTCAGGTCCGGGTCAACATAGTTCTGGTAGGCCTGCCCGCTGGCGTAGGGGCGCATCGACGCGTAGAAGGAGCGCAGCCACGCCTGCTGATTCGCAACGCCGCCGCTGGCGGCGCCCGTCCGCCACACGGTCGTGTACTGGGCCAGGAACAACGCGTTCCTGTGCACGAACGCGGTCGCCGAGGGCGCGACTCGGTTGATGACACCGCCGAAGGCGTCGAACGCGACGCCACCGGCGCCGCCTGCGGCGCCATGCACGCGCTGCAGCTTCTCCACGCCCGCCAGCAGGGTGTTGACGCCTGACGCAGGCAGCCGCCTGGTGAAGAAGTCGGACTTCGCGATTTCGGGTTGGCGGGTCAGCGTGCCGCCAGGCGCCTGCCCCGGCAGATGGCATTCATTCACGTTCAGGCCTGAGCACCCCGCCTCCACCAGCATCGCGTTCAGGAAGGTTTCCTCAGCCAGGAAATGGCTGGAGGGCGACGAGCGGACGGCAGCGTATAGCTTGTGCAGCAGGCTCGCCGCGCCCGACACGCTCCCCAGGTAGGTACCGCCCACTGTGACAGACGGCGTCGTGCCACCGGGCGAGGCAGCCAGGTGCAGGTTCGACCACAGCGCGTCAGGCGCGGACGGCGCCCAGGCCTGCCACCCGGCGATCACCCTGAACGCCTGCGACCATGGCCACGACAGGAAGAACAGGACCAGACGGGACAGTGGGTGCGTGCGGAACGTGAACGACGTGGCCACTCCGAAATTGCCGCCACCGCCGCCGCGGCACGCCCAGAACAGGTCGCTGTTACTCGCGGCGCTGCACTCCCGGATGAGGCCATCGGCGGTAACGATCTGCACCGACTCAAGGTTGTCGCAGGTCAGGCCGTACGCGCGGTCGAGCACACCGACGCCGCCACCGAGGGTGAGCCCGGCCGAACCGACCGTCGGGCAGGATCCGCCAGGAACGGCGAGGCCATGGGCAGCCAGATGATTGTAGAGATCGATCAGGTGCGTTCCTGTGCCGACCTGCACGTTCCCGCTGCCCACGCTGAACGAGTTCATCTGGGTGACGTCCACGATCAGGCCACCCGTGACGCTCGACCAGCCAGCGTAGCTGTGCCCGCCGGAGCGCGCGCGGATACGTACGCCGTACTTGCGCGCGAAGGCAAGGCACGTACTGACATCGCCTGGCGTCCTGCAGTACGCGATCGCGGCCGGCTCCAGGCCGTCGAACCGCGGGTCGAACAGCACCTTCGCCGCTGGGTACGTCCGGTTACCTGGCTGCAGCAACTGGTGCGTGGAAAGATCGTCGCGCAGTGCGGTCCAGTTCGGCGAGTTGACCGCCGCCGTCAGCCGCGCTTGCCGTGTCACGCGCACGGTACCGGCCGCACCCGCCTGCCCCTCGGCGACCCTCATGCATGACGACAATGCCCCGGCACCGACCGCCGCCCCCGCCATCAGCAGAAACGACCGCCGTCCCGGCATGCCTGTCGTGCGACCAGCATCGCCGCCGCCCGATGACAGTTTGTTGCTCACCATCGCTTGGCTGCCTCCAGCCGGGAGGCGGCACCCAGCCCCGGCACCCAGGTGGCGCACGCCCGTGGCCGCGCACCGGCCCCCACCTTCACAGGCTAAACGTGCCCCACCGGCTGGGCCAGCCCCTCCGCCGGGGCATTGCCGCTGGCACCGGGTCGGCAACCCGACACTGACGCGGCCAGCTTGGCGCGCACGGCTCAACGGCCTGCGCCGCTCGCGCGCGAGCGCACGCCGGTCAGCCGACGCAGGATATCCCACCAGAATGGTGCGCCGAAAAGCAACGCGATCACGGTGAGCACGAAGCCTGGCCAGTGACCAGGGCTGCGAATTCGGTTCCACCAAGCATTGACATCCGAGGTGAACACCGGACTCCCGCGGGCGGACAGGTGCACGCCCAATAGCGGGTCAGCCAGGATCACGGTCAAGGCCGGGTTGCTGAGGACAGCCGAGATGCACTGGTACGGGCCAAATGATGTGGACCCGTGTGCGGTATGTCGATCCTGTTGATCCTCGAGCGTCTGGCAGGTCGCGTCCAAGTTGTTGAGCTGGCTCGGATTGCCGCTCGCGACCGCGACGACCTGGGTGTCGAACGCCTGGTCGGAAATCAGCGCCTGGCTGAACTGAAGGGCGTCGAGCCCGGCGAACAGGGTAACGAGCACGGCTAAGACGGAGATGATCCAGCGGACGTTGCGCCGGTACAGTAGCGAGAGCCGCCTCATTTCGCCGTCAAACCAGCTCTCGACGCCCGTGCGGAAACGGTCGATGTCCCCTGACGCCGCAGCCCATGTGCTACTGAGGGGAGTGCAAAGCGGACTCCCGTTGTCCCTCAGGCCGGTGAGCCAACTGGTAACCGTCGCCGCGTCGTCTGCTGTGCCTGGCTGGGCGTCTGTGCCTGGCTGGGCGTCTGTGCCTGGCTGGGCGTGTGTGCCTGGCTGGGCGTCTGTGCCTGGCTGGGCGTGTGTGCCTGGCTGGGCGTCTGTGCCTGGCTGGGCGGCTGTGCCTGTTGTGGCGATCTCGACGACGGCCGTAGCGAAACGACTTCCCGGGATCTGGGAGATCGAGCTTCGCCCGCGCAAGCCGCGGTCGATCTCCTGGAGCCTCTCATAAAGGCTTGCGGCACCGTGCCTATGTAACGGCGTCGCAGGCGGCGGTGGGGCCTGAAATTTCGGCCGTGGGTCCCCGCCGGGCATTTTGTTGGTTGGGACGCGCAACAGGATGTCGGCCACACTCGACGGAAGCCGCGATTTCTGCGTGCCCTCCGGCGGTCCCTCGATCATGTCGCGCAGATAAGCCCACAGGAATTTCGAGCGGATGCCCATGAGCCGGGTAAGACCCTCGTTAATCCCGCTCACCAGCAGGGACAGCAGAAGGAATGCGAGCGCGAGCCCGATGCCGAGCTCCGCGTAGGTCGACGGCATCGCGGCCACCTCCGTTGTTGTGCACCTCTCGTCCCGTGCCGGATCACGCTTCCTGTGATGGCGGCAGCCGACCGGCTGGCTCATGGTCGCACGCATCCACGTTCGCCGGTACCGGCAGACCTGAACGTCCAAACAGAGCAAGAGGTGGCATCGCTGAAAAGTCCTCTTCCCTTGGCCCCCTTCCCTCAGCTGGCTGACCGCCAATCTTGACATCCTTTCCGCCCCGAGGGACGGAGATTCCCCAGGGCGTTCACGCCCCGCCCTGGATGGTTCCCGCCGCCGCTGGGGCGGGCTTTCGCGTGTGACAGGGCATCCGCCCCGGTGTCCCGGGGCCTGCGCAGGGACGATCTCACAAGTGCCGGTGGCAGCCCCGGGCAAGTACGTTCGTCGCAGCGTTGACGTCCGCATGGGTGCTCGTGACCACGGGCGCGGCAGCGGAACGCCTGACGGATCTTTCGACTTCGAGCCTGCCCGCCAGGCCTGGGGCCGCGCCATGGCCACCCTGCTGATCGGGGCCCGCGATGCCGCCGCGGCCGCGGCATCGCCGGCCAGACCGATCCTTCGGTTCGCAGCTATCTCGGCAAGCTCGGCGGCGTCGATGAACCGCTCGGCCATGGGCGTGGCGATCACCCGCACTACTCATCCCGCACCCTGCGCTGGCCTGACGAACTCGGCCGCGCCGGTACCGGCTGGCGACTACCGGGCTGGGTTGACCGTGATGCGCTCTCCTGGGGGTCAAGGGGTCGCGGGTTCAAATTCCGCCGTCCCGACGTTTTTTCGAACACTTGGGGTCCCAACTGGGAACCAAGTGGGAACGATCATGGCTGGCGCCATCCCGGGACGGGGCCAGCAGGGCGGGCGGACGGGCGACCGGCGAGTACAGGCTGATGGCGGCGTGACGGGGTATCTGACTGGGCGCAGATCGCAATCCAGACCGGCTCTCCAGTTGATTGCTGGATGTTGAACTGAGCGCACCCAGCTTTGCCTAGCTGCCCCTCCACGCCGGGCATCGCGGCACGCAGGCCTCATGAGTGCGGTGTCTGGGCCTTCCGGCTCCGCTTCTCCGCTTAGCCCGTTGCAGGACTCACGCTCGCCGGCCCGGAATAATTCGTTCATGAAGTCGCCAGTGGAAATGGAGATGGCGTGCGTCTTCTGCGACATCATCGCGGGGCGGGCGGAGTCGAGCCTTGTCAATGAAGACGAGCACGCCATCGCCCTCATGGACATCCGGCCCTTGCCGCATGGGCACGTGCTGGTGGTTCCCCGGGTCCATGTGGACTATCTGGAAGCTCTCGATGAAGATCTCGGCGCGCACCTGTTTCGGGCTGGCCACCGACCGGCGCGGGCGCAGCGCCGTTCCGGGCTGCCCTGTGAGGGAGTGAACCTGTTCCTCGCCGATGGCCAGGCCGCGTTCCAGGAGGTATATCACGTGCATCTGCATGTCCTGCCACGGGCTGCCGGTGAGGGAGATCCGCGACATTGTCGCGCACTGCAAGAAGCAGGCCGAACCGGCCTACCGGGAGGACGTTGCGACCAAGCCGGAGCGCTCTCGGGAGATCGACTCCAACATCGGCGACCTGGAGATGCTTGTCCGGGCCGCGGAGCTGATCATCACGACGCAGTTCGGCTCGGCGTCGATGGTGCAGCGCAAACTGCGGGTCGGCTTCGCCAAGGCGGTTGCCGTGCCGGTCGAAGCTGAGCGCGGCCACCTTGTCGACCGCCTCGCGGCGGCGGTCTTCGCCGACCAATGGCGCACTCGGGTATTCCAACCGTCGGAATTCCCTCAGCTGATCAGCGCCCCGGACCTGACGCCATATCCTCGCTGGTGCTCTTGAAGGCCGTCTGGTCGCCGAACGCGCAGGCTGGCGCCACGAGTACGTGCTGGCCCTGGACGGGTCGACCTGGCCCGCGGCGCCCATCGGCCCGCATGATCTTTCCCGCCTGCGGCCGTCGGGGTTGCGCCGCGCGGCGGGCAGGAGCTTCAGTTCGCCGGGCGGGGTGGCGGGGAACCGGGCGCGGATCCGGGCCTGCTGGCCGGTGATCACCGTGGCGGTGGCCTGGCTGACCAGCAGGCGGACTGCCCTGATCTGCACCGCCGCAACGAACGCGGGCATCGACCCGGACCTGGTCAAGTTCAAGAGGACGGTCCGCGTCATCCGCCGCCGGGCCGCTGGCCCGGCTTTTTCCCCATGGCCAGTGCCAGTGCGTCCTTGACTGCGTCATGGCTGCCATCGCAGGCCCGCAGCAGCTCAACGGGCGCCGCGAGCGTAGCTACCCCCGCGTGGTCAAGCGCGTCCGCCACAACCACTAGCCGGTCAAGAAACCCGGCCAGCACGGCACCCGCCACGATGCCCGCGCCACAATTAAACTCGCCAATCCCATCCTGGCCAGCGCAAAGGTCAGAACCGCGGCATGATCAAGCGAAGCGGCATTGCTTCTACCGGGGCGTCCTTGTTACCTGCGGTGACACGCCGCACTGTCGCCAGTCCGTCACGAACCACCACCATCAGGATGAAAAAGGCTCACTTTGACAAAGGGTGATTAATGCCCCACAATGAGGCGCGTACGGGAGGGGGTAACGTGCCAGATTCAAGTGAACCAGCTCAATCACGACCGCGCTGGCCGCCATGGCGGCGGTCCCGGCGACCGCGGTCGAGCGGTGAGTCGACTGATTGGAATTGGAAAGGCTCCCTTGCGGATTTTCTTCTTATTGGCATCGTTGCTGCCATCGTGTCGGGCTTGGTGCTAGGTCACGTTCAACACCAATCTGACCAGAAACTTTCACGTGATCAACAACAATCTGACCAGAAACTTTCACGTGATCAACAACGGGCGACAACCCTTCAAACGTACATAAATAACATGCAAGACTTGCTCCTCAATCATAAGCTGGCTCAGTCCGCTCCAGGAGATGAGATACGTCACGTAGCAACAGTGCAGACACTTAGCACGCTGCGCAGCCTGGATCCGGGTCGTAATATAATTTTATTGCGATTCCTGCAAGACGCGCACCTCATCGGCATACAGGATCCAGTTATCAATCTGACCAATGCCAACCTGAGTAACGATAATTTGAGCGGTGCCGACCTCAGCAATGTCGATTTGCAATTTGCCACCCTGACTGATACCGACCTGAACGGCGCCCACCTGAACGGTGCCATCCTGTATGGTGCCAACCTGAACAACGCCGATCTGACTGGTACCGATCTGAACGATGCTTCTCTCATTGGTGCCCTCCTGGACGGTAGCATCATGAATCGTGCCATCCTGACTGATGCCCGCCTAAACGATGCCAGCTTGACTGGAGCCCAGCTGAACGGCGCTTACCTGGGCGATGCCAACCTGAATGGCGCCGTCCTGACTGGTACCGACTTGCGTGGTGCCGACGTCAGCGATGCCAGCCTCGCTGCCAGCGGTCTCACTCAACAACAACTCGATACAGTCCACTCATGCACAGACGCGGAGCTGTCACCGGGCCCCCCGCGACTAACCTGCGAGCAGAGGCCTCCTATCCAATTGACCTATTGGTACACCGAATCGCCCGCAGAAAAACCCGTGATCCGTACACTGATCGCTCAATTCGAGCAGCAGCACCCCGACATCCATATTAATGCTATGGACAAGAACTTCTACCAAACACAGATTGGATTCGAAAAATCTGTCGACGAGGGAAAAGCTCCCGATATCTTGCGTAGCGACGTGGGTTGGGTCAGCCAGTTTGCTTCGCAAGGTTACCTGTTGAATATTGACTCGTATGCTCCGCAGGACGATCTTTCAGACTACTTGCCCGCCCCATTGAAATATGATTATTACAACGGAGACCTCTATGGCCTGCCGCAGGTGACAGACTTCCTCGCATTGCTGTATAACAAGGCCGAGCTGAAGAAGGCTCACATTACCATCCCTTCGCCTCCCTCCACTATCACTATGACTGAATTTGCAAAAGATGCCCAGCAAGTCATGCATTACAAAGCGGCAAGATACGGATTTGAAACAGATGGAACAAGCTACACCGCGTTGCCGTTCCTCTATGCTTTCGGTGGTGGCATGCTCGACCAGCACAACAACCCTACTCTGGTCCGCGATGCGGGATCAGTCGCAGGCCTGAGCTTCCTGCTGGGATTGCAGAATAATGATAAGGCGATGCCAGCGAATGTGAACTTCAGCACAGCTCCTGTCCCCTTCGCAGTCACTGACTTCACGAACGGTACGACGGCGATGATCTTTGGCGGGCCCTATGACGTGCCGGACATCCTGAAAGGTACCGGTTCTGTCTTCACTGGCAATCCAAGTAACCTGGGGATCGCTGAAATTCCAACGTGTCCCGCTGGTACTTCAACGTGCCACCCTGGACAAACTGGCACACCAGTGGGTGGGCAGTCATATGTCATCTCTGCTGACACGATGCATCCTATTGAAGCGAACAAGTTCATCAAATTCATGAGCCAGGCGTCCAGCCAGGTTGAAATTGCCGAGGCGAATCATACCTTGCCAACAAGCAAGTCTGCCTACAATTATAAACAAGTCTCCAGTGATCCGTTTATCTCGGAATTTCGTTCTATCCTAGGAACAGGAACAGTCGTTGCCCGACAGCCAATCCCAGAAGATGGACTTTTGTTCGATACGTTCGATCCTTACATCGAAGATGCTCTCGATGGTGCCGAGAGCCCAATTGCCGCTCTTGATGCGGTCGCCGAGACTTGGAAACAATTGCTAACTGGCTCATAGGAAAGTCGTCACTGAAGGTCCGGGCTCATCACCGCCAGGTAATGATCTCTTCTTGCTGAGTCAGTGTTAATGTTCCGATGGGGAGGCGGTGGCCCCGGCCGGCCGGGCATGCGGGTCTTCGGCCGCCGCGAGCGGCCGCGCCCGGGCGCCCAGGATCTTGTTCGAGGCCGGGGACGGCTGGCGCTAAGTCTGTGGGTGACTAACCTGCCTGCCGCCGTGCGGGGCTGGCGCGCCAATCCCGCCTACGTCGACGCCGCCCACCGGGTGCACGCCCGGGTCGAGGACCGGATCCATACCGGGAAAGACACAGGGATCGGGCATTTCCCGTCCGAGTCATTTGCGATCAACTCGGCGTGGCTGGCCGCCTTGCTGATCGCCGCCACCCTGCTGAACCGGACTTCCGAAGATCACAGGCGCATGGGGGCATGATTGAGAGCGTCTGCCCTGGTCATGGGCCTGTGGGCCTGCGCTGACCGCGAATTGGTGCAGGCACACGCTATCCGGCGTGTCGCTTGCGCTGGGCTGCCGCGATGGCTTGGCTCTGTACGGGCTGGCCCTGGACGACCTGCACTTCGAGCACGGCCCGCTAGGTAAGATCCACGTTCGGCTCGGCAAAGGCTCCCGGGGCTCGGGCCCGCGGGAGCGGCTGGTGCCGATGCTGGGGACTGCGCGCGCCCTGCTGGTGTG
>DATIYI010000052.1:0-14229 GCA_035517695.1 Streptosporangiaceae bacterium
CACCGCGTCCATCTCCGCGGGTGACCCCGCGATCGGCGAGATGATCGCCGAGGCGATGGACAAGGTCGGCAAGGAAGGCGTCATCACCGTCGAGGAGAGTCAGACCTTCGGCCTCGAGCTCGAGCTCACCGAAGGAATGCGCTTCGACAAGGGCTACATCTCGCCCTACTTCGCCACCGACCCCGAGCGCATGGAGGCGGTGCTCGAGGACCCCCACATCCTCATCGTCGAGTCGAAGATCTCGGCCAATAAGGACCTGCTCCCGCTGCTCGACAAGGTGGTGCAGTCGGGCAAGCCGCTGGTGATCATCGCCGAGGACGTCGAGGGCGAGGCGCTCGCCACCTTGGTCGTGAACAAGATCCGCGGCCTGTTCAAGTCCGTCGCGGTGAAGGCCCCAGGCTTCGGTGACCGCCGCAAGGCCATGCTGGGTGACATCGCCATCCTGACCGGTGGCCAGGTCATCAGCGAGACCGTCGGGCTGAAACTGGAGACCGCGGACCTTGACCTGCTCGGCAAGGCACGCAAGGTCGTCGTCACCAAGGACGAGACCACGATCGTCGATGGTGGCGGTGACGCCGACCAGATCTCCGGCCGGGTCAACCAGATCCGCGCCGAGATCGAGAACACCGACTCCGACTACGACCGCGAGAAGCTGCAGGAGCGGCTCGCCAAGCTTGCCGGCGGCGTTGCCGTCATCAAGGCGGGCGCGGCGACCGAGGTCGAGCTCAAGGAGCGCAAGCACCGAATCGAGGACGCCGTCCGCAACGCGAAGGCGGCCGTCGAGGAGGGCATCGTGCCCGGTGGCGGCGTCGCGCTGCTGCAGGCCGGACGCAGTGCTTTCGAGAAGCTCGACCTGTCGGGCGACGACGCGACCGGCGCGCAGATCGTGCGGCGGGCGCTTGAGGAGCCGCTGAAGCAGATCGCGATCAACGCCGGCCTCGAAGGCGGCGTGGTGGCCGAGAAGGTGCGGTCGCTGGAAGCTGCCCGCGGGCTCGACGCCGCGACCGGCGACTACGTCAACATGTTCGAAGCCGGCATTATCGACCCGGCTAAGGTGACCAGGTCGGCGCTGCAGAACGCCGCTTCGATCGCCGCGCTGTTCCTCACCACCGAGGCCGTCATCGCGGAGAAGCCAGAGAAGGAGAAGGCGCCGGCCGCCCCAGGCGGCGGCGACATGGACTTCTGACCGGAGAGTCCGTCCTTCCGTACGTGCAGAGGGCGGTCCCGCGGTACGGGGCCGCCCTCAGCGCGCATCCGGCGACGTGAACCTGGGAATGGAACAGTCGTGGGAACGGTCCCGGTGAACCCTCCCGCGGCTGATCCTCCCGCGCGGCAGCTTCAGCGGCGTGACCAGTGGCGGCTGTCCCCGTGGCTTCCCTTCACCGCCGTCATCCTCCTCACCGCGCTGTGGTTGTTATCTGCGTTCGGCGGCTGGGCGACGGCGGCGTTCTGCTCTGCTAGCGGGTTTGGCGCCAGTTGCCGGGCGCACGTGCACGGGGTGCTTTTCGCCGCGTCGTGGGTGGCGTCGGTCGGGTTGACAGCTTCGCTCGTGGGCCTCCTCGCGCCGCTGCAGACGCGCTCCAGGGAGCACACGCGGACGGCGCGAATGAAGCTATTCACCGTGTCCGCGGCGCTCTACGTGATCGCGCTCACAATCGTGTTCATCGGCGGCCAGGCGGCAGCGAGCTGACCGGTGGCAGCGCCGCGGATCGCGTGGGCCATGGCATATGCGATCCGCGGCACCGATGAATTCGCCTGCCGCGAGGGCTAAGGGGGCAGCAGTGGATCTCACACCGCCGGCTTGGCTCAGATCTCCTAACCGGCCAGCAGGTCCATGGCGTCGATGATCTCGTACGCGTACCCCTGCTCGGCGAGGAACCGCTGCCGATGGCTGGCGTAGTCGGCGTCGAGGGTGTCGCGGGACACCACGGCATAAAACCTGGCGCGCTGCCCCGCGTGCTTGGGGCGCAGGATCCGGCCGAGCCGCTGCGCTTCTTCCTGCCGCGACCCGAACGTGCCTGACACCTGGATCGCCACGGCCGCCTCGGGTAGGTCGACGGAGAAGTTCGCCACCTTCGACACGACGAGCGTGGTGATCCGCCCCGCGCGGAAATCGGCGAACAGCCGTTCCCGTTCCGCGACCTTCGTCTCGCCCTTGACGACGGGCGCGTCCAGGCGCGCGCCGAGTTCGTCCAGCTGGCCGATGTATTGGCCGATCACCAGGACGTGCTCGCACCGATGCCGGTCCGCGAGCTGCTCGACCACCGCGTTCTTGGCGGGCGTGGTCGAGCAGATGCGGTAGCGGTCCTCCGGTTCCGCCGTCGCGTAGCCCAGCCGCTCCGCGGCAGGCAGGGTAACCCGTACCTCGACGCAGTCTGCGGGCGCGATCCAGCCCTGCGCCTCCATTTCCTTCCACGGTGCGTCATAGCGTTTCGGGCCGATCAAGGAGAAGACGTCACCCTGACGGCCATCCTCGCGGACGAGCGTGGCCGTCAGCCCCAGCCGCCGCCTGGCCTGCAGGTCCGCGGTCATGCGGAAGACGGGCGCAGGGAGCAGGTGCACCTCGTCGTAGATGATCAGGCCCCAGTCCCTCGCCTCGAATAGCTCGAGGTGAGTGAAGGCACCGGACCGCCGCGTCGTCATGATCTGATATGTGGCGATGGTGACCGGCCTGACCTGCTTGCGGATCCCGCTGTACTCACCGATCTCGTCCTCGGTCAGGCTGGTACGCCGCAGCAGCTCGGCCCGCCACTGATGCGCGGCGACCGCGTTCGTGACCAGGATCAGCGTGGTGACACCTGCCCGCGCCATCGCCGCGGTCCCGACGATCGTCTTGCCCGCGCCGCATGGAAGCACCACCACGCCGGAGCCGCCATGCCAGAAAGCGTCCGCCGCGTCGCGCTGGTACGGCCGGACACGCCAGCCTGCTTGGGTCAGGACGATCTCGTGTTTCTCGCCATCGACGTAACCCGCCAGGTCTGCGGCCGGCCAGCCAAGCTTGAGCAGGACCTGCTTGAGCCGTCCGCGTTCGCTTGGATACACGGCGACGGTGTCGGCGTCGATGCGCGGCCCGGTCAGCGGCGCGACCTTCTTGCTGCGCAGCACCTCCTCGAGCACGGCGCGATCGAGCGCCGCAAGCACGAGCCCGTGCGCGGGATGGCTGTGCAGCTGCAGCCTCCCGTACCGGCCCATCGTCGCTGCGACATCGACGAGCAGCGAATGCGGAACTGGGTAGCGCGAATATCGCAGCAGCGCATCTACGGCCTGTTCGGCGTCGTGGCCTACTGCGCGCGCGTTCCACAACGCGAGCGGCGTGACCCGGTAGGTGTGGATGTGCTCTGGTGCGCGTTCGAGTTCGGCGAACGGCGCGATCGCCTGGCGGCAATCGCTGGCGAGCTGGTGACCCGCTTCAAGTAGCAAGGTCTTGTCCGATTGGACGATCAGCGGCCCGTCAGTCACTCCCGGTCTCTCCCTCGCCATGGTTACGGCACAGCACGTCCCGGCGCAGCGCGTCGCGGCGGGACCCGGCGCGGCCACCGGTGCGGAATCGGGTCCGCCGTGCAAACCCAGCCAGCTCGGCCATCGCTGCCGACCCTGCCAACTCTGCACCCCCTGCGAGCCGCGCGGGGCCGAATGGCACGACAAGATCCGATACGGCCGCGCTCGGGTGGCGCCTCCGGGCAAGCCGCCGCGTATCCGCCGGTCCGCGACCAAGCTGTGGCGGCTTCGATCAACCCGCCGATGGGTCAGAGCTGGGCTCCTAGCCAACGCGGCTGACCCCACCGATGGACCGTTGCTGGATGGCAATTGCCGCTGGCGACTTCGGGGGGCTGCCCGAGCGGCTCAGGGGCCGCCCGAGCGCAGGACACGGACGGCCGCGAGGGCTCGCTCGTGCGCCGGCCACGGCGCGAACGACTGGGGCGGGCCAGGTGCGGCCGGCGTGCCGTACTTGCTCGCGGGGTCCCCGGCGCGCCTGGAACCCGCTGCCGTGATCTCCACCGTGCCATCCGCTGACTCGGCCGCGGGCGCGTACCCAAGCCGCCGAAGCACCGCGAGCACCTCGCCACGGCGGGACGATGAGACCAGCACGGTGGGCGCGAGCGGTCGCAGTCGCAATCCGGCCGCGCGGCGATCGGCGGCGATCTCGGCGACGATGGCGGGGTCGTCGCAGCGGATGTAGGCGGATGCGGCGCCGACGCGGATCCGGCCGTGCCTGCGCGCCGCGTCCTCGATCAGGTAGCGCAGCGGCTGCGGGATAGGCGTGCGTGAGCGCTCCGCGAGCAAGGCAAGCAGATCGTCGCCGGAACGGCCGGCGTCCATCGCGCGCCGCACCGAACCGGCCGAGAAACGGTAAACAGTGGCGCCGCCGGTCGACTCCACCTCAGCCGCAAGCGAAAGCTCTCGGGCCAGTTCTGCCGTTAGCGGGCCGGGCGCGACCGCCGTCATGTCGGCCTGCAGCAGCACGTGGCCGACCGGCTCAGGCAGGATCATGGCAAGCACGGCCGTGGCTTCTGCCAGGCCTCCTGACGCCGCCGCGCGGCCGGGTGCGGCCAAGGCTCCGCGCCCGGTCAGGCCGAGCACGGCGGCCTCACGGAGCGCCGTCTCGGCCAGCATCGCCTGCAGCGCAGCCGGCCGCCGTGGCGATAGCCACGTCAGCCGCCGCAGCATCGCGTCCGTGCTCACAGAGGTGCCAGGCGCCGCGGTGGCGAGCTCACGGAGAACCAGCGCACGGACCCGCGGCGCGTCCATCCGGTCAAGCCCGTTGCCAAGTGCGTTGAGGAGCCTGCCCGCCTCGTCCCTGGCGCCGACGAGTCCAGGCACTCGCGTGGTGGCCTGCCACGCGCCCACAATCGTGGCCCAACGCTCCGCGTCTGCTGATTCCCGCCAGGCGTCGAACACGTGCGAAGGAAGCCATTCACCGTCGGTCCAGCCGGACGCCGCGAGCAGCCCTGCCGCCCGTGCGACCTCCGTGAGCAATGCCGCCGTCGCCAGGTCCACCCGCACCGAGGCGGCCGCCTTGCGCAGCTCGCGAATCCCGAGCCCGCCCGACCTCAGCACCGGCGGCGGCGCATCGGCCCACCGGTTCAGCAGGTCTTCGATGCACCGGAGCGCATTCAGCGCCGCAGCGGCCGCGGCTGCGTCCACCTCGTGTGAGCCGTCAGGACTGTGTTGCCCCCCGGGATCCCGTCGGGATCCCCGGGGTACGACCCGCCGGGATCCCGGCGCAGACGGTACCGGCCCGCTCCCTGCTGGATGGGAATCCGCCGAGTCACCTATCGGTGTCCCGTCGAGCGGCGGCGGCTCAGCCGAAACCCGGCCGGGGTCTTCGGGAAGCCGTGGCGCGCTGATGACCGCGCGCAGGCCCGGTGCGGGTCGATAGCCGTCCTCCGTCTGCCAGGCGAGCGCACGGGCGCGCAACGCGGCAAGGCAGCGGTTCAGCGCCCCGGGCGAGACGCCGAGCACCCCCTGCACGCTGCCCGCGGCCACCGGGGAAGGCAGCGCCAGCAGCGCCTCGATGACGTGCAGCGAGAACCGGTCGAGACCGTCGAGGGCGCGCTCGAGCGACAGTGGTCTTGCGGCACGGGACGCGAGCGCGTCGATGCCGGCCGGGGCGGGCGTGACCAGGTCGGGACGCACCGCGAACAGCGCCGCGAGCTCCGCGTCGCTTCGCCTGCGCAACCAGGTCCCGAACCCGTCCCCGCCCGTGCGCCGCCCCACACCGCTCATCCGGTTCACGGTACTGCCGCGATCGGTAGCTACAAGCGGCTTCGGTTCTGGCACTATCGGCCCATGAGCGCGCGTAGCGAGCAGCTTGTGCTCGACTACCTGAGCCGCGCTGCGGACGCGGCCCACGGCATCTTGCGCTCGGACGAGCGACTGCGGTTCATCGCCAACTTGCGAGGCGCGATCGAGCAGCAGCGTCAGGCCGTGCGCGCGGTCGAGCCCGCCCAGGTCCGCCGGGTACTCGCGAAGTTCGGCGATCCCGGCGGGCTGGTCGAGCGCGAGCGCCGTAGCCTGGACGAGGCGAAGGCTGCTGACCTGGATGCCAGGGAGGCCGGCGGAGGCCTGGACGGAACCGCCGCGCCTGACGCACCCAACGCGGGGAGGGCTGGCGGTCCGCCCGCATCGGCGCCCCGGCCGCGGCGGGTGGCTGCGGCCGGTGACGCAGGCCAGCGGGTCACCGTACCCGTGGTGCGGCCCGTCGAGGAAAGCGTTTTAGGGCTCTCGCCGCGCGGGCAGGCGGGCACCCGGGCGGCCGGGCCTGGCCGGCCGCTGGCCCGCGAGTGGCCAGAATCTGGTCCGCCAGCTCGCCGCACTGGTGGTGGCGTCGGCCGGGCGGTTTCGGCCGCGCGGCGGGCGCCAGCCGGTAAACGGCTGGGCACAGCGCCGACCGGCGGCACAGCCGCGCGCGTTGGCCCGCAGTTCGCGTTTGATGGGATGTCGGTTGTCCGTAGGTTCCCACGGGAGCTGCTCGCGCTTGTCCTGCTCGGGCTGGGCGGGCTGCTGTTCCCGTTCCCGCTGTGGATTGCCGGGGTGGCGATCGGCCTCACGTCGCGGGTGTGGAGCCGCATGGATAAGCTCACCGGGCTCGGCGGGCCGCTAGTCATTACCTTGGTTACCGTCGGTTTCATCGGGGTGTTGAACAAGAATCCGACCATTCCGGTGGACATTCACGCCTACGTCGCGGCTGCGCATGCCGACGCACTGCTCACCCTGCGGATCACCGCGATTCTCGGCGCCGTCTACCTCGGCGCCAGATTGCCGCGCGGCGAGCAGCCGAGCCCTGCGCACCGGTCAGCCGATCAGAGAAGCAACCGGCTCCATGGGCACTGATGTTTGCCGGTCCGGTAGGCGCCCAACCGCGAGCCTTGTCCAGGCTGCCACGAATCGCGGTTCGGTGACCTGCCCGGGTGGGGCGCCGAGTTGCGTGGTGGTGTGAGCCAGTAGGTGACGACCGCGCCGCCAAGGACGGCCGCGGTCGATGGCCAGTCAACGTCGGCCTCGGCGAACCCGGGCTGCTGGCTGCCCCACGTGGTCATTACTTCGGACAGCGGCTGAACGAGATCCTCGCGGAACCCCTCGACGAGGTGCGGGAGGGCGGCGGCTAATCTTTGGCTTCACTGCGGCGAAGCGCGAAGTGCGGCAAAGGTCACAGCGGCCATCGTCAGGTGCGGTGGAGGGCGGTGCCGACGGGCAAAGCCGGTTCCTCTGGCGCGACCCTGCTAGCCCAGACGGACCGTGTCTTAGCCCAGCTCGGCGGTGCGAACAGGTCGTTCCTGCCAGCGTGGCCTGCCAGCGTGGCCTTGTACGTGACATCCGGACGGCTGGCCGCCGGGCCCGGCGCGGTCGCCTCCCTCGGGGTGCATGCCTGGCGGCGGGCTGGTTCAGCGGGCGCCAGTCGCGCGATCGAAGCCTCGGATGCGACCGGCCAGTAGCTCTCAGTCGCTTCGCGGGGGCACGCGGTGTTTGCCTCCCGGGAAGGTTGCGGCCGTGCTGTCACGGGTAGACACGTATTGTGATCATGTGGTGTCGCACGGGGACCTCTCGCGGCTGGAAGCCCAGGGATTTCCCGGCCTCGCGCGCGATCCCGTCCTAGCACCGTCCGAATGTGTGAGGCTGCGGAGGACGCGGCCCCGGCACCGAGCCGGGGCCGCGCCGCTGCTTGAGGGCCGCGCCGCTGCCCACCCTTGTTGGGCCGCGCCGCGCCGCCTGGACCGCTGCCGTGGGAGGGCCGCGCTGTCGGTGTTCAGGTGCAGTGCCTGGGCCGCGGTCGCTGGCGGGCCGGTCAGGCCGCCACCGTTGGATGCGCGCCGGGGCAGCAC
Organism: Streptosporangiaceae bacterium; assembly: GCA_035517695.1. Lineage (GTDB taxonomy): Bacteria > Actinomycetota > Actinomycetes > Streptosporangiales > Streptosporangiaceae > DATFVJ01. The sequence goes on from DATIYI010000052.1 coordinate 7,824, forward strand.
GTGTCCAGCGGCAGGCCGCACCGGGTTCCGCCGTGACGGCCCGCGGCGGCCCTGACGGCAGGTTCGTCGCGGGCGCGAAGCCCGGGCATACCGCATGGCCCCGGGACCGATAGCCTGAAGTCGCGCTCCAAGCACAGCTGTGTTGATTCCGATTTCACGCGAGGTTATGCCCGTGCCCACTGGCAAGGTCAAGTGGTACGACGCCGACAAGGGGTTCGGCTTCCTCACCCGCGACGACGGAGGTGAAGTCTTCGTGCACTCCTCCGCGCTCCCAGCCGATGCCGCCGGGTTGCGGGCTGGACAACGCGTGGAGTTCGGCATCGTGGAGGGCCGTAAGGGAGCGCAGGCGCTCCAGGTGCGCCTGCTCGAACCGCCGCCGTCTGTGACAAAGGCAAGCAGGAAGAAGCCCGACGAGATGATCGTCATTGTCGAGGATCTGATCAAGCTCCTCGACGGCATCTCGAATACCTTCCGGCGAGGAAAGCATCCAGACAACCGTGATGCGGCGAAGATCGCGGCGGTGCTGCGCGCGGTGGCTGACGACCTCGAGCCGCAGGAGGTCCAGTCCGGGCCGCAGCAACGGCATCGGCAGCCCGGCGCCAAGCGATGAGGGTCTGCCGAGGCGCCGGTGAATCCGATGCTCCGCCCAAGACCAGGCATCAAGACCAGGCCTCAGGAGAACCTCAGGACGACACGGGCGGGTCGGCAGCCGCTTCGAGCTGGACACCGATCGGCTCGCGCTGCCGGATCCTGTGGCGTCGGCTCACGATCAGCGCGACGAAAGCCGCGCCGAGGGCCGTTGCGGCGACGGCCATGCCGACGGTCCCGCTGGCAGTGATCGACAGTGCCACGCCGACCAGGCCGCCGCCGACCCAGGAAAGCTGATGGAGGGTCTCGGACACCGCGAGTGTCGATGAGCGAATCTCCTCACCTATCTCCCGCTGCACGATCGAGTCGAGCGCGAGCTTGGCGAGCGCCTGACCGAAGGCCGCGACGAGCGCCACGACCAGCGCGGTGAGCAGGCCGAAGAACCAGGCACATGCCGCAGTGATCAACGCGGACGCGGCGATCGTGACGAACATGATGATGTAGGGCGTGCGCGCCCTGAGCCTCGAACCCGCGGCGGTCCCTGCCAGCCCGCCCACTGCCGCTGCGACGACCAAGGCAGCGAGTGCCACGTTCTTGTTGACGCCTGGGAAGTGGTGGGCACGCAACAGGAACGCGAGGAAGAAAACCGTGAACCCGGAGAAGGCGCGGACAGCGGCGTTGGCTCGGATGGCCTCGCCCACGACAGGGCCGACGCGACGAAGCGTCGTCGTCCGGCGGCCTTCCCGATGGACGTGCTTCGCCGCGGCCTTTGGCTCGTCGCCAGGCGCCGCGGCAGCGGCGCTCGCGGCGTCGACGTGATCGGGCAGCCTGATGCTCATAGCCGCGCCAACCAGGAAGATCAGCGTTCCGAACCGCAATACCCAGTCCGCGTGAATCACGCTGCCAATGCCTATCGCGATCGGGGCCGCGATCGTGGCGGCGATCAATGATGCGAGCCCGGACCGTGCATTCGCGGTGACGAGCGTGATCTCGGCTGGGAGCAACCGCGGCGTGACAGCGCTACGCATGATCGCGTAGGCCTTGGACAGCACCAGAGCGGCGAACGCGGACGGCAGCAGGGTGAGCGGATCGTTATGCAGGACAGCCCCGGCCATTCCCCAGCACAGCAGGCCGCGGCCGAGCAGCGTTCCGGCCAGGATGTATCTGCGGCCCTGCGTTACCCGATCGAGCATCGGGCCAATGAACGGCGCAAGCAGTGCGAATGGTGCCATGGTCACGAGGAGGTACAGCGCCACTTGGCCGCGCGCGGCATCAGGCGACGCGGCGCGAAAGAACAGCGTTCCGGCGAGAGCGACGGCTATGAAGGCGTCGCCCGCGCCGCCCACCGCGGTCAGTTCGATCAGTTCCGCGAGCCCTGTGCGACCCGCGCCCGAAGCGTGCGTGCTGCGGTGGATCGTGCGGCCGACCCCGCGTGCGGCGGAGCCAGCGGTCCTCGCGACCGGCCCGGCGGTGGACCCGGCAGCGCCGGCAGCGCGCTGTGCCGTGTGCCGCGCCTTCCGCCAGACGGTGCCCGGACCCATGCCCACAGTATTCTGCGCATCAGGGAGCGGAACGACCATGCGGGGGCGCGGCTGGTGCGGGTTAAGCGGCGGGGACACCCGGTATCTGGTACCTGGGCAACCGGCAGGCGCCATTGAGGCTATCCATCCGCACGAAGCCGGCGGCCTGCGCGAAGGGTCACCGCGTCTGCTCGCCCGGCCCGCCAGCGAACCGAAGCCCATACACTGATGCCGAGCGGCACACTGATGCCGAGCGGCCTCTTAGGCTCGAGCTCGGCCGGTCCGCGGCCCCGAGAGATCGCGGCCTCGCCTGGACGACGATGCTGGAGAATTACTAGGCGTGAGCACTGTACGGATGCGGAGCCGGACGTCGGCCCTAGATGAAATCTGCGCGCAGGCGGCCGGCACGGCGCGCGCGGCCGCCGAGGACGACGCCGGGTCAGGTCAAGTCGGTGCCCATGTCGGATTGACAGCCGAAGGCGACCGGGTAGTCACGCATTTGTTCGAGTGTCTCGACCCTGCCTACCGTGGCTGGCGCTGGGCCGTGACGGTCGCCCGCGCGTCGCGCGCCAAGGCGGTGACGGTGAGCGAGAGTGCTCTCGTACCCGGGCCCGACGCGCTGCTTGCCCCGCCATGGGTGCCCTGGCGCGACCGGCTGCAACCAGGCGACCTTGGCGTCGGGGATTTGCTTCCGGCGCCGCACGACGACGAGCGGCTGGTGTCCGTGGCCTCGCTCGGCGGCGATGATCTGCCCGCATGGAGCGCCGGAGACGACGCGCCCGGCTGGAACATCGGCGATGACCAGCCCGAAGGGAGCCCCGAGGACAGCGGCCTCGCTGTCGGGGTCCCTATCGACGGCCGCAAGCGCGTGTTGTCGGCGATCGGACGCGACGAAACAGCCGAGCGCTGGTATGCGACCGATCATGGTCCACGCACGCCACTCGCCCACGCGGCACCAGCAAACTGTGCTACTTGTGGTTTTTTCGTGCCGCTTAGCGTACCGCTCGGCCAGCTCTTCGGCGCATGCGCGAACGCGTACGCGCCGGACGACGGCCGGGTTGTCTCAGTAGATCACGGCTGCGGTGCGCATTCCGAGGTGGTCCTTCCCGCGGGGCCAGACCAGTCCGTGCCACCGATCATCGATGAACTCGGCTACGATCTGGTCGATCAGCCAGGGGTGTCGATGGAAGACACCGCCTTCGAGCCGTTCGACCACAGCTGATCGGCCGAGGCCGGTGTGGGCGGATCGCTGGCTGGCTGTCACCTGATCGAGCAAGGGCGCGGGATGTGCGTCCTCCTCACTCGTCCGGTGTGCCGTTCCGCCCATTCTCACGGACAGGGCCGTCCGCGCGGGGGAGGGCATCTGGGCACGGTACAGCGTCTGAGTGCGGTACAGCGTCTGAGTGCGGCAATGCGTCTGAGTGCGGCAGGCTGCCTGGGCGTGGCGACGCATCTGTGCGTGGCACTGGATCTGGGCGTGGCACTGGATCCGTGCGTGGCACTGGATCTGTGCGCGGCGGGGCTTCTGGGCGTGGCACTGGATCTGTGCGCGGCGGGGCGTCTGGGCATGGCAATGCATCTGGCCGCGGCGGGGCGTCCGGGTGAAGGGCGCTGTCGGTCCGGGGCACGGTGGCACGGAGCCTGGCCTCCGCCCGCCGCTGCGCCGTCCGGGCACGCAGACGCTTGAGGCGGGGGACATACCACAAACCGAACAGTCCCATCGCACATCCGACGGCGCATGTCCATATCCACCAGCGCTCGCTGGCCCGCAGGTGGTTACGCAGAATCACGAGCGTGATCAGCGCGATCGCCCAGCCGGCGGTGATCAACGCGGTCATCAACTGCTCGTCGGTTTCCAGGGGTGGTGGAGCCGGGCGGTATTCACGCCTCATGCCCGCAAGCTTAGCTTGATCATTAAGCGGCCCGTACCGCGGCCGAGTGCCGCATCATCAAGCGGCCGTGCCGCGGCGAGTGCCGCACAAACCACCTCCCGGCGGGTCGCCCGCGCGGCGGTAAGCCGGCGGGCCCCACGACTGGCGGCACTCGCCTGGGGCGCCAGACCGCATGGCGGCACTCCCACACAGGGGCGCCAGAGAGATTGCGTGGCGGCGCTCCCCGCATGGCCGCGGACCGCATGGCGGTACGGCCGCGAAATCACAGTGCGCTCAAGGCGCCTGGCCCGGCGCGCGAGCCCTTTGGCTGGGCCGCGACGGCGGTTCCGGTGGCCGGGCCGCGACGCGGTTCCGGTGGCCGGGCCGCGACGGCGGTTCCGGTGGCTGGGCCACACGGCGGTTCCGGCGAGTGGATCTGTCCACCTTGCTAAGGATTTGCGGAATGTGCTGAGTCGGCATATGGTTAGCAAAGGTAATGACTCAGGCTAACGAACATGACATCGACGCAGACCAGAACCGACGCTGGACTGGCCAACGGCCTCCGCATCTCGGTGAGCAGGCTGGCACGCCGGCTGCGGGTGGAGCGCGCAGGCGACCTGGCGGAGAGCGGGCTGTCCGACACCCAGATAACCGTGCTCGCCGTGCTGGAACGGAAGATCGCAATGTCTCCAGGCGAACTGGCCGAGCACGAGAAGGTGCAGCCGCCCTCGATGACCCGTGTGATCACCGCTCTCGAGGAACGAGGGCTTGTGCAGCGGGCCCCGCATCTTACCGACAGGCGGCAGGTCGTGCTGACGGTAACCGACGAGGGCAAGCGGCTCGTGAACCAACTCAGGCGGCGCAGGGACGCGTGGCTGGCCATGAGGCTGCGCGGACTGACGCAACAGGAGCGCGAAACGTTGCGGGCCGCGGCGCCGATCCTGGAGAAGCTGAGCCAAGCCTAACTGAGGGCCGCGGCGCCAAGCCGACAGAGTTCCGGCGGATCTTCAGCTCACTAAGCACCAGGAACTACCGGCTGTACGCGGCGGGCCAGGTGGTTTCCAACACCGGCACCTGGATGCAGCGGGTCGCGCAGGACTGGCTGGTCCTGGACCTGACCCATAACAGCGGCACTGCGCTCGGCATCGCGACCGGTCTGCAGTTCCTGCCCTTGCTGCTTTTCAGCCTGTGGGGCGGCGCGATCGCCGACAGGTACTCCAAGCGCCGCATCCTGATGATCACCCAGGCGGCGATGGGTGGCCTCGCCCTCATCCTCGGCATCCTGGCGCTGACTGGCGCCGTGGAGATCTGGCAGGTGTACGCCCTTGCCTTCGCGCTCGGACTGGTCAGCGTCGTCGACAATCCGACACGGCAGACCTTCGCGGTCGAGATGGTCGGGCGCGCTGACATGCCGAATGCGATCGCACTGAACAGCGCGATCTTCAATCTCGCCCGTATTATGGGCCCGGCCGTCGCTGGCCTCGTGATCAGCGCGGTTGGCACACCACTCGCGTTCATCGTGAATGCGGCCTCCTATGGCGCTGTGCTGATTGGCCTGGGGCTCATGCGCCCGTCCGAGCTGAACCCGGTGGAACCCACGTCACGAGCGAAGGGCCAGGTGCGCGAGGGCCTCGCGTTCGTCAGGGCGCGCCCGGGCTTGTGGATGCCGATGGTGCTGATCTTCTTCGTGGCGACGTTCGGGATGAACTTCCAGGTGACGACGGCGCTGATGTCGCGTCAGGTATTTCATACCGGCGCCGGCGCGTTCGGCATCGCCTCGGCGACGTTCGCCGCGGGGGCACTCGCAGGCGCACTGCTCGCCGCCCGCAGGCGCCGACCCGCCGCCGGGCTGCTCGTGTTGACGGCCGTCGTCTTCGGTGTACTGGAGATGTTCACCTCATTGATGCCGGAATTCTGGTCGTTCCTGCTGCTGCTCGTGCCTACCGGCCTAACGCTGCTTACGTTCAGCACCGCCGCGAACTCCGCGACCCAGTTGGGCACGACGCCCGAGATGCGCGGCCGGGTTATGGGGTTGTACCTGCTTGTCTTCCTTGGCGGGACGCCGCTCGGTGCGCCACTGGTTGGCTGGGTGGCGCAGCAGTTTGGCCCGCGGATGAGCCTGCTCGCTGGCGGCGCGATCTCGGTAGTCGCCGCTGTCGTAGTCGCTGGAATGCTTGTCCACAGTCGGCGGGTGCGCCTTCGCGACTACCTGCGGCCCAGGGCACTCGCCAAGCTGATGGCGTAACGGCCGAAACGACGTCCCCTTCTCCAAAGCAGGTCAGTTCTCCAAGACGGGCCAGTTCTCCAAGACGGGCCAGTTCTCCAAGACGGGCCAGTTCTCCAAGACGGGCCAGTTCTCCAAGACGGGCCAGTTCTCCAAGACGGGCCAGTTCTCCAAGACGGGCCAGTTCTCCAAGACGGGCCAGT
>DATIYI010000053.1:0-2660 GCA_035517695.1 Streptosporangiaceae bacterium
CGCCCATACCGTCGGAAGCTGCGATCGGGGAACCGTCCCGATCAGCCGACAGGAGACTGACTATGACCACTGGACCCGTTGAGTACCTTGTCGTCGGGTTCCCCGACGGCACCGTGAGCGACGACCTCGCCCCCGAACTGGCCAAGCTCGTCGACAACCAGACGATCCGCATCCTGGACCTGGTTGTCCTGACCAAGGACACCTTCGGCGACGTCGCCGTCGCCGAGTTCGACGAACTGGACCAGTTCGCTAGCTTCGCCGAGGTCGACGCCGAGGTCGGGGGCCTGATCAGCGCCGAGGACATCGACTTTGTCGGTGACGACCTCGACCCCGGCTCGGCCGCCGCCGTCCTGCTCGTAGAGGACCTGTGGGCGGCATCTCTGGCCGACGCGCTGGACCGCAGCGGCGGCTTCATGCTCGACGGAGCCCGGATCCCCCGGGATCTGGCCGACGCCGCCATCGCCGGGCTAACGGACTGACCCAGAGCACCACATCATCACCGGAAGGAACCAGCACCATGCGCCGACGTCACATCGCCCGCAAGGCCGTCAAGACGGCCATCATCGCCAAGACCGCCCAGCACCTCGCCCACCGGGTGGAAACGCGCCAGAGCAAGCGCAAGTAGGCCCCGCCGTCTCGCGCCTGCGGGCCCGAGCTATCCGGATGGATGCGATCGCCACCGCCGGCGCGGGACGTGGGGCACGGAAGGAAGAAAGCACCATGATCGACTCTCCCAGCTACAGCGGAACCGAATCGGCGAGCAGCGACGAGACGCACGCCCTGTTCGGGCAGACGATGGGGTATGTCGCGGCCACGGCCGGATTCTTCGCGCTCGGCGCCTACGCGGGCCGTGATCTGTCCTATGGGTGGGCCTTCGTAGGGTTCATCGCCGCGTTCGCCTGCCTGATCGGCATGAACTTCACGGCGCGGCAGTCCGGGTCGGCCAGCGTCGGCCTGCTGTTCGCGGTCGGCCTGCTGCTCGGGCTGGCGATGTCGCCGACGCTCGTGTACTACGCGGGCGCGAACCCGCGGGCGCTGTGGCAGGCCGGCGGGGCCACCGCGCTGTTCGTCGCCGGCTGCGGCGCGGCCGGCTATGCCACGCGGCGAGATCTGTCCGGGGTCGCCCGCATGGGCTTCTGGGCGCTCGTCGCGCTCATCATGTTCGGCGTCCTGATGATCTTCGTCAACATCCCCGGCGGCGCGCTGGCCTACTCGATTCTCGGGCTGGTGATCTTCGCGGGTCTGACCATGTCCGATTTCCAGCGACTGCGGCGCTCGAAGGATATCGACTCCGCGCCGCTGATGGCCGCGTCGATCTTCCTCGACGCGCTGAACGTGTTCCAGTTCTTCCTGCAGATCTTCTCGAGAAGCGAGAGATGAGCACGAGGAATGGTCGACATGCCGCGCGTCCTCGCCGTCCTCGCCGTGACCGGGGCCGCCCTGGCGGGGTGCGGAAGCTCGCAGGACCCGGCGATCCCGGGAGTGGTGCGGGTGGTCGCGGGGGAGAATTTCTGGGGAAACATCACGGCGCAGATCGGCGGCCGCCACGTCCGGGTCACCTCGATCCTGACCAGCCCGGCCGCCGACCCCCATCTGTACGAGTCCGACGTCGCCAACGCAGTGGCCGTCGCCGAGGCCGGGCTGGTCATCGAGAACGGCGCCGGCTACGACGACTTTCTTTCCCAGTTGCTCGGCGCCACCAGGCACCCGGGCCGCGTCGTGTTCTCGGCCCAGGAGGTCCTGGGCGCCACCGGCCCGGACGTGAACCCCCACTTGTGGTATGACATCCCCCGGGTGCCGGAGGTGGCCCGGGCCATCGAGGCCGCGCTGGCCCGGCTGGAACCGCGCGACGCCAGCGCGTTTGCCGCCGGCCTAGCGGCCTTCGACGCGTCGCTTGGCCCCATCGAGGCGGTGATCGGCCAGATCCGGCGGCGTTATCCGGGCGCGCCGGTCGCCTACACCGAGCGGGTGCCGGGCTACCTGCTAGCGGCCGCTGGGCTCAGGGTGCTGACCCCGCCCGGGTTCGCCACCGCCATCGAGAACGGCACCGACCCGAGCCCGGATGACACCGTGGCCATGGACGGCCTGTTCACCGGCCACAAGGTGAAGGTGCTGGTCTACAACGCCCAGGTGGTGAGCCCGATAACCCAGCAGGTGCAGGCCCTCGCCCGCCAGTCTCACATCCCGGTGGTGGGGGTCACCGAGACCATGCCGCCGTCGTACCGCAGCTACCAGGACTGGCAGCTGGCCCAGGCCGAGGCCATTCTGCATGCGCTGGGAGGGTGACATGAACGGCAGCGGCGGGTCGGCGATCGAGTTGCGCGGCGCCACGGTGCGGTTCGGCGACCATGTGATCTGGGAGAAGCTGGACCTGGACGTGGCACCGGGTAGGTGCCTGGCCATCCTTGGGCCCAACGGGGCGGGCAAGAGCACGCTGCTCAAGGTGCTGCTCGGGCTGCTCCCGTTGTCGGCCGGCACGATCACCATCGACGGACGGCCGCCAGGACACGGCAGCGCCGAGGCCGGCTACGTCGCCCAGCAGCGCGTCTTCGACCCCGACCTGCCGATCCGCGGCCGCGACCTGGTCCAGTTCGGCGTCGACGGCCAGCGCCTGGGCCTGCCGCGGACCCGGGCCCGCGAGGTGGACCCCGTGATCCAAG
>DATIYI010000054.1:0-4571 GCA_035517695.1 Streptosporangiaceae bacterium
CGTCAGGTCGCTGCGGGCCGGTGCGAACTCGCGGCCGAGTTCACCAGCCAGGCCGCGTTCAGATGCTTCGATGATGGAGCAGGAGTGATGGGCGACCAGTCGGCAGACTGTGTCGCTGGCATGCTCGACGTCGCGCAGGTAGCGGGCGCCGTCCAGGGGATGAAAGCCGGTCCCGGAGTCGGCAAGGTCGGGCGCGTAGCCGATGTCATGCAGCCAAGCAGCCGCAGTCAGCAGGTCGGCATCGCTGCCGAGAAGCGGGGCCAGGCTGCGCGCCCGCGCTGCGACGCCTTGCGTGTGAGCCCACCGGCGCGGCAGCGGTACCTGCAAGATCGTGCGGGCGGTGTCTTCCGCCCAGTCGTCTAGGTGCATGGACCGACGCTACGTCGATGACGAGGACGTTTCACGGACGCAGGCGCAGCATCTGGGGACGTCACGGCGAAAGACGTCCCTGGCCACGTCCCGAGAGGGCGGCCGGGGGAGGCAGACGGCGCCTTTGCCGAGATCAAGGGCCTGGCCTCCGGGCGCTACCGCTTCAGGCGCTGTCGTGCCGCGCCCCGGGCCGGGGCGGCTTGCTCGATTCGTTCCATCTCGGAGGCCAGCTCCTGAGGTGTCGGGCAGGCAAGCACGGTATCGCGAGTCCGGAAGAGGGCATATGCCCGGTACTCGCTGGCGCGGGCTAGCCAGATCACCACCCAGCGCGGGTGGTCGCGGCCTAGCTGTCTGGCTGCCTGCCATCGGGCCGCTTCGCCGTCTGCGGGAGTGCCCCCGGTGTCCGTATTCGTCGCGGCGTCGTTCACCCGTGCCCGCCCGCGCGGTGCTCGTTGCGAGCGGGGTGCCCGGCAGGCCGGGCCCTCTGGTCCTGCTGGGCTCGAATGGCTTCCTGGTCGCGAATCTTCCCGGCCAGCGTCGCGGGGTCGTCAGCATACAGGAACGGAACATAGCCGCTCGCGAGGTCCGCGGCGCTGAGCTCGGCTCTGAAGGACGCCCAGTAGCGCCCCATGCTGCTTACCCAGATCGCCCAGACAGGGTATCGGCTGGTAACCCGGGTCAGGGGATCATCCTGGGAGCGGGGGCCTGGGTCCACCGTGATCCTCACACGCGGGATGGCATCGGGCGGCATAGCGTTCACCGGGCCGGCTCGGTGGCAGTAGTGCCGCGCAGGACGCGAGTTATGGCCGTCGCTGCACTGCCGGGGTCCGCGACAGCGGCAATTTTGTCCGCCCATGGCCACCAGAACCACCACGCACCGTCCTTTCCACGGCCGGCATAGATGTGCTCGGACAGGATCGACGCAGCCGGGTTCTGGACATGGAGGCTGGGCACCCGGTGAGCAGGGGTATGCGGACGGGTGACCCACCCGCGCCTTGCCAGCTCGTCGGCCAGATGGTCAAGTGCCTGGCGTGCTGTAGTGGCTTCGTCGCTGCTCAGGCGGACGCTTGCCTCGGACGCACTGCGCGTCGTATCGCTGGTCACTGCTGCGGCCCCTGTTCTGTATCTGAGGTTGGCTGCCCCCGTTCGACGGCATGAAAGGCATCCACGCCAGCTTCCGCGAGTCAAGGGAACTTCTGTACCGCACCGTGGGACGACTAGGGACGTCTTCTGTTAGCGTCGGTGTGACCTCACAATCTGGGAGGCACCGGACCCTTGAACGAGAGCCTGCGGCGTGCGTTACTCCGGGCGCAACTCAGCGAGGACGACGTTGCCGCGCGCCTGGCCGTCGACCCCAAGACCGTGCGGCGCTGGACCGAAGGGCGCGTGCCTTACCTGCGCCACCGATGGGAGCTTGCGGGACTGCTCGGCCTGGACGAAACTGACCTGTGGCCGCAAGTGGGCACCGCTCGGTCGCGTCCCGAAGAAGTCCGCGCTATTTATCCCAGCCGCGATGCCGTGCTGGTCGACGTATGGCGGAACCTATTCGGCTCGGCCAAGCGAGAAATCGGAATCCTTGCCGATAGCGCACTTTTCCTGGCCGAGGACCCCACGATCTTGGCCATGCTGGGCAGCCGCGCCCAGGCTGGCGTGAGGGTGCGGGTATGCGTCCGCCATTCTGGCGACGTTGGTGGCGCTGGGCTGGACTCCGGCGGCGCGCTGGTACTTCGTGCCCGTGACGCTCTCGCCCAGGATAGAACGTTACGCGGCACAGGCGGGATGGAGATCCGGGTGCACGGCGCGGCCATCAGCAACTCGATATACCGTGCCGACGACGAGCTTCTGGTGGGTCAATTCGCCTACGGCGTCCCCGCCGAGAAGACTCCCGTCCTCCGCCTCCGCCGCATCGACGGCGGCGAGATGGTCATTACCTATCTGGACTGCTTCGAGCGCGTTTGGGATGGGGCCAGGCTGCTGGAATAGGCTTCCGCTCACCATCTTCTGGTAGGTGCAGCGCTTCGCCCCGGAGTTCATCGAGGCTGCCCGGCGGTGCCGCCGCGCTCCCGGTGACCGGTGGCTCGTCGATGAGACCTACGTGAAGGTCGCGGGCCAGCAGACTTATCCCTGCCGGGCGATCGATCAGCACGGGCAGGTCATCGATGTCCTCGTGCCGGCGCGGCGTGACCTGGCGGCCGCGCGGCGGTTCTTCGCCCGGGCGAGGCGAGCGGGCACAATTCCGGTGGAGGTCACGACCGACCGCGCGCGCTGCTGCCCGCGGGTGCTCGATGAGCTGGTGCCCTCGGCATTGCACGTCGCTGAGTGGTAGCGAACAACCCGGTCGAGGCGGACCCCGGCCGGCTGAAGGCGCGATTGAGGCCGATGCGCGGGCTGAAGCGGCACCGGTCAGCGTGTGCGGTTCCAGAACTCGGCCACCGGCCCTGACCTGGGGTTCTACGCAGCCCGCTAACACCAAGGCCGAGACCTGAATGTTTACCTGAGGACGCTGCCGACAAGCCTCCGCTTTGCCGCCACGTGCGCGACCTTGCCGACGGGCAGCGCGAGAGAGTGTGAGGTATCAGTTGATTCAGCTCAGGCCAGATCGTCGGCGCAGTCCTGACGGCCGCCGGTTCCGCGCATCATCCCGACCTGGCTCGCAGGATGGCTGGCAACTGCCAATGGCGATGGGCAAAGTCCGTTACCGGGCGCTGCCCGCAGCGACCCGATTCACGCTCAAGGCCGATTAGCAGCGGAAGATAAAGATGCCGAGCGAACTGGCTCCGGCGCATCACCATCAAAAAGAGGCTGAGGGCGAAGCTGAAGCAGGTGAAAGCCGAGCTTCGGCGGCGCCGAAGCTCGGCGGTGAAGAACAGCACGTCGGCAACCCCCTCGACGGCCAGGTTGGTGACCTGGACGTACTCATACCTGTCCGCGAAGTCGACCTCGATGGCGGTGCCGGCGACGGTGCCGTTCCACACCCGGGTAGCGGTCATTTCGTGATCCTTCTGGTCGCTGTGATGCGCTTGCCTCAGGCGGCGTCCTCTTCCGCCGCCTCGCGCTCGGCGCGGGCATTGGCCAGCGCGTCCTGGCCCAGCGCGACCGCCATCCGCAGCGCGTACGGGTCGGCCATCAACTCGCGCAGCAGATCCTTGTTGTCGGCCAGGAGGCGGAGCAGCGGCAGCAGCGCGGCGTCGTCGGCCAGCAGGTCCAGCGCCGCCCGACGCCGGTCCTCGCGCGCCTCGGCCTGGTCCTTGGCGGCCTGCACCCGCGCATTCACCATTCCGGTGAGGTCGCGGGCATTGACGGTCCTGGTACTCGTCTGCTGCGCACGCTGACGGTCGAATGCGTATGTCTCGGTCATTGTTCTCCCCGTACGTCTCTAGCGATTGGGTGTGCGGTGGTGATCATGGGTCATGCCTGCCGGTACCTCTCGATTGCGCCGTACCGGTAGGTACTCGGCCGGGGCGTGAACTTCACCTCGCCGAACAGGCCCGCGTCCGGGTCCTTCACGCCCAGGGCCTGGCGGTGTTCGGCATAGGCCTCGGCGGAAAGCGAATCGATCTGGCCGGCAGTTAGCGGGGCGGGTTGCTCCTCGGCCGGCTCGGCCGGGGCCGGCGCCAGCCGCTCCTGATACCAGGCGCCTCGCGCGGCGCGGTCGGCTGCGGCCTTGGCAAAGTCATTGCTATTGCTAGTCATGAATTCCAGCCTACCGCCAATAATGGCCTCATTGATAGTATTAGAGGGCAGCCTATAGCCCCTCGCCGACACAGAACAAAGGGCGTAGCAAATGCCAGTCAAGAATCGGTGCCTGAGCCTCGACAGCGCCCTCGATGCGGCGCTCCGGGCGGCGGCGGAAGAGCGCCACCAGCCGGTTAGCTGGGTGGCGACCGAGCTGCTCGCGCGGGCTCTCGATGTCCAGGTCGCCGAGCCGTGGCGGCGGGGCATTTTGCGGGAGGCCTCTTGAGGAATGGGAGTCTCGGCGTTAACCGGTCGCGCGAACACGGACACTAGCCATGGGCCGGACATAGGCGCGGGCGAAGGATTTCTGGCTAAGGCCCTCGCATACCTGGAGGATTATTAAAAACTCAATTCGAAGAAATAGAGACCGATGGCCGCGCGGAAGGAATCAAGAAACGTGTTGAGTGGCCGCCGATAATCGGTGAAAAGGATCTTCCAGGTCTTGAGGTGCGCAACCGCACGCTCGA